>CAYHJO010000023.1:0-30807 GCA_964356715.1 uncultured Turneriella sp. | reverse complement strand
TCTGTTGAAGATCGTACGAAAGTATTCTTCCCCGACGGTTTTCAGATCATCAAGATTCGCTGTGATGCGGGTCTTACCGTGTTCGAGAATTTCCCAGCGCGCAACCCATCCCGAGGTCAATTCTGACGATTCTTTGCGGTCTGATTCAAGCAATGGCCTGCGGAAGTAAGAGAAAGCAATAATACCGGCGATTGCTGACACCAGCCCCAGCAGAAAGTAGACAGTTGCATACGCGATGCGCCATTCGCGTTTGAAACCACCGCTGGCCGGAAAAACCGCCAAAGTGAAGGCTTTTTCGTTATTTTGCCGCCGGCGATTCGTGGAATGTTGCGTTGTAGCTGATCTCGCCATCGATTTTCAGGACCGGAAAATTATTTGCTGTCCATCCCGTGATTTAGTATACTCCCTTCAGAAAACGCAATGTCAAGTCAATTCGATCCCGCAAGCTTCATATTGCAAATTCACAGGGATCAAACAGGAGCAGATATGGGCCTAGTGCAGGAAATTACGGATCAGAGTTTCAAAAATAAAACATCTACGGGTGTCGTGATGGTGGATTTCTGGGCGCCGTGGTGTGGTCCGTGCCGTATGGTGGCTCCTGTACTGGAAGATCTGCAAAAAGAGATGGGCGAAAGAGTCTCCATTGTCAAAATGAACGTGGATGAAAACCCGGAAACCGCGACGCAATTCGGTATCACCAGCATTCCTACGCTGATGGTGTTCAAGAACGGCGAAATGGTCGATCGTACTGTCGGTGCTGCTCCGAAAGAGCATTACAAGACGATTCTCGGCAAACACGTTTAGTGCTGTATTTTGCAGCCTGGCTGCAAAATACAGCACTGATTCATTTCAGCGTGCGACTGAGTTCTTCGGCGCGCGTGAAAACAGAAAGCATCTCGCGCGTAGACATGGTGCCTTCGGCCGGGTCGCCGTCGCCGAATAATCCGACGCGCACCGCGTCGCGGTAATACCAGCTGGATGTAGCGAAGAGTCTCGTAAAAAAACCGCGTGGCAGATTAAATCTCTGAAAAATCATCTGCGCGAAATCTTTGCGTACGATTGGCTGGCGGTCGCGCCGGTTCAGGATGCCGCGGGATTCAAGATACGATTCTATGCGTTCGGTGGTGATCGCGGTTTCCTGGCCAACGGAGAGATTCTGTGCGCGCAAATCGCGCGTGAGAGCCGATTTTACAGAATAAAAAATCAGGTCGTATGAATCAGAAAATGTCGCCACTGAATCTTTGAGCAGACCGCTGACTACATCGGCTGCCGCCAGCTGCAGCAGGCTGCCGGAAATAAGCAGAATTGCGTATTGGCGTAAGACCCTTAGCATAACCGTATACCACAATATACGGAATAAAACCTGATTTTACAACACTATTTTGGTTTGTGCAAAGCGGATGTCTTCGCGGATCTGCATTTTCAAAGTGTCGAGATCGGGGAATTTTTTTTCGCCGCGAATATGACCGCCAAACTCAAAGCAGATTTCGCTGCCATAGAGATCCTCACTGAAACCGGGGATATGTACTTCGAGGCCGAGCGCGAAATCGCCGAACGTCGGCTTTTTGCCAAGGTTTGCCACGGCCGGCAATGAGCGGCTGTCTGCGAGCACCGCGTGGCCGTAATAAACCCCGTTCACAGGCAGCAGTTTTTCCGCGTCGAAGCGCAGGTTCGCGGTGGGAAAACCCAGTCTGCGCCCGTGCTGCTCGCCCCTGATGACTTCACCGGTGATACTGTACGGCCGGCCAAGAATCTCAGCCACCAGCTGTACATCCCCCTGCGCGAGTGCTGCGCGAATGCGCGATGAGGATGTGCGTTTTTCCTGCGTCATCTGTTCTGCAATGACGCATAGACCGAAACCATAGCGCGCCGCCGCCGCTTGAAGGTAACGCGCGTTACCGCGGCGGTTGTGACCGAAGTGGTGGTCGTGGCCCATGATCAGCTGCTGCATTTTGAGCCGGGCAAGCAGAAAATCGCGCAAAAAGGTGCGTGCCGAAATGCGGATCGTCGCAGCAGTCATCGGGTAGAACACGACTATATCCAGGCCCGATTCTCTCAACAGCTCTTTTTTTTCCCGGTACGTGGTCAGGCGGCTGTCGGTCGCAATTTTTTTCAGGACCTTTTTGGGGCTGGGTTCATAGGTAACCAGAACCGAAAGCAGATTATTTTCGCGCGCGTGCTCCACGGCTTCCCGGATGAGCACCTGGTGTCCCGTGTGCAGGCCGTCGAAGTCGCCCATTGTCACGACCGAGCCGTTTTCTATCGCAGGGAGATTTTCGAGGGTATCGACGAAGATCACGGGTATACGTCAATGCGGTGATTTGCTACTGAGGTTCGGTCCGCGGCAAAGAGCGCATCCATGCGCGCCGCTGACCCGGTGCCTCCGTGCATACGGTCGCCAACGCAGATGGCATCCATGCCAGTTGTCGACCCGGTGCCTCCGTGCATACGGTCGCCAACGCAGATGGCATCCATGCCAGTTGTCGACCAGATGCCTCCGTGCATACCGGCAAAGCAAAATATGTTTACACGGTGTCGTTCTAAATTAAATTGTATTCGATGCCCAGCGGTCGTAAACGTAAAAGAAAAAAAATTGCGAATCATAAGCGCAAAAAAAAGCGCAGGGCTAACCGCCATAAAAAGAAATAGTCTCGCCTAAGGGCAGGCACAGAGGCCATACCAGGCTGGTATGGCCTTGTTGTTTCAGGACTGTCCTGGAATTCGCGCGCGAATATCCTTGGTGATTTCTTCAATCCGCTTCTGCAGATCTTCGACCCGGCCCTTGCCTGAAGTCTGAAATTCCTTCAGCGCATTCGTCAGATTATCTGACATTTCACGCGCCCTGGCTTCATAATCTTTCACAGAAACCAGCAGGTCATTCACAAACTTTTTTACGCTTGTGGCGCCTTGCTCACCCGACGAATCTCCTTTTGCGATCAGCTCGTTGATTCCCTGTTCTGCAGATTTAAACGCAGTTTGCAGGTTGTCTTCAAGTCCTTTCGCTGCCCCGATTCCCAGATTCACAATTTTCTTCAACAGTTCTTCCATAAGTTCTCCTTAGGTACCTCGGCGTAGCACCGGCACCTTCCGGTAATGCTACGCCGCATTTTTTTTGGTACATGACTTTCTCGGCCTGCTGGCTGCAAACGCCTTTTCATGCAGAGGGGGGAAAATTGTGTTGTGCGACGCACTATGGCGTCGGAGTTTTAGCTCCCCCCTTTTACTTGGCCCCTGCAGATTCCGAAACTATAAACAGTGGCATTGGTCAGTGACGTACCTGTTTCGTTGCAGAGGGAAAATGACCCGTTCGAGAATGCGCAGCGCGAAAAGTCGTATTACGGTATTCTCAATATTCTGTATTACCTGAAGGCCAAGTACACCCGCGTCCATTTCCGTTATTCGGGTTATGTCTACATCGCGCACTGCGAGCAGATCGAGCTGAACGAAGTGCTGCTGACCGCGCATGGCTTTCAGGAAACGCAGGATCGCCGTGCGGTGCTGCAGTTCGAAGCCTACAACCGTTATTATATGTCGCACGTGCTGGTGCAGAGAACCAACGAGAACGGTATTTATATCCAGTTCCCGCAGGAGCTGCTCTACCTCCAGCGCCGCCGGCATATACGGCTGCGCTTTGATGACCTGTTCATGCGCTTCACGATCATGTACTCGCCGATCGGACACACGCGCCTCGACGAGAAGAACCTCGAGAGCCGTTTCCCTTATGTCATGCAGGAGATCGCGCGCGAAGACGTTTCGCTGCAGACCATGTACCGCATGCTCGTCTCAGAAATCCAGGCGATCAGCACCGATTTCGAAATCGTATTTTACTCCAGCAAAAAAGAAGAAGAGCTGAGCCTGCCGGAAAAAATTGTCCGTTCGGAAGGACGCAGTTTTTATGTCGAAGACACCATGCGCGTGCTGTCATATACTTCCCCGCATCCGCACGTGCACCTGACCAACATGAGCGCTATGTTTGAAGCGCGCGCTGCCGCGGAAGGCGACGCCTCTGCGCTGCGCTTCATCGAAGAAATGCGTAAGGCCGACGCGCGCAAATTTATCGTTTCGTATCTGCTCTCACCGCTTTCGCTGTTTGGCGAAATTCAGGGTTATGTGCGTGTCGAGACCAATCAGTTCGATAAAAAATACATCAACTCGGCGCAGGCCGTGGATTTACACCGTCTGATGGAGCTGTTTTCCTATGCGATGAGCAAGGCGCGTATCCGCAGCTCGCACTTTGATCCGAGTTCGGTCGAAACGCGCGTCGTCAACATCTCGCTTTCGGGCCTGTTGCTCGAGTTTTCGGACGAAGCCATCTTTCGCTATCTGATGCAGCACCGCCGCATTAAGATGCTGATTCCTGTTATGGGCGATGACCTCGAGCTGTTCGGCGAAATCGTACGCTTCTCGCAGCGCGGTGGATTTTATTACCTGGGTGTACTGTTCTTCAAAAGCAGGCCCGGTGACATGATCCGCCTCGAGCGGTTCATCCACGAGAACATGCAATTCCAATTCTTATGATAATTCATAGCTACGGGCTTAAGCCCGTAGCTATGAATTATCACTATCCTATGGCCTTCTTTCCCTTTTCACCCGTGCGGATGCGGATAACCTTGGCGAGTTCCGTGATGAATATTTTGCCGTCGCCGATTTTTCCGGTGCGACCGCCTTTGATGATGGCGTTGATGGTGGGTTTTACAAATTCTTCGTTCACTGCTATTTCGATGCGCACTTTGGGTAGCAGATTGATTTCATGTAACAATCCGCGGTAGGATTCGGAATAGCCGCTTTGCTGGCCGCAACCGTGCACATTGTTGACTGTCATCTTGGTGACGTTTGCTTTGAACAGTTCGTCCTGCACTTTCTGCAGTCTATGTGGTTGAATGAGTGCGGTGATGAGTTTCATTGCTGCTCCTGTGGAAGAATAAAAAAGCCCGCTGCCTTTCAGTTAAGAGGGCAACGGGCTTCGTCGAGTCAGTTAAGTGCAGCAATGCTGTACTTAACTGACGCCTACGGTCTGCGGCAAAGACCACGTCGTGTGGGCCGCAGACCCGAGGGTCCTACCCTACGGCAGTTTTTCCTTTTTCACCCGTGCGGATGCGGATCACATCGACCAGTTCGGTGATGAAGATTTTTCCATCGCCGATATTGCCGGTGCGCGCACCGCTGATGATCGCATTGATGGTCGGTTCGACGAAGTCTTCGTTGACCGCGATTTCGATGCGTACCTTCTTGAGAAGATTTACCTCGTGCACGACGCCGCGGTATGACTCGTCATAGCCGCGCTGTTGGCCGCAACCCAGGGCATTGGATACCGTCATTTTTGTGACGTTTGCCTTAAATAGGGCGTCCTTCACATCCTGCAGTTTGTGAGGTTGAATCATTGCTGTAATAAGTTTCATAGATTACCCCTTATTATTCTACAAAGGTCTGAAAACCGCTGTAGCCTTCTTCGCCATGTTCGCTGATGTCGAGTCCGAGCGACTCTTTCTCTGAGCTGGCTTTCATGCCGATGGTATATTTTAGCAGCAGCGCGATTATCGCCGTTGCCACGACTGAAAGCACGATCGTGAAACCAATCGCCTTCATGTGCTCACCGACGAGACCGTTTTTGATCACAGCTTCGAGCGCAGGGTTTGCATCTTTGGTTGCAAAAACTGCGGTGAGTATAGCACCGAGTGTACCGCCTACGCCGTGTACACCGAAGGTGTCAAGCGCATCGTCATATCCCAGCCACTTTTTCATATACATTACTGCGAAGAATGGTATTGAACCTGCGAGCAGGCCCATGATGACTGCCGAGCTGGCGGTCACAAAACCTGCACCCGGAGTGATAACCACGAGGCCTGAAACTGCGCCCGAGCAAAATCCCAGGACTGTCGCATGGCCTTTAATCATCCATTCAAGCATCGGCCAGACAAATGCCGCTACCGCAGCAGTCAGTGTGGTTGTAGTGAACGCATTGGCCGCAATACCATCCGCGG
This sequence comes from uncultured Turneriella sp., assembly GCA_964356715.1. GTDB lineage: Bacteria > Spirochaetota > Leptospiria > Turneriellales > Turneriellaceae > Turneriella. The sequence continues at coordinate 24,826 of CAYHJO010000023.1, read as the reverse complement.
CGAGAGCTGAACCCGCGTTGAAACCATACCAGCCGACCCAAAGCATACCTGTACCGATGCCGGTGAGCACCATGCTGTGCGGGGTGAATGATTTTGCGCCGAAGCCGCTGCGTTTTCCCAGAATCAGACACAACACGAGTGCCGACCAGCCTGATGACATATGCACGACGGTGCCGCCAGCAAAGTCAATCGCTTTGATGCCGGCTTTGTCAAAGTTACCTATGCCGTTCATGAAACCGCCGGGACCCCATACCATGTGTGCAAGAGGGAAGTACACCGCGAACATCCAGATTGCTACGAACAGCAGCACGCTGGAAAACTTCATGCGTTCCGCGATCGCGCCAACAATCAAAGCCGGCGTGATAATTGCAAACATCATCTGGAACATTGAGAACACGTTATTCGATACCCAGGGCGCCCCCTGACCGACACCGTTATCCACACCTTTGAAGAGCGCGAAAGCCGTGCCGCCGAGGAACGGGCTGCCTTCTGAAAAGGCAAAGGAGTAACCGATTGCCCACCACAGAATGGTAACCAGGCCCGCAATGCCAAAGCACTGCGCAACGACGCTGAGTACGTTCTTGGTGCGCACGAGGCCACCGTAGAAAAGCGCGAGACCGGGCAGTGTCATGAATAACACCAGCAGTGTCGAGGTCATCAGCCAGCTGTTGTGGCCCGGACCTGCACTTGCGACATTGGTTTTGTCTGCCTTGTTTTCCGCTTTGACCGCAGCGTCGTCTTTTACACGGGCGCTATTGTTCATGTACGCCTCAATGTCCGCGACACGCTGGTCGAGAGTCAGCTCCTTGGGTTTTGCTGCCTCTTTCGGTTTTTCCTGTGCATACACACCACCGGCAATCGAGGCCAGTAGAATCATGCTTGCCAGAAACAACGAGAGTTTTCTGATCTTCATAAATCCTCCTACTTGTTTTTCCGCCTCATAAGGGTAGACCCGATGCGGCACGTACGCTCATATAGCAAACTTGGTGCCATGTTTTTTGCGCCTGAACTGCGTGAATTAACCGGCGGAAGTATAATTTCCTGTGCATACTTTATTATTGACAGAGGTCTTGCGCTTTGCAAGCGATGCCATGCGCGCGACTATCGTTCACCGGCATCTTCTGCGATCTGGGTTACTGCTCATGGTTATGCTCCCGTTCTTAGCCACGGCCTGCCGCAAGAAATCCAACCTCGAGCTGGGGCTGGGCCTGGTGCAGGCCGTGCGTGACGGCTCGGCGGGAGAAGTGCGCGATCTTTTGGCCGCGGGTGCGTCGCTCAATGCACGCGACGAAAACGGCGAAATTCTCTGGCGCATCGCGCTCGAGCATTACAAACGATCGGTGTGGGAAGTGCTCACGGAAAATAACATCGACTTGTCGCAGCCCGATTCCAACGGCAGTCTCGCAATTCACGTGGCGGCGGCGAACGGTCTTGCCGATGCTGCGGAACGTATAATGAAAATGAGCGCCGGCAAGGTGCAGGTCAATGCGAACGGCGATACACCGCTCATTTCGGCGTCGCGTTACGGCATGGCAGAGACTCTCAAGCTGATGCAACCTTTTTTTCAGGAAGCCAATCAAAAAAATAAATTCGGAGACACAGCCCTCATTGAATCAGCGCGCTCGGGTAACATTAAGGCAGTTGAGCTCATTCTCAAATACAGGCCGATGATTCCCGTGGCAAATTATTTTGGGCAGACTGCTGTGACTCAGGCACAGTATTATTATTTCCTCGATATTGTGAGACTCCTGCAGGGCTTCGGTGCGGAAAATCCCGAAGCCAGCAAAGATCTGCTGATCGCCGCCAGGGCAAAAGATTTGCCGAGAGCGCAGGGTGCTGTCAACCGCGGCGCCAACGTCAACGTGGTCGATGAAAAGGGTTACTCGCCGCTGTCGTATTCTGTTGAATTGGGTGATGCACCGCTGATAGAATTCCTGCGCTCGAAGGGCGCGATCAACGCACTCGCGAGCCGCAAGTTGATTCTCGCCATCCGTGCCGACAGCATGGAAATTTTCAACAATTCACTCAATGAGTACGCTGATCCGAACTATACCGATAAAGATCTGCAGACACCGCTGTTGATCGCCGCTGCATTCGGCAACTATGACATCGTTAAGGCTCTGCTTGACCGCGGTGCCAGCGTGCAGGCGCGCGACAAAGACGGCTATTCGGCGGTTTTCTACGCGGCGCAGGAAAACCGCGTGCGCATTCTCGACGAATTGATCAACCGGCGCGGCGACCTCGAACGCAAGAATAACTTCGGCTACACGCCGCTGATTCTTGCCGCTGCGAAGGGGCATGTCGAAACGGTGCGGCGGCTGGTCGACGCCAAAGTCAACGTGAACGCGACGGCCGATAACGGCGGTACGGCGGCTTATTGGGCGGCCATCAAGGATTTTGATGAAATTGTGAAAATTCTTGTCGCTGCCGGCGCGGTAGATCCAAAGAACAATAAAGAACTCGTTGTTGCCGCGCGTACCAATGACACCGAAAGGGCGCTGCGTGCTTTGCAGGCAAATATCAATATCGACCTCAAGAACGAAGACGGTTACACCGCACTGATGTTTGCCGTGAACTCAGGATCGATCGATGTGGCCCGGATCATTCTGGATCGCAAGAGCAAGATCAATCTGCAGGATCGTGACGGCTATTCGGCGCTGATGATCGCGGCCTTTCGCGGCAACGCCGACATGCTCGACTTCCTGCTGACGTATAAGCCCGATGTCAATTTGCGCCACCGCAGCGGTCGCACAGCGCTCATCATGGCGACATGGAAGGGGACTCCGCAAATGATGCAGCGCCTCATCGCGGCCGGTGCACGCGTCAATGATCAGGATCTCGACGGCTGGACGGCGCTGATGTTTGCGGCGCATGAAGGCAGCCTGGATAAGGTCAGCTTACTGGCAGAAAATAAGGCGTTGGCAAAAATCAGGAACAAGAAGGGTCAGACGGCGCAGGACCTCGCGGAAGCCCGTAATGCAGCGGATGTCGCTGCTTTCCTTGCGGAACGCAAAGCCTGATCTCCCGCGAGTGCCCTTTGTTAAAGGATGATGGCGTTTTAGCCGTTAATCATAACGAGGGTCTTGGCTTCGGGTCGTCAGACGACCTGCGGGTAAAATCCCCATGGGAAAAATTATGCGGAAAAATATGCTGATTATTGCGGGTGTGCTGGTACTGGCGGTCTGCAGCGTGCTGTGGGCGCAGAAGATCATAGATCCTCAGATACTTGCGCAACAGGAAGAGCAGAAAAAGAAGGCAGACGATACCGGCTATGCCGATATCGAAATCGATAACCTGCACCGGGACATTGCGCAATCAGTGCGCCGCATACTTGACTATGAATCGACAGACCGGGTGCGCCTGAAAAAAGAGAGCGACGGTGGCGTCAGTTTTGAAATCGCTTCGGGTGAATCGATTAAGACAATTTCACTTCGCTACCTTTATAACGGTACGATCATTCTCTATCCTACGGGCGACGCCAAGGCGCCTAAACTCGCGAAGGTCAAACTCGTATTCGAGCGCACGAATCCCTTCGGCAAAGATTACAGGCGGGAAAAGCGCGAGGTGACAAATCCGTCGCCTGTGTTCTTCGAAAATCCCGAGCAGAAAGAAGGCCAGGCGCGCGTTGAACCCAAGGTTGACCGCAACGACGATATTGTGGTAGCCTATTTTGAATCGCAATTCGAAGCGCGCGGACAGGAATCGTACAAGGAAATGCAGAAGGTTGAATTGAAGACCATACCTTTCTACGAAAAGAAAATCGACTTTGTGGAAACGTATAAAAAGTATCTGCGCCGGACAGCTAAAGTGCTGCGTTACACACTGCAATCGATGGAAATTTCCCAGAAGAAAAAACTCAGAGACCTTTTTGAGTTGAAATAGCATGGAACAGGGAGCAGGGACAATGAGCCCTGTGCCGAGTGCCGCAAAGCGGCGTATCGAGGCACGTGCATTTGAACACGCGTGCCGGCGTTGTGCACGGAGCTTTTCACCTGTCGTCGATCTGAATGAATTCGCAGTTCTGACTGCGACCTGCCCGTACTGCAGTTTTAACCACGGTTATGACAATCGTGATGGCAAAATTCTGCGTCTCGTGGCCGATAAGCTCGACCAGCGCATTGTACAGAAAACGGAAGACGTGGCTCCCCCGCAACATGCCGCTCTGCAGCCTGAAGGCGCGGAACCGAAATTGCTCACTACAATGAGCTTTGAAACTGAAAACTATCCGGTTGATGACGAAAACCCTGCTTTAGCAGAGCAGGGTTTATCTTATACCGAAGAAACGCAGGATGCTCAGCTTTTTCCGCATGCAGAATATGAAGACACAGTTCCAGGCAGCGGGCGCATTACCGCCGAACCTGCGCGCCGGGCTGCCGGCCGGCGGCGGATACCCATTGCGTTCGCGGCGTATGTTTCGCAGCTCAACTGGAAGCGTGCGTCAGTTTTGGCTGTAGTCGCGTTCGCTCTGACGATAGGCACGCTCAGCATCGTTCAGGCAATTCCTGTTTCGAGTGAAGAGGCGCGTGTGGCGCTTATGGGGCTTAAAGCACGCGAAGCGGACCTTGTGCTCGACCGTAACGGGCGCGAGCTGAACCGGCTCGGCGTCACGCAGTCAGAAAAATCACAGCTGACTGAATTTCACAAATGGCAGCTCGATGCGCTGCTCTACGCCGAAGACCGCGGTTTCTACGAGCACCGCGGCGTGCAGTATGCCGCCATTATGCGGGCGATGCTCAACAATATGCTGCATCTGCGTTATGCGCAGGGGGCTTCGACGATCACGCAACAGCTGGCGCGCATTATTCTGCAAAACCGCAGAAAAAGTATGTTTCGCAAGCTGCAGGAAGTGAGGCTGGCGCGTGCGCTCGAAGTGATTCTGCCGAAGCAGAAAATTCTTGAGCTCTATGTCAATCACGTGTATCTCGGTCACGGTAATTATTCGTTCGCTTCCGCCGCGCGTTTCTACTATGCTAAGAAAGTGGGAGAGCTTTCGGTCAACGAATTCCTTTCGATAGTAGCCTTGATCCCGTCTCCGGAAAAATATTCACCACTGAAAAATAACCGGCGTTTGCAGGCGCGCATGCAGGTGCTCTTCGACGGTATACGCGGCGCCGGCATCGTGACCACGACGCCGGCGGCCTGGTTGCGCGGCATGGACACGGTCGCCGAGCAATCGGGCCGCTTTGCCAGCGAGACCGCATTCGGTGAAAAAACGCGGCTGGGCCTGTGGCCCGCGCAGTACGCCAGAGATTTCCTCATGCAACGCCGCATTCTGCAGGCGGAAAACCAGAACTCTGCGCGCGTGCACACAACCATCGACGCTGGCATGCAGGCGCAGGCCGAAGAACTTGTACAGAAGCATCTTAAACAAGCGCGCAAAAATTTCCATGCGGCGCTCAAATCTGCGGATAGCAGCGAAATAAAACTGCGAAACAGATTACGCCAGGCGGCTTACGATTCGGGGCTGCTGCTCGATGTCGGAGGGCTCGCAGTCGCGCGCGAAGCGCAGCCGCAGATTCAGGCAGCATTCATTGCCGTCTCTCCCCGCAGCGGCGACATTCTGGCAATGGTGGGTGGCGAGTCTTATGAGACGATGAATCAACTCAACCGCACCGTGCAGATGCGCCGGCAGACGGGTTCGGCGATGAAACCTTTTATCTACGCCAAGGCGTTGAGCCAGCACCTGATTCATCCCGCGACGCTGATCGATGATACGCCTTATGTTGTGGGTTCGGGCGCCCACGCCTGGGCGCCGGAAAATATCAACGGTGGTTTTGAAGGACCGATGCCCGCGCGCGACGCCCTCGCCAAATCGCGCAACATCCCCGCGATCAGGGTCGGCAGACTTTTAGGCCGTGAATCGGTAACCGAACTTTTCTCCGAGTATTTTTTCCAGTCGGAGCGCGCGCTCGAAGAGCGCTTCAGCTACGACGAAACCGTTGCGATCGGGACGATTTCGCTTTCACCGCTCGAAATGGCCCGAGCATTTTCTGTCTTCGCCAATAACGGCTTTCTTTCGGACCCGGCCCTTGTCACACGCGTTGAAACTCTCGAAAAAATCATCGATGTGCGCAAGACGCACACAGACCAACTGGGGCTAACCGGCGCACCGAAAGAGCGGATTATGAGCGCCGCCGAAACGCAGTTGGCAATTTCCATGCTGAAAAGTTCGGGGCGCAATGCCGGCACGGGAGTCCCTGGCATTATCGGAAAAACCGGCACTTCCTCTGAATCGCGCGACCTGTGGTTTGTCGGGGGCGGCAAGGATGTCATCGTCGCCGTCTGGTTTGGATTTGACGATATGCGCTATTCTATTCCGGGCGCGACAGGTTCGGCACTGGCATCGAAACTTGCCGGCGAATTTCTGAAGCAGGATTTTCAAAGCGTCGATTTCAAAATGCAACCGGGAATGGTGCGCATGCGCGTGTGCCCGTTATCGGGACGCATCGCGTCTGAGGCTTGTCCGCATGCGCGCAGCGAAGTTTTTCTCAGCGGCGTGACACCGGAGGGTGAATGCCTGCACGGCAGCAGTGCTGAATCGGGTGAGTTCATGGCCGTGATGGGTGAATCGCAGTTCCGTTGATTTTTTCTTTTTACCGCGTCTTTCTCAGCGCTGCAATACTTGTGTTTTTTGGCAGCCTCACCGCCGCCGACAGAACGTATGTGCGCGCGCAGGAACTCTTAGAGGACGATCCGCTGGAAGCGGACGCCCTGCTGGCAGATACAGTCAGAAATACCAGCAACGCGAAAATCCGCCGCGCAGCGCGATATGACCTGTTCTATCTGCGCCTGCGCCTGGGACGTTTCAGCGAAGCCTATCCGCTGGCCACCGGCAAGGGCATGCGGAAGCGGCTTATCAAAACCGCGGCGGCACAATTTCGTACCACAGAGGGAAAACTTTCGCGCGTCATTGCCGTAATCGACGCAGAATGCGGCGCGGAAGGAGACGCAGAGCGCGTCGGCGAAATTCTTGTGCAGACAAAAGGCAATGCCGCGGTCTATGACTTTGCGCTGCAGCGCCTTGGCGTCTGCAAACTGACAGAAGCGCGCGGCATTTTTCCGCTCCTGTCCGGGGAAACGCAGCAGGTATCAGAAGCGCGGTTGCTGCACGTCTATGCGCTCAAGGCGCGCAGTCTGATATCGGCCGCAGAATACGACGCTGCGCTGGAAGGTTTGCTGCAAATTCGCGGGGCCACCGCAGATCTTATTGCGCAGAATGCGTCGCTCGAATTGCCGCTCTTGCTGGCCGAAGCACGCATTGCCGCGTTGCAGTCGAAGGGCGAAGAAGTGCACGTGATTTGCAGGAATATCGCCGCACGGGAAAACTCGCTTGCGGCCAAAAATGCCTGTCTCTACCTCAGAGGTTTTGCGCTGCTAAAAGACCAGAAATATCCCGAGGCGGCAAAAGTGCTCAATGCGCTCAGGGCAGAACCGCGTGAAATCGATAATCGGCTGTTGAAGCTGACGGCGGCGGTCGCCGCACGGCAGCTTCCGGTTTCGAAACTGCGGAAATACAGCCAGCGGGCTTCTTACCGCTATCAGGCAAAGGTCCTGCGTGATCTGGCCGCCGCTGTTCTCGCCGCTGGTGACAAAAATTGATGTGACAGGCTGCTCTGAGGTTTCGATTTAAGCTATGGCCAAGAGCGAAAAAGCGGGACTGATAGTCAGGATCAAAGATTTTTTTCTGAATACCCTTTCGGGTAATTTTGACGAAACGCGAAAAGCCCGGAAACGGCTTCAGGCCGCCATTCAGTTTGCCATCGCGGCAGTGAACAAATTTCTGGACGACGATGTCATGGCAAAGGCTGCGTCTATCAGCTATGCAATCGTCGTCAGCTTTGTGCCCACGCTCGTCGTGGTGATGATGCTGGGTTCGCGTTTTATCAACATAGAAGAATATTTCGGGCAGTTGGACAACATGGCACGCCTCAGCGGTATGGAAATGGATCTCCAGCCCTATTTTAACGTCATTCGCGACCTCTTGAAAAATGCCGGTGCGATCGGCGGAGTGGGGTTACTGATTCTGATGTTTTCGGCGACGAGTGTGCTGAGGAATATGGAAGATTCGATCAACCGCATCTGGCGCGTGAGCCGCAGACGACCCATCGTGCAGAAAGTCGCAGGTTTTATGATGGTCATCATTTTCGGGCCAGTGATTCTCGGCGTTGGCATTAGTTCCGCACAGTGGATCGTACAGCAGTTTGCCTCCCCGAACATCAACCAGGTCAAAGTCGAACGCGAGACGGTACAAATTCTCGGCGATCACCATCTGTTTCTTGTGCAAAATGAAAAAGGCAAACCGTTCCGCGAAAAGAACATCCTCAAGCTGACCGACTTCGCCGCCGAAAACGAGGCGATTGTCTATAATGCCGAAACGAAAACCATCGCGCCGTTGAGCAACAAGGAAGTCTATGAACACGCCGCTGCGGCAACGCGTAAGGTGCTGCGCGATGCCGTGTTCAGCGATTATGCGCGCATCGGCAATCGTGAGTTTATTACCACCGAAAACGGGATTCTTGTCACCAGCAAAGACAATGGCCAGACCTACCACTTACGGAAATTTTACCGGCAGCGTGGTGATCTGATTCAGCCATCGGGTTTTAACCGCATCCAGTTTCTGAGCGAAAAGCAGGGCATCATCGCCGGCGACGACGGCTTAATCCTGCGCACGGTCGATGGGGGTGACAGTTGGCAACCGCACCATCAGGAAGGTGTGACCCGGGCCTTGCACGAGATCAGCCCCTTAAAACCCGGCACATGGGTCGTTCTGGGTGAAGACAGTGCCGCGCTGATGACCGAAGATGGCGGCGCAACATTTAAGCCCTATGAAGAGCTGCTGAAAGCGGTTACAGACCGCAAGGTGACTTTTATGGGGCTCGCCATGTCAGATCGTGCGGGTTACGCGGTCGGTGAGGCGGGACTTCTACTGGTGACGCGTGACCGGGGGCTCACCTGGAAATCCACGAGCATGCTGCCCAGCATGTTCTTTGAAGATGTTGCGGTGGCACCCGATGGCACGGCCGTGGCGGTGGGCTACGACGGGCTGATACGCTATTCGCAGTTCCTGCCCGACGGATCGATTCAATGGCGCGAAGGCAAGGCCGAAAGCGGCATCAATCTGCACGCAGTGCGCTATTATGCCAAAGAAAACCGTTTTGTTATCGGCGGCGATCATTACCACATGCTTTCCCACCAGATGACGGCCGACAAGAACCCCGGTGTGCGCGAATTTGTCATTTTGCAGAAAGCTCCGTTCTGGCGCCGGCTCGTCTCAGCGCTGGGTAATGTTCTGATACCTTTCTTTGTCATATTCGTCCTGTTCTTTCTCATTTATAAGGTGATACCTTATACGAATGTCGATTTTAAGGCCGCGGGTATAGGGGCTGCAGTAACCTCGATCTCGTGGGTAATATTCCTTCTGGCCTACAAGTATTACGTGGCGAATTTTTCGAAAGGAACGGCGGCTCTGTACGGTACTCTGGCCCTGGTTCCGTTGACCCTGCTCTTACTCTACGTGTCTGCGCTGATCGTGCTGATCGGCGCTGAAATTGCATTTTTCGTCCAATACCCGAAACTTTTCCGCATAAACCAGAAAGCCATGATGGACGAACGCCATAAAAGGCAGTTTTGGTATGGTTTGAGTTTGCTGCATAAGCTGGTGCAGAGTTTTAATGCAGGGAAGAACGACTGTACGACGGATGTGCTCGTCGGCCATTGCAACGGCGATCAGGAGGAGTTCCATTTCCTGACGGAACGGTTTAAAGCGAAGGGATATATTACGCAGACAGACGACCAGACCTGGCTTCTGGCGACGAACCCGGACCTCATTCAGGTGGGGGAGCTTGTCGAGGCACTGGACCCGTCGGATTATGCCATACCGCAGTATAACCCAAAGAATCCGTTTATGCATTCAGTCAAAGGTTACCTCGAAGAGCTGCAGTCTTCGCGTGGTAAAATTTTCCGCAACGTAACTTTTTCGGATCTTTTGAAGCATAAGCACGACGGCAGATAGGGGGTAGACTCCCTTTGACGCGGTGCAGGGCGGGTAAGTCTACCCCTAATGGCCTGCACCACAATTCGCTCTTGGGCGGGGGGTAGGGCGCCGATATTCAATAGGTGAAGTTGCGCGGATTTATACTCTGCCTGTTCCTTATGCCCTCGGTGGCTTCGGCCACGCTGCGCCTCGACTATTATTATGACCAGTCGGGTATGTTCACGAAATTCTCAGACTGGATTCCAAAACGCCTTCACCAATGGCAGCCGCAGTTTGTCGAAGACTTCTTTCTGCTCTACAGCCTCAAGCAGCTTTCCCAGCAAGAGGAAATACGCCGCAATATATTCTTTCTGAAAATCGCGCTCGAAAAAAAATTCCGGCACCCGCGCGAGGCGCTCTGCCTCATCCATAATCCGCAGGAATACCATAAATACCGGCTGCTGATGCACATGCACCTGAATCTGCAGATCATGCGCTCATACCTGCGTCTGGGCTCGCTGTTCGATAAGCGCCACCTGTATTTCTACAATCTCGATTTTGCCCCCGAACTCAAAAATTCATTCCAGGTCGCTGAAGGTTATTACCGCGAATCGATGGTGTACTGGAAAAAGGCACGCGATCTCGCCATTGAATCTTCCTCGTACAATTTTGAGATAGATATGCCGGGGCTCGAGAGCATCCGTTCGGATATTCTCGCCGGCGACATCGACTACACCGTGTTCACCGGCAACCATCTGCTGCGCCTGAAGCAGAAGCAGCAGGAAGTGGATAACTGGTTGGCACAGAAGCCGAATAAGTAACTGCGATAGATGTGTGCAAAGCACACATCTATCGCAGAAAAAATGGAAAAGCTGTTCGCTCTGACGCTTTTCCCGTTTTGGTTGTGGTAAATCCGATCGGGTGGCACCACTGAAACCGCGCACTGAATATATTCTCGCCCTCGGCAGTAATGTCGGTGACCGCCAGGGGAACCTCTTGCGCGCGCGGCAGGGTATCGCGGCATTTTCTGAAATCCTCGCCGAATCGACAATTCTCGAAACGTGGCCGATTCTGATTCGGGCGCAGGGGCGTTTTCTCAATCAGGCTGTCCGCGTGGCCTCTGACCTCAACCCTTCTGGTATGCTGAAGGCAGTGCTCACGCTGGAGCAATCGATCGGGCGCAAAAAGCGCGTCAAAAACGGGCCGCGCGAAATCGACATCGACATTGTCTGGTGTTCTCTGGGCAAAGTCGATGAGCCGGGCCTTAGAATTCCACATCCCTATAACCGTGCGCGTGAATGGGTTCGACAGTTCATGCGCGAACTGAAAGCCGACGCAGTCGATACCGAGACCGGGGTGAACTGGTCAAAAATACAGGGACGTTCTGTTATGAATGTACACGATTTTACCAAAAAAAAATCTGCGGGTGAAAAGATCACCATGGTCACTTGCTATGATTTTGCCTTTGCACGGCTCGTCGCGCGCACCTCGATCGATGCGATTCTTGTCGGCGATTCGCTGGGTAATGTTATTCAGGGGCAGCCCAATACGATTCCCGTGACCGTCGGCGACATGGTTTACCACGGCCGCATCGTACGCCGCGGTGCGCCGCAGGCCTTCATCGTCGTCGATATGCCTTTCATGTCATACCAGACCGGCATCGAAGATGCGCTCAGAAATGCCGGCCGCATTATCAAAGAAACCGGCGCCGATGCAGTGAAGCTCGAAGGCGGTGCCAACATCGCGCCGCAGGTCAGGGCGCTCGTTGAAAGCGGTATACCGGTGATGGGCCATCTGGGCTTAACGCCGCAGTCATTGCTTGCCTTCGGCGGATATAAAGTGCAGGGCAAAACATCCGCCGCAGCGCAAAAACTGATCGATGACGCGAAGCTTTTGCAGCAGAGTGGGGCATTTGCCATAGTGCTCGAAATGATTCCTTCGCCGTTAACCGAGGCCGTCGCCAAAATTCTGGAAATTCCGCTGATCGGCATCGGCGCCGGCGATAAGGCCGACGGGCAGGTACTGGTGCTCAACGACCTTCTCGGCCTCGATCCCGATTTTGCACCCAAGTTCGTGCGCAAATATGCGGAGCTCAGCACTTCTGTAATGTCCGCGCTGGAGAATTATGCGGCCGATGTGCGCGATAGCAAATTCCCTTCTGACAAGGAATCGTTTTCCTGAAGCCCGCCTCGACACAGCAGCATCGGCGCACCGGGCTCATTACGGGCGCGAGCCGTGGTCTGGGGTTCGAAGTGGCCAGAATTCTGGCGGCGCGCGGCGATTTTGTCATCTTAAATGGCCGTGATACGGCGCGGCTCAATGCGGCACAACGTGCGCTGGGTGCAGGTGCGACTGGCCGGTCTGCGATTTTTGTCGCCGATGTGGCCGAGCCGGGTTATGCGCAGAAACTCGCAAAAATTTTGCAGGAGCAACAGCTTACCCGTCTCGACTATGTGATACACAATGCCGGCATTAACCACATGGGCAGTATCGTCGAGACGAAACCCGCAAACGCCGAGCAGACTTTTCATATCAATGCCTGTTCGGTGATCAATCTGATCAAGGCAACCGAGCCTTACCTGTCAAAAGCGGATCAGCCGCGTTTTGTGCTGGTTTCAAGCCTGATGAAATATTTCCCGATGCCGGGGCGCAGCGTCTATGCCGCGAGCAAGGCCGCTGCCGAACAGTTCGCACAGGCATGGCAGCTCGAACTCAAGGCAAAACAGAGTCCGATTCGTGTGCAGATCTTTCGCCCGGCAGGCATTGAGACCGACTTTCACCACAACACGCCGACCGACGGCAGCGCGCCGCGGTCTGATATTTCGCGCATGAGTGCAGAGAAGGTCGCGGTCTATCTCGCCGATTTTCTGACTTCACCGCGCTCAGAGCTCGCGCCCGGTTTTATGAACAAGCTTGTCGCGTTCGTCGCCCGGCATTTTCCGCGCATCACGCAGGGCATCTTGCTGCGGCGCTATAAAAAGCATATGTGATGTGAGGCGAGGTTTTATGCTTTTGCAATTTTGGCGTAGGCGCGCAAGGCCTTATTCACGGCTTTTTCATTGGGAAATTTTTTAGTAAGGCTGGGTTCAATTTTCACAACATTACTACTTGCGTGGTAAGCTTTCGCATATTTGCCTCGTATGCCCTTGCTGAAATCGTATTCGGGTAATAAGTCTTTATCTTTTTTCATACTGCTCACGCTCCGCTTTTGTTGCCTTTCTCGCCGATATCAAGCGTTTTTTGTCTCCCCGGTCGGTATGCCCAACAACAAGCAGACGCTCTTTATTCGACATGCCCAAGATAATAAAACGATCCTCCGAATGCGAATGTAATGGGTCTGGAATCGTTATCGAAAAGTAATCTCCGAAAACTGTCGTCGCCTCGTGAAACGAAACCCAATGCTTTTTCAAGTTCGACACGGCCTTCTTATCACTCCATTCAAATTGCATTTTCTACGTTCTCTTTCTCAGAGATCTATGATCGGGGTGATTCACCAATGCGGAGCAATTTTCTGGATGTTCATTGCGTGCGGTACAGCGTGTCGCGGAACGGCGCGCCGCAGAATGTGCGATCGCGGCAGGTCACAGAAATCAACCCTGGGTTTGCCGGCACGGCCTTGATGTTTAAACCCTTCGAATTGAGTTCGCTGCTGCGCGCGATGTATTTTCCTTTCAGCGCTCTTTTTCTGCCATTGACCGCAATTTCGACCGTGAAATTTTCCCCCGCAGGGGTGACGCTGAGCGAGACCACCTGCAACTGGCTGCCGCCAGAGGCGACTTCGCCACCCCAATTGCCGGCAAAGGCCGCCAGTTCAGCATCGCTGGTATAGCGTTGGCGTATGACCGGGCGCTCTGCCGGCAGCGATACCGCTGCAAAGGCCGAATCGGCAGATTCGCCGCCCGAATCGAGTTTGGCGCGTACGGTATAGTACCACAGCTCACCTGGCGCACCGGGAAAATTTTCGCTGAAACGTGTGTGTTTGACGCCTTTGACAAAATCCCACTGCGCGGCACTCATTTGCCGGCGGAAAACATAATATTCGCCGGCCCTGGGTACGGCTTTCCAGCTGACTGTCACACTTGTGCCTTTGAGATCGGCTGCGATGTTCTGCGGCACATCGGGCACCTGGCCCGCGCGGTCGAGATTCGGATTCACCGTGCCCCACGCGGGTTTTGCTTCAGGGCCTTCGTCTTTCGCGTTCACTGCGCGCACGCTGTACGCCACACGCGTTCCGCTCTGCACCTCGGCGCTGGTGTCTTCATAGCGGTTAGCCTGCGCCCAGCCGATGAGAGACCATGCCCGGCTCGCGTTGTCGAAACGCACGATGCCGTATTTTGACGCATTGGGCGCTGAATCCCAGGTCAGTACAATTTTATCTCTGTGTTGTCCGTTGGTCGCAACGAGGTTTTCGACGCGACCGGGTTTCGCAACCACTGCCGGCACGGGTGGGGCGGGTTGCACCTGCGTGGCGGCGAAGCCTTTGGCGATCATACTCTGTTCGGGATCGGATTTTTTCTGGTCGCGAATCGAGATAATGCGGTAATCGTATGCTACGTCTTCCTGCACGTTGCGGTCCTGGAAAGAGGTTTTACCAGAATAGCCGGCCGATGTGAAGCTGAAATCCCCCGAAACGCTGCGCTGGATTTCATACGCTGTTGCGCCCGCCGCCTTGTTCCACGTCAGGGTAACCATGTTGCTCTGTGTGCCCTGCGTCGCGCGCACATTTTCGGGCGGCAGAATTTCTTCACTGGCCGTCGGGGTTGCGGGCAGAGCGCCCGAGGGTTCCCAATCACGCAGCACGTAAGCAGCGTACAGCAGCTGCGGGGCAAACTGGTAAGACACCCAGGCGAAACCATTGGTCGCAGCATTTGGCCCGTCTGAGTCCATAATTTTCAGCGCACCGCGGTGGCCGAGCGGCGACACTTTGCGGTCGTCATAGCCGACGAGCACCATCGCATGGCCGACCGATTTTCCGCGGGTGAAATGGTCAAACACTTCGCCGTTGCGGCAGCAGGCACGGCGGTCGGGGCCCGTATAAACACCGATTGCCATCGGGTTACCGCGCGCGAGCTCCGCTTTGAGGGCATCGACGTTTTGCACCGGCACCTGATCATAGCTCTTGGCGCGGTATTGCGCCGCAATGCGTCTGGCCTCAGCGCTCGGCTGTGAGCGATAGTCTTTTGCGTTGTATGGCATGGCGCTCCACGGGGCAGCGCCTTTCGAAATCAACAGTTCGAGCGCATGCGGAATGTGTGCGCCGCGATCGCGTCCATTGTTGATCTGGTTATACGTCCATGCGGGTGAAAAAACGTGTTCACCTGAGCCGCCATCCTGCGGTGCCGGGCCTAAATCCCAGTTGCGCTTGCGCTTTTCATGGTAAGTCTTGAGCGCATAGGTTGTGGCCCAGCCGACGCAGCTGCCCTGGTTGCCCTGCCTGCCCGGAACGGGAAAATGCGGGGAGAGGTCGACAGAAGACGGCAAGCCGCGGTGCCTGATAAATGCTGAATCGGCGACAGGAACCCTCTCGATCACTTCCAGAGGTTCGGGGATATAGCCTTCTGCTGACTGCTCGCTATCTGCATTGAGAGTGAAAGCCGTCAGCAAAAAAAAGCCAAAGAAAAAACGTGTGCGCATATCGGGGTAAAAGCAAAGCCCGCGGCGCTTGCGCAAGCATTTAACGGAGCAGGATTTCAGAAACGGTACTGGTAACCGAAGCCGCCGCCGGCATCTGTGCGCGGGCCGGGCAGCGTCGGCACCAGTGCCGCGCGCGAATCAGACCAGGCGCTGTAACCCCAGAAAAAAATACCGGCTCCGGCGGCGCCCGCCAAAACCGGTAATGCGAGCCCGGTTATCGGTTGCGCGCAACTATCCCGGCATTCGCGCTGGTCGAGCGCAATAAGTGTAACAATACCTGCGGCAAACAGCGAGAAGCCCAGGAGCATATGAAATTTTCCCGGGTGGTCGATGTCTTTGATTGCCGATCGCGCCACCGCCGTGGTGGTGTGATCTGTGCCCAGTTGGATTTCTTCTTTACTGGAGGCTGTGATCGTGCCGGATACCTCACGTTTATCGTGCAGCGTGATTGTCGCCGTGGTGGAGCAGTGCACCAGAAGCATAGATACGGCAATGAGGCGCAGCTGCATCGGGCGAAATATGCTCCTGAACGCAGAGGGACAAGACAAAAGTCTGTCCCAGCCTTAAAAAAGGAATTTTCTGAAAGAAAATCCCTTTTTTAAGGCTGTTTCCTTTACGGACTAAACGCCCGCTGAATTATGTCTCATCTTGTTGCAGGGGAAACTCAATTTCGACGCGCCGGCAGAAGTGGTGGAAAAAGCCAATCGTATCGCGCATGCGATGGGCAGCTCGGACGGCGGTGATCCGCTCAAAGTCACGATCAGTCTGCCGCAGGCTGGTGAGGCGAACGCAGAACAGTGCCGGCTGAGCGGACTCTATGCGCGGCTGTGGTCGCTGATGGAGCGCTATTACCGCGAACCGCTGGCGGTGTTCTCATCGTCGCGCACGATGCTGCTGCCGCACCAGGTCGAAGCCGCGCTCAAGGTGGTGTCGGCTTCGCGCCCGCGCTTTCTGATCGCCGACGAAGTGGGTCTCGGCAAAACCATCGAAGCGGGCCTGATTCTCAAAGAACTCAAACTCAAACACGGCTATGAGAAAATTCTGATCGTAGTGCCATCGCCGCTCACCGCGCAGTGGCAGCAGGAACTCAAGACGAAGTTTGCCGAAGATTTTACGATCCTCAACGGCGATTCGCTGCGGGCTTCGACTTCGCTCAGCCGCCGCAAGAATCCCTTTGAGCAAGGCAACCAGTTCTTAATCTCGGTCGATCTCGCGAAAGACGAACGCCACCGCGAACTGTTTCTGAACCAGCATTTTGATCTCGTCGTGTTCGACGAAGCGCATCGCCTCAGGCGTGACGCCAATACCGTAACGCAGGCATGGCAGTTTGCGCATGCGCTGAGCCAGCAGGTGGAGGGTTTTCTTTTGCTGTCGGCGACACCCTTCCGCGGCAAACTCGAAGAAATCTTCTTTCTCATTCAGCTGATCGACCCCGATATTCTGGGGCCGCTGGCCACCTTCCAGTCGCAGTTTGCGCAGGATGCGAGCCTCTTAAAAGACCGTCTCGCCCCGGTGGTGATTCGCCGGCGCAAGATTGACGTGGGTGGCTTCACGAAACGTTTTGCGAAGACGGTGAAGATCGATCTCAGCCGCGACGAGCGCGAGTTTTACGACCGCACGACGGAATATGTGAAGACTGAGTTTAACCGTGCGCTCTCGCGCGGCGACAACCTCAAGAGCTTCATCATGATCGTGTTCCAGAAGCTGCTCGATTCTTCGGCGTACGCACTACTCAAGGCGCTCGATGGCCGCCGTGCGCGCCTCGAAGGTTTCTACTTCAGGGTGATGCAGGAAATTTCAGAGAGCGAAGATGTCGCCGAAGCCGTGCGCGAATACCAGGAAGAAGAAGGCTTCGAAGAGCATGGCATGATCAACCCGCAGGAGATCCGGTCTGAAATTCAGCACCTGACGCACCTCGCGCGCCTCGGCCGCAAAATCGAATCGGACAGCAAGCTCAAGCACCTGCAGAAGATTCTGAAGACCATGCGCGCGAGCGGCCACCAGAAGTTCGTGATTTTTACGCAGTTTAAATCCACACTCGAATACCTGGCAGAGAATCTGAAGCCGCAAAAGGTCATTGGTTTCCATGGTGGATTGAATTTTGACCAGAAAGAAGACGCAATTAAGGCATTCTTCGCCGATGCGGACATTCTGATCTGTACCGAAGCGGGGGGGGAAGGCCGTAACCTGCAGATCGCTGCCTGCCTGATCAACTATGACCTGCCCTGGAGTCCGTTAAAACTCGAGCAACGTATCGGACGTATTCACCGTTTCGGGCAGACGCGCGACGTGCACATCGTCAACTTTGCGTGCCGCGACACGGTCGCGGAGCGCGTCGTCGAAGTGCTCGAAGAGAAGATCCGCCTGTTTGAGAATGCGCTTGGGCCCTCGGATACACTGCTTGGTGTGTTCGAAAGCGAATACAAGTTTGGCCGCAGCCTGATGGCGTTTTTGGGTGCCAAAAAGACCAAGCGCGAGCACAACGAAGAGCTCGAGCGCAGCCTGTTTATGGCGAAAGAAAATCTGAGAAACGTCGATAAACTCATTTCCACAGAGCATATGAACTTCGATTTGGCAGCCTTCAGGCATGCGCATGGCGGCACAGAGAGCCGGCGCAGCGGTGAAGAGCTTTTGGGTGTCATGCGCGACTATGCGCAGGGGCAGAATATTCCTTTTAAAGAATCAGCGGGAGCGGTGGAACTTGCCGAGCCTGCTGCGGCAGACGCCACGGCAGCGGTAACGGCGAAAATCCGCCGTGGCACCTTCGACCATGAACTTGCGACCAAGCGCGTCGATCTTGAGTTTTTTGCCTTTGGCCACGATCTCGTCGATCGCTGCGCACGCGAACTCATTGCCGAGTCGGAAAAAATTCCCGTGGTGCAGACTGAGGCCACTGTAGATGGTATGTTGTTCTTTCTTTCGATGACTCTTGAACTGGATAAAAACTATCGCAGGATGTATCGGGTTTTTGTTCCCAAATACGCTTCTGGGGATTTTTCAGAACAGCCCGACGTCGAAGCGCTCACGCAGATGATCGCCACCAAAATGACGCGCGCCGCCAATGTGGAGCAGGAATATCTGCGCGCGGTGTGTGTGCGGGCGGTCGACAAGGCGTCTGCAGAGATCATGAAAGATGTGCGCGCGATTATTGCGAAGGTACGTCCGTATGAAAGTTACTGGCACAACCGCATCGTCGATTCGGCAGCCGCGCGCAAGAACCAGATCGAAGAACGCCTTGAGATCCAGCGCGGCAAACTCAAATGGTATGGCGACAAATTTGCCGGCAGCGTGACGAAGATCGCGGGGGAAAAGCGCAAGAGCGAACAGAAGGCGTATGAGCGCCTGCAACAGAGCGATTCACGTCTGCAGCCCAAAATAGAGATCCACGTAAAAAAGGTTTGCATACTGTCCGCAGCGCATTAACCGCACTGCGTGGGACTCATCGATGACCTGAAGACTTCGGTTGCTGCGGCAGGCCGGGTTGCGCAGACCTCTTTTATTTTTGCACGCCACGCGCAATTTTTCGGGCGCATGGTAGCAGACCCCGGTTCAGCGGCCAATGCGCGGGAACTGCGCGAAATTTTCGAACAGCTGGGTGCCACCTATATCAAACTCGGGCAATTCATCGCCTCGGCGCCGGGTATTTTTCCCGACGCATACGTAACCGAGATGCAGGCGCTGCTCGACCGCACCACGCCGGTCGATTTCGCCGATCTCGAAAAGACTCTTAAAACAGAGCTCGGCGACGACTACCGCAAGCATTTCCGTTCAATTGAAGAGCTACCGCTCGCGTCGGCGTCGATTGCGCAGGTGCATGCGGCGGTGCTCAAAGACGGGCAGAGTGTGGTGCTCAAGATACAGCGCCCCAACATAGAAGCCAAAATGGACGCCGATCTGGGGCTCATGTCATTTGCCGCGAAACTGCTTGAAATCCTTTTGCCCGACACTAAGCGCGCGGGCGTCACCGACGTCATACACGAGCTCGGCAAGTCGATGGCCGACGAAACCGATTTTATTCAGGAAGCGAAGAATATTCAGGAATTTGAGCAGTTTCTGATTAACAGCGACGAAACCGACGTGGTGGTGCCGCAGGTCGTCAAACGTTTAAGCACCAAGCGCGTGCTGACGATGTCGCGTCTCTATGGTTCGCCGCTGACCGATCTGAACGTCGTGCGCAAATACACCAAAAATCCGCAGGCGGTTCTCGAAAAAGCGCTCGCGACGTGGTTCCAGTCGCTCGCGACCGCCGGCTTTTTCCATGCGGATGTGCACGCCGGAAACCTGATGATACTCGAAGACGGCAGAATCGGTTTTCTCGACTTCGGCATCGTCGGCCGGTTCAGCCCGAAGGTTTTCGAATCGCTCTGGTTGCTCATTCAGGGGGTCAGCGAAAAGAACTACCGCCTGATTGCCAAGTCGCTCATCGGCCTCGATGCGACGGGTGGCGGCGGGGAGAAAGTCGAAGAAGACAAATTTGCCAATGAGCTTAAGGCAGTGTTCGACAAGGTGAATTCCTTCGGCAAAACAGTAGAGAAAGCCGTCGCGCGCGGCGACGAGATCAACATTGACGAAGCCGACCTGAACTCCATGGTGCTGCAGATTGTCTCGGTCGCGCGCAACAACGGCCTCAAAATTCCACGCGAATTTGCGCTTTTAATCAAACAGTTCCTGTATTTTGACCGTTATGCGCAGATTCTCGCACCCGGCATGAGTGTGTATCAGCCTAAGTTTTTGCCGCAGGCAAAAACTTAGGTTGGTGTGCTTGCAGCGCCGCGGCTTCGCCCGGATTATTCCGCCTTTTCCAGATAATACCATCGGCAATGTAATGGTGAAAGGTCAAAGTCAGCCCGATCGTGATCGCCGTCGGCACTGCGACCTTCTTGACTAAGCCATCAAGAGTCAGACCCAGCTGCGGCAAAAGATAATAGATCGGCAACGCCAGCGCGACGGTCGTGAGGAAGTACAATGCGACACGGCTCAGGCCCGGCTGCGAGAGCCATGACAGAATAGGGGTGCGATGATCAATTCCCGTGGCATAGCGGTTACGGTTATAGATCCACACAAACGCAAGGTATTGCACGTTGTGCCAGATATTAACCAAGAGCCAGCCTGAACAAAGCTCGTCGATCACGACATAGCCGAAAACATAGACCACGAGGTGCGAGAGCATGTAGAGAGTGTGACCCAATGGCAGCATTCCGCGGCGCAAGGCGGAGATGCGCGTATATGCCCAGTAGGCCCACAGAGTAGCACTCGCCACACCTGCGGCATAAACTATTGCGCGTGGTACGGGCGGCAGCCAGAAATCCTGGAACAGAAACTCGTCGGGGCGCCGTGAGCAACGGTACAGAAAACCCCAGACGGGCACCGACCACAGCGTGATTTCTGACAGGCGCGCAGAATCCCACGGCATGCCGCCTGCCTGCCGGCGGTACTTTTGCGCGAGCCCCCAGCTCTGTCTCACGGTGTGGAAGAACTGCCCGAAGAAATATAGCACGTAGAGGCCCTTGAGTCCAGAGACCTGACCGAGACCGAATAGCCCCAGCAGTACCACGGGAGGCACAAAGTAGATTAGGTTGCGGTGGCGCGCGCGGTCGTCGGGGTGCAGCAAGAGTTTTGTGTAGGTTGCCCATAGGTGCTCGTAGCCGAAAAGCCAGGTGTGGATCGTCAGCATCGGCAAGAACATGAGCGGCCAGAACACGGTGGCCCCCGCCATGCCGCCTGCGAGTAGCACGATACCGGCGATGAAGCCGAGGTCGAAGCGCGCGCTATGCAGCCAGGCGAAAATCATGTTCGTATGCCGGGCACCGGCAATTCAGAGCAAAAGACGCCACGAACCACAGGGGACACTGAGGGACACAGAGTAAAGATTGCGCAATGATATCGGATGAAATAGCTCTGTGCTCTCTGTGCCCTCTGTGGTTCATAAGGCTATTCTCTATCGCAAGAGACTACGTCACCGCTCCGGGAGGGATTTTGTGGCGGGGGGGAGCCGTACAAACGCCTTTGTCGCCGTCCTTTTTGCAGCTGTGGTGGCGCTGGCATTCGTCAGAAGTTTTGCACTCTTCGCCGGCTTTTTTCTTCTTGGGATCAGGGGCCGGTTCCATTGCCTCATCTGCTGCCCGCATCGATGCACCCGCGTAGGCGGTTCCCGCAAGCAGCGCGAGACACGCGATCAGCACAATTCTGGCTAAACTGGTTTTCATGGTTGGTTCTCCTCTGGGTAATCTGTTTGGCATTTGACGACGGCAGGGTTACATTCGGTCAACTTTTATTGTGCGTCTTTAGGATCCGTAGGGGTAGACTTAAGTCTACCCCTACGGACGCAAGTTACAGATATTTAACCAGCTGCCTTTGCACGCGTTCGTCTTCGCGTCCGAGTGCGTATTCGACGAGGCGTTTGGCTGTTTTGTCTTTGCCCGCGAGGCGGCGGAACGCGCGCACCGCGTCGATGACTGCATTGGGATAGCCGGCTCGGTAGCTCGCGAGAAAGTGGCGGGCCGCGCGTCGGTAGTGCTTTTCGCTGCGGTGTATTTGGCCTAACACAAAGATATCGCGCGCATCGAGTTTGTCGCGGTTCTGCAACAGCAGGGTCTTCTGCTGCTCTTTACGCGCGCTCTTGTCGCGGTGAATCTTATACGCCCATGAAGCAGTACCCGCACGCGCGGCTGTGAAAGCCCCCGAGACTTTAAGCGCGAGGCTCACGAGGCTCAGCACGTCGATCAGGTTGTGGTTGCAGATTGCGTCAAGGGTTTCGCTGCGGTCGAAGCGTACAAATTCGAAATAGGCCTGTGCAACTTCTGCGCCTGATATGTCGCCGCTGCGCGTGAAGCCGAGCAGGCGGCTTTCGGCGTCGATCAGCCGCGCAGGTTTTTCGGGGTAGATCCGCCTTATCATGTGAAAGAGGTCGATGTGGTGCAAAGCCTTCAGGTTATTTTTGAGGCCATATTTTTCGGCGCGGCGCAGAATGAGCGGTAGGTCGAATGATTTGCCGTTGAAGCTGACCAGCGTGCGGCCGTGTGCGGCAGCGATAAACTGCGACAAAATCTCATCTTCGCCGGCGGGCGTCGTCGCAAAGCATGCTGTGGTTTCGATGGCGTTGCCCGTCACCGACGCATAGCCGATCAGGAACGGGTAGGTCTGCTCTGACGAACCCAGACCCGTGCTTTCGAGGTCAAAAAACAGTAACTCGCCCACAGGCACATCGCACTGGAAATCCATAGCAAGGGTTGGCGGCAGCGAGAGCGCCTCGCCCGATACCGGATGTTTTGCGTGTTGTAGGATGGTCGTCTGCGAATGTGTCTGCGCTTTTGCGGCAGACGCTGGCTGAGTCTTGGTCTGAGTTGTGGATTTTTTGTAGGCCTTTAGCCTTTCTGCCAGTGCGTCGGCGGCCTTCGGGCCATTCGAAGATTTATGGCTGTGTTGCGGCGGGCGCTGCCCATTCATGATAAGCCATAAAGACCAGCAAGCTCTTCGAGCTGCGGGCTCAGAATCTGCGTGATGGCCTCTTTGGCTTCGGGCTGAATAACCTGCAACAGCGACATCTTGAGCGCGGTGCGCTTTTCGGCGAGCGAGCCGGTGTTTTCAAAGATGCTGATGAGCTGCGGATATAATGTCTGCGCGAGCTGCGATTGCATGCCGCGCTGCTGACCGGCCGCGAGCGCGCGTGAAAGTGACAGCGATACCTTGCGGTACGATTCGACCTCGTCTTTTAATTTATTTGCGGCGCCGGCATCGATTTTCGCGCGCACCATCACCTTGTGTATTTCGTCTGACCACGCGACATCCTGCTGCTGCGCTGCTTTCTGGAACAGCGTGTAGTAGGTGTACGCGGCCTGCTGCACGGGGGGCAGCGACTGGTAGAACTTCGCATACCCTGCCTGGTCGGCCGCTTTGATATAGCGCGCAACCGTGTTCACCACCTGCACAAAGGCGCGAAAGGTGATCTGCTGCGGCACCGCTGGGCCTGCCGCTTCTGCGCCATTTTCATCGGGGTCGTCAGAACCCGTGTCGGGGGTGTAATTCAAGGGGCGAGCGGTGATAAAAAAGGATGCATACCGGTTGAGCAGCACCTCGCCGGGTTGCGGTTTTACCGCACCTGCCGCAACAGCCTCTTCACCCGGCAGTACAAGATCTGCTGCCTTGAGTTTTTCTTCTGCCTCGGCCTCTGGGTCGAATGGCTTGTACGTCAAAGGCGGCGCTTTGGCAAAGTCGGCGGCAAAGCGCATGATCAGATCGTTAGAAGGTACACGATACGGGTTTTCGTATTCTGCCTTAAATTTTGGAATTTCCGTTTCGAGCAGCTTCTCTTTGACCTTCTCGAGCTGCGGCATGAAGTTCTGCCCAATGTAGGCGCCGAGGCGCGCCGCGTTGGGCTCTTTGATGAACGCGGCAAATTGCGGCAGCTGGTCGAAGTAGTCGTCGAGCTTCTTAATGACCTGCGCGATGAACGCCGGCAATTTTTGTCCCATCGCCTGCGCGTCGGCGGGTGGGGTTTTGAGCGCCTGCTGCGCGTAGTGCACGAGCAGACGCTGCATCGTCATCATGTAGGCGCGGCTCAGGCCGGCTTCTGACAACTCATAGTTGCCTTCGGATTTTTTACTGATCAGCGGATCGTGCATCGGTTAACGGCCCGCATTGGCTGCAAGAAAGAAATCGCTGGCTAACACATAACCTTCCGCACCGAGGCCGACAATGACACCCTGCGCAATCGCGCTTAAGTATGACTTGTGCCTAAACTCTTCGCGCGCGTACACATTGCTGATATGCACTTCGATAAACGGCGTTTTGACTGCGCTCAAAGCGTCACGGATGCCGATGGAAGTATGTGTCAGCGACGCTGCGTTGATGATCAGTTTATCGTCATTTTGCAGATTATGGATGAAGTTGATAATTTCACCTTCGGTATTCGATTGAAAAAAGGCGAGCTCGGCACGTTTACCCACATGGTCTCGGATCTTCTGCTCGAGATCGGCAAGGCTAAAGGTGCCATAAAAGCCGGCTTCGCGTTTGCCGAGCATGTTGAGATTGGGCCCATTGATCACGACAAGGCGCATACTATGCTATCGTCTGAAATTCTTTCAGGCTCGCAAGCAGTTCTTGCTCAGAAATGCGTTCGGGTAACCTTGCCTTGCCGATCGCGTCCAGCAGCACAAAGCGTATGCTGCCCGCCTGGTTCTTCTTGTCAGCGCGCATCAGTTTAACGAGTTACGGCGCCTT
>CAYHJO010000022.1:0-31797 GCA_964356715.1 uncultured Turneriella sp. | reverse complement strand
GAACAGCTGGCGGCACCCGGGCTCGATATTTTTGCCCACGAGGCGGCGGATTTCAAGAAGGTCTCGGGCGATCTCTTTAAGGGCTGCAAAATTCTGTACTACGATTTTGGTGTCTATCCAGATCTCGACCACCACTTCCTCACAGTGCTGAACGACATGGCTAATCTGTCGCGCCGCGGTACCGTGGCGCCGCGCACCATCATTCGCGCAGCCGAAATCCTGCACGAATGCCGGCTGTTTAAGGACGAAGCAGATCTGGATGCGATGCGCCGCGCGGCGGCGATTTCGTCGGCTGCGCACAATACCGTGAACGACTTTATTACCGCCGCCAAATCGGCACTCCCTGAATATGAGATCAAGGCAATGCTCGAACGCGAATTTATGCACGCCGGTGCCGACCGCCTGGCATATCCTTCGATTGTCGCCGCCGGCGAGAACGCGACTATACTGCACTACGAAGGCAGCTCGGGCCGCGCGGCACCGGGGGATTTTGTGCTGATCGACGCCGGCTGCGAAGTCGAAGGTTACGCTTCAGACCTCACGCGCACCACCGCGACGGGTGGCTGGAGCGGCGCTCCGGGCATCAGGCGCGACCTCTATGACCTCGTGCTCGCGGCGCAGCGCGCGGCGATAGCCAAGGCCATTACAGGCAGCAGCGTCGACGATGTGCACGATGCGGCGATTGAGGTGCTCACCGCTGGTCTCTTCTCGCTTGGGCTTTTCGACAGCGTGCCGCTGCGCCGCCAGGGCGAGAAGCCGCTTTCGGGGCCGCTGACCAAAGTGGCGTCGGTGGGTCAGGCGCTTGAACTCGAATACTATAACCTGTTTTACATGCACCGTACATCGCACTATCTCGGTCTCGACGTGCACGACGTGGGTGACTATTTCACCGATGGCAAGAGCCGCTCTCTCGAACCCGGCATGGTTATCACGGTCGAACCGGGACTCTACTTTCCGCCCGAGTACGATTTTCTGCCGGCCGGCGTACGCGGCACCGGCATTCGCATTGAAGACGACGTGCTCGTGACGGAGAAGGGCAATGAAGTGTTGACATCCGCCTGCCGCTCATAACTCTGCAGCGATGCCGAGGCGCAGAATCATTTTGACCGCGCTGCTGTTAGCCTGTTGTGCGCGTGCGGCATGGGCGCAAACAGGGCGACCCGACGAGCGCGGCAATTCGCTGCAGAAAGCGCCCGCGGAAGCCCCCGACCTCGGCCGCAAATTCCACGCGGGCTTAGAATTTGCGGCCACAGCGCATAACGAAGAGGGTCTCGACAAATCGAAGGGTGATTATTCCGTGAGCTATGGCACGCTCGGCGGTTCGCTGCTTGTGCGCTACGATCTGGCGGATTTCTTTTTTCAGGCTGGAGTGGGTCTCATGCGGCTGACTTCGCTCACGGTCAACTTGGTCAAAATCGATATGGAGAAGCGCAGCCAGTGGCATATCCCGGTCTACGCGCATATGCATTATAAAGTTTTTTCGGTATTCAATCTCGGACTCGGTCTCACACACCTGACCGAAACAACCATGTACGTGAATTCGATGCCGGCACCCGATTCGAGCTTCAACCATCTCTTTGCCGATGGCCTGGTGCAGGTCGCGCCACAGCTTGCCGAGAATCTCACTATGCTGTTAACCGTTGTTCTTGGTGTCAACCTCGTACCCGGCAGGCAACATACGTATACGGTCGGTGATTTGCTGCACATTCGTGTGCAGGCGAATATCGGCCTCATCTACGCGGTATTCTGAACCCATGCGCACGGTATTTCTCAGACTTGCGTCGCTGACTGTACTGACAGTGCTGCTGATTTTTTTCTGGCAGTCGCCGGTGCTGAAACCGTTCAAATTGTTTGTTGTCTTTCTGCATGAAACTTCGCATGCGATTGCCACGATCCTGACAGGTGGCCAGCTTTCCGCCATCTCGATCGAGTGGGATGAATCGGGTGCGACCTATGCCGCGAACGGCAAAGGAATTTTCTTCATCATCGCTACCGCCGGTTATATCGGTAGCATTTTGTGGGGCTATATGATGCTGCGTGCGTCGCTCACCAGCCGCTGGGTGCGCACAGTGTCTCTCGTCGTCGGGTTGACCGTGATTTTTTTCGGCTTTTTTCCCGACGGTGCGCCGGTCAAAAATGCGGATAAATACCTCAAATATATTATCAGCGGCAGCTGGGGACTGACACTTACCGTGACCGCGTTTTTATTTCCGCGTTTTAACCACCTGCTTCTTTTTGTGCTGGGCGGTCTGACCGCGCTGTATTCTCTCTACGATCTGAACGATTTTGTGCACGGCGATGTGATGCGCACGGACGCGGGCATACTCGCGCATTATCTGCTCGGCCAGTCATCGCTGGTCAAGCCGCTCGCATACGTCATCGCGGGTTTCATCAGTTCGGTATCGATCTTCATTTTTTTGCGCCTGCTGCGCGCGGCATTCCACCGCGAACCGCAGCAAAGCGCCGATATTGATCTCGCCGAATGGCAGGCCGCTAATCCCGACGTCGAAATCACACCAGATATGCTCGACTGGCTCAAAGAAAAATCCAGAAAAAAAATGGAATAAGACCGCGCCCGCAGTGCCTCCCAATTCGCTTTACAGGGCAAAGCGGTGTAACAGCTGACTCCATGCGCATATCGTCGGGCATACAGGGCGAACTGGATCTTATCAACCAGATATTTGCCGATAACGATGCCGCTGAAGACTCGGTGCTCGAGGCCGCCGAATCTCTCTACAAATCCGGAGAAAAAGATATCTATGCGAGGCTCATCCATGTCATGTGCCATCTGCGCCTGCACCCTACCGAAGCCAAAAGCACCTGGGAAGCCATTATAGCGCGCCGCGATCTGCTCGAAGAAAAGCTCGGGCGCAAGGCCGGCTTTCGCGTGGCGATGGTCGATTACTTCGTGAATGAAAGCCATGAGCTCAAAAATCCCAAAGTTATTGAGATTCACGTGTATGCTGAAACCGCGCGGCAGGCTGCGGTCGATGAGCTCACCGGCGTATTCAACCGCCGTTTTTTTGATTCGGCAATCGAACGCGAGCTCAAGCAGGCGACGCGGCGCAACCGCGAATTTTCGCTGCTGATCATCGACATAGACAATTTCAAGCGCGTCAACGACACGCACGGACATACGACAGGCGACGCCGTCATTTCAGCGCTCGGCAAGCTGCTCAAGCGCTCGATGCGCTCTGAAGATACGCCGTGCCGCATCGGCGGCGAAGAATTCGCGGTTATCCTGCCCGAAACCAGCGCCGAGGGCGCGATGATCGTCAGCGAGAAAATCCGCACAGAGTTCGCGAAACTGAAAATTGCCTCGACCGATCTGAGCCTCAGCGGCGGGCTCGCGACTTTTCCCTGCGATGCGACAACCAGTGCCGAACTCATCGATCGCGCAGACCAGATGCTGTACTTCGCCAAATATGCGGGCAAAAACCGCATCATCTGCTACTCGCAGAATAAACGCCGGCACATCCGCTATCCGCTTGAATGGGAGCTGTCGATTACCAAGACCAACGGTATCCCGGGCAAAAGTATGTCGCAGGATGTCTCGATTGAAGGCATTTCGTTCGAACTCGATGAGGCAATGCAGCCTGGCGAACTGATGAGTCTGCACCTCAAAATTGATGCAAATCCGATTGAACTGCCGGTGCAGATTATTTGGGTCGACAACAACAGCCAGACACGCAAATTCAGGGCAGGGGCGCGCTTCATCAGGCTGACACCGCAGAACCTCAATACGCTGAAGCAGCAGCTGCCTTTCAAAAATTGATCATTTTTGTATCAAGAACTATCCGGCGCTGTCGATACTAAAAACGGAATCCAGATGCAAACAGGGTGGTTCAGCGGTATGACAGTTTTACGCAGATTTATTATGGTGCTGGTCATACCATGTGCCACGGCCTCGCTTTACGCGGCGGCCCCCGACCAGGGTTTTGTTGAGAAAATTTTGCGCGAAAACCGCTATTTTATCGAATTTGCCAACGTCAGCGTGTCCAATTTCGGCTCGCCGGAAAATGAGAAGGCGCTCAGAGATTCCAACCAGCACAATTTTAATGCGAACCTGTATTATCTCGAAAGCAACTACGTCGATGCGTTCAAAGAAGTTCGTCTGAGCCAGGAAATTCTGCTCGATCTGTTCTACGACGTGCTGCAGAAGCGCTATCTGGAAGATTCGCGCTCGTTGCTCGATCTCAACGCTCCGATTATTATCCAGTCAAAAGACCGCAAATCGGCGCATTTTCTGCAACTCGGCTATCGCGACGTCGAAGTCGCGCGCCAGTTCCGCGACATGGGATTCAACTATAACCGCTTTCTGTTCTCGAACAAAATCCGTTATTATATCGACGGTATCAAGCGTGCACGCCGCGCGAAGCGATTCGCTTTCCTGTCGCTGATCGAGAGCAAAACGCCGATCGAAGACAAGGCAGAATACCAGACGCAGACATGGGATGACGCACGCAATAAAGACGACCGCGAGAAGATCCGTGACTATGAGCGCGTGAAGAACAGCCTCACGAACCAGATGAACCGCAAGTTATATACGGATAACATGAACTTCTATCTGCACCACGACGACAATTACGGTCTGATCTCGGCTCAGAAAAAATCGCTGCTGAAAGATGCTTTCAAAGAACTACAGACCAAGCGCCCTGAAAAAAAGGCGCTGGTGCCTGATTACCCGGGCAAAGATCAGCCTGAGACAAAGAAACCTGCTCCCGCGAAGCCAGAACCGAAGAAATAGCCGGCATAGAGCGGAGCACGTTGGGAGCTGAATATGCTGACCTTACGCCACGCCATCCTCGCCCTTACTTTTGCCGGCGCATCGCTCTCGGCCGGCACAATCGACATACAGAAAATCAGGGTTAAGGGCGCCAATCAGGTTAAAGAGCTGAGGTACTTCATGGCCACTGGGCTTGTCTCTGCTCGAAATACCGCGATTGAAATGCAGATCGAAGGCTATGAAAAAAGCCTGATCGACTACCGCGAAGCAAAGCCGGCTGAACGCAATGGAGCGCTGAAAAATGTGCAGCAGACCTACGAGAAATTTCAAGCTGAGTTCAAGGCCATCGCCGAGATTTACCGCGACCTCGTGGACAAACACCAGAGCATCCTCAACGAGCGCAATGCCGAGCCGTACGCCGATACCACGACCAAGGAGAAAATCCTCAGCACTGTCGATGTCGGCAAACAGGACGAAAGCCGCGCCCTGTCGGCTTATAACAACCGTAATTACAGTTACAGCGCGCACCTCTACCTGCGCTCGCTCAGGCACTATCATCAGGCGTTCGAACTGAGAAAATGGCAGCCGCTCATAAAGCTGCACATAGCACCCGGAAAAAAGGCCGAGGGCAAAAAAGCGGCAGCGCCGGAAAAGGCAGCCTCGGCGGTTAAACCCGGCAGGCCGGCGAAGTAGCGATTAGCGCGGGGCCGCTGGTGCCACCGGTGCGGAGGTCTTTGCGAGCACCGGTTCGACGATTGGCTGGTTGAGCGTACCGCGCACATTAAATTCAATACGCCCGTCGTCCTGCAGAATATTGGCAAACTTGAGCAGCGTGCGCAGGTCTTTATCCTGGTATTTCTGGTAAAACTCGTCTGTCGGCCTGAGCACCAGATTGAGGCTGAGTTCTGTCTGCGGCCCGAGAGTCACGGAACCGCGGATCTGCATATTGATGAGCCGCCCCATGGCCTCACCGGTTTCAATGCCGATGCGGTTTTCCTGCGCGCGGCATTTGAGCACAATTTTCAAGAACGGCACGACGATATCTTCTTTCAGGTATTTGGTTTCTTTATACGTGACCTGCGCCGACTCGGCAGTGATCGACAGGTTACCGTTCAGCGCCTTTGTTGTGCCGCCGGTCTTGGCCTGCGTGAGCGCCGAAACGATTTCCAGCGAGTCGATCTTGATGCCGAAATCGCCTCGGGAAAAAGACAGAATAACGGCCTCCGCGGTGGCATCGTATTTGTCGCCAGAGAGAAATCCCCACAGCGAAGCATTGCCTTTGGCTTCGGCTATCTTAAGTACGCCGCCTTTTTCCGCGTCAGCCGAAAGCGGCACCTTGATGCTTTGCGCCTTGAATTTGCCGAAAACCGACAGCGAAAGATCCGACACGTCGATGTGCAGGCCAGACGTACCGGCCTGGCGCAGAGCAAGATAGGCGTAGGCTTCGAGCGGTGCAAAAAGCAGCAGCCCGACGGCGAAAGCTGCAAGGCCCGCGGCGTAGGGCGCGATGCGCTTCAGTCTGCTCTGCCACGACCTGTCGGCCTCGGCGGGAGCGGGCGGCAGCGGCTCTTCGTTTATTTCATTTTCCGTCATTTTTTCTCTGGAATCCTGAAATCTGGATGCTGAAATCGTAGATGCCGGGTTTTTTGAGCACCGGCCGGTAGCTCATGCTTTCGACTTTGTAAAGCGTCTGCGTGCTCTGTTCGATCTGCCTGATAAAATCCAGCACCTGATTTGCGGGGCTCTCTTTGATAGAGACTTTCACCTCGCGTTTGAGGTATTTATCCTGCACGACCGTGTCGGTTGGGGTGAGGCTGCCGACTTTGTCCCTGAGGCCGATGGTCTTGAGCAGAGTTTCAATGCTTGAGAGCATATTGTCGAGCTGCTGCGAATCGCCGGTTTTCATCGCCTGCAGAAGCTGGTACTGGCGGCCGAGGTTTTCGATCTGCAGCGTGTCGCGCTCGGCCGAATCGGAGCGTTCGCTCAGGTCGTTCATATAGCGTGCAAACGAACGTCCGGCGAAAAAGATGCCGATGAACGCGGCAAATGCGGCCAGCAGCATGACATATGTGCGCTCGCGCGGATTGAGCGATTCCCAGAACTTTTTCACTGCGTCTGCCCCTCGGTTTTTTTTACCTTGCAGAAGAGTGTGAACTTGATGCGGTTCTGCCCACCGGGGCCGGGGGAGGAGTTTTCATTTTTTGACTCGACGCCTGTCAAAAGCGTGGCGCGCCCAAGCGAACGTTTGATATCCTCGAGTTTGGCGAAATCGGGCACCAGCCCGTTGATTTCGACACCGCGGTCGCTGTAATAGAACGAGGTGATTTCGAGCCCCGCTTCGGTGGAGATATTCTGGTGCAGCTGCACGAGCACCGCTGACAGCCGGGGTGCCTTGAGAAAAACTTCGATGATTTCGGTTTTCTGCTTCTCTTTACGCACCAGTTCAGCCGCGTAAGACAGCGCAGAAACGTTTTCAGGCAGTTGCGCACCGGCAAAGAACTGCTGGAACACCTTTGCCTGGCGGTCTTCCCATTCTTTGAGTTGCTGCCCGCGGCGGCGCAGATCGATGAAGAACGACGTGGCAAAAAGCAGCACCGCCGCTGCGGCGAGGCCGATAACGATGCGCGATGCGCCGGTCTGAGAACTGACAACCCATTTTTTCAAATCGTCTTTCAGCAGGTTCATCTTGCCCGAGACGGTCTGCGAGTACGCGCCGCCCATGGTGATCAGGTGCTCGCGGTTCAAAAGTGCCAGCGGCGTTCTTTCGTAAGGAAACGGTGCCACGTTGTGTTTGAGGTTCTTCGCCAGCGCGTTTTCAATCACCATCGCGTTGTTGAGGTCTGAACTCAGCGCGACAGGTAACTCCGACGGATTCATCGGTTTGTTTTCGGTGACTTCGCCGACGGCCTT
The DNA here is from genome assembly GCA_964356715.1 of uncultured Turneriella sp. Lineage (GTDB taxonomy): Bacteria > Spirochaetota > Leptospiria > Turneriellales > Turneriellaceae > Turneriella. Next base: position 24,161 of record CAYHJO010000022.1, on the reverse strand, counting down.
TTCGGAGACCGCGCCGTCCTGGTCCATCTGCAGGTTACGCAGCGAAACTTCGAGTTCGCGGCTGATCACCTGCGTGAATTCACCCACCGATTCGGCCAGCGCCTTGAATTTTGGGTTGGTTATCTTCTGCGCTTTTTTGAAGTCATCGACATCGGCGCTGTCTTCGAGGCTCGCGGGCATCGCCAGCAGAATACGGTGGATTTCCGCCGCGTCGATTTTCCATTTGTTGCGCAGCTTGGCGATCAGCCAGTCATAACCGACCGGCATCACGCGCGCAAACCGCCACTCGTTGTTCAGCACAATGACGATGACCGACACTAGCCGCGAGACGTGCAGCATGATGCATGATTCGAGACCAATAAAGGGATGCAGCCGGTAGAGCGCATCGTGCGGGGTATAAATACCCAGCACGGTGACGTCGCGCTGGCGGAATTCGTCGAGGTAGCGGATCAGAATATCTTTGCGCGCGCCCGCGACTATGGCGCGCGTTGACTGGTTCAATGCATTGGTCGTGAGGTAGCTGTCGTAGACCACGTCGCCGAGGTCGTTCGGTATGAGCGGCTCAAGCTCGAAGGGCAGCACCTCGCGCACCTTGCGCCGGTCGGCGAACGGGAACGAAAGTTCGCGCGTAAACAGGCTCTCGTATGGCACGTTAAAATGTACGCCGATGGAACCCGGGTAGCGTTCGGCCACAAACTGCGCAGCCTGCGCCGCGGTACTCAACTGGGGGTTCAGGAACATCGATTCGGCCTGGAAAAACGAGCGGCCGGCCAGGCCACTGCGGAACGCGAGACCTTTGATCTCGTAATTATTGATTTCAATGACGACAGGGGTACGGGCCATAGGGGATATTACAGGGCTGAATAACGGCTATTCAGAATAAAAGACCAGCCTTTTCGCATTCGGATCCAGTATTCCCATGACTTGCGCCGTCTGCGAATCAATCGACGCATCGGCAACAATCTTATAGATTTGATTATCCTTGGTTATGCGAAAAACGATCTCTTTGTACAGAGTAGACGTGCCTGAGGTGGATATTTGTAATTCCGGGATAAGGGCCAGCTCGTCAATGCTCTTGAAGCGGCCGTTACGCTTGATACGCTCGGTGACGATTTTCCGTGCCGCCAAAGGCGTCATGAATTCAGACAGCGACAGAATCACATGGTAGGGAGCCGAATTGATGTTGATGAGGTCGGTCGAAGTGTCGGCGTTATAAACCAGGTATGTGGTGATGTTATTTGCGAGAATATAATCCGCTGGCGTCAGAGACGCTTTTTCGAGGTCGCTCAGGCTCGCAGTCGAGGTGTTCTTGATGCGGTCCTGCGAACGCAGATCGTCGTAGAGCAGCCTCGCGTCAAAACCCGGAATAAACAGCAGCTCTTCGATTGCCTGCATGCGGCCGTTTTTGATGCGCCGCGGCGGTATCAGTCTCTCGTAATCTGCGCGCTCGGCGCCGCGCGGCATCGGTGTGTTGTTCTCGTCGATGTAATCGACGACCGCGTGCCAGAGATCGGCGGGAATGCCTAGCGCAACCGAAAGGCGCTGGAAATATTCGAGGTGCTTTTCGTCGGTCTGGTCTTCGAACATACGCACGAGCCGATTGAGGTTGAGTTTGCCGCTCTCTTCGCTGAGCGACAGCGTGACCATACCGCCGCCCAAAGGAATCGTGGGGGCAAAGGTGAAGATACCGAAGTCGTAGAGCGAATCGATCGGAATACGCGTTAAAAGCAGCGTGCCTGTCTCGAGCCCGCTCTGCGCAAGCTGCAGCGACTTTTCGCGCAGCCCCGTAACCGAAACCGCGCGGTACTCATTGAGCGCGAAGCGCACATAGACCATCGCAATCGAAACCGTCAGCGTCAGAATCAGCGTTGCCGTGATCAGAATAATCGCGCCGCGGCGGCGCAGCAGCAATCTAAACCGTCGTTTTTTGCGCATGGGCCCCTCGAAAAATGCCGCGAACGACGCTCGCACGGCGGCGCAGAAAATCGGAAACAGGCCGTTTCGGCCGTTTTGCATGCGGTTTGTCCGCAAACCGCTGCGTTTCCGATTTTCTGGCGGCATTTTTCGAGGTGCCCGCATGCTTTGTCTATTCGGCGAGGTACGTCTCAAGGTGGGATTTTCGCGCATCGCGCGGTATGCAGCCGAACGCGGCATTAAACAGTGCCAGCCGCACCTCTTCGTAGATAAACGGTGCCATTGCAGCACGCATCGAGCGCGAGAGTTCGACGGTGATCACAGGAATTTTCTTTTCGCGTGCGTACGTGCCGAGCGAGCCGGGTGTCGGGTAACCGACGCCCTGGCCCAGCGGATAGTCAGACAGCTGCGCAAAGGGTTTTGCCAGTTCGACGTCTTCGGGGTACACCAGCACGACGCGGAAAGGCTGGTGCAGATTGTAGATGTTTTTTGGCGGGTATTTTTCCATCAGGGCGAGAAACGCTTCTGTTTCCGGCGCCTGCGGATTGGCTTCGTTGCCGTCGCTCGACGGGAAATCGCGGTTGAGGTCTATCGATTTGGGAGTGCTGCGGTGGTTGCGTTTGTAGCCGTCCGGGTTGTACACCGGGATGATGATGATGCGCCGCGAATTGCGGTAGTCGGCGCTGATCGTTTTGACTTCGCGCAGAAAATATTCGAGCACCTTGCGCGAATTGCGCTCGTCGCCGTGTTGCGCCGCGATCAGGTACAGATTTTCCGCACTCTGCGTGCCCTTGGCCGGGTCGACAATGTAGGCCAAAAGCGGTTTGCCTTTGGTCGACCTGCCATACTGGTATTTGCGCGCACGAATCTTTACGTGCTTGTCGGGATCTTCGACTTCGCAGCTGAGCTTGTCGACGAGTTTCGCATGCGCGCCCGACGACAGGTAAGGGCGGTCGTTGGCGACGATAAGGCCTGGCAGTAAGGCAAAGCCGGCCATGAAGAGGGGGATGTAGTACGTACGGGTCAACACGCCTCTGATTTCCGGGAAATCCCCGCCGCGTGTCAACGGGAATTTAGGGGCGCGATTCTATAGCTTACGCCATAGAATCGCGGAGATCTTTTAAGATGTTTTTTTGCATGGCTTCGTTCGTGCCGCCGCCGATCGAGAGCAGAATTGCGTCGCGCAATAGCTTTTCGACCGGGTATTCGCGCGTATAACCATAACCACCGAATACCTGAATTGCCGCGCGCGCGACAAATTCGGCCATCTGTGTGGCCGAGAGTTTGGCCGCGGCGGCTGAGAGCGATTCGCGCGAATTCGGATTTACCCTCAGCGCGGTTTCATAGACCAGAGCGCGGCTGGCACGGTAACGTGCATACGATTCGGCGATCAGCTGCTGTATCTGGCCGAAATCCGCGAGCTTTTTGCCGAACGCAGTGCGGTCGACCGTCGCGTAACGGATCATTTCGTCGAGCGCACGGCGCGCGATACCGAGCGACATGGCAGCCAATGTCAGCCGTTCGATTTCGAGGTTGCGCATCATATGCGTCAGCGCGCCGTTTTCCTTGCCAATGAGATTCTCTGCCGGTACTTCGACATCCTCAAAAATCAGCTGGCAGGTGGGCGACTGGCGCATACCCATCTTGATTTCTTTTTTACCGACGCTGAAACCCTTAAAGGTCTTTTCGACCACGAAACTCGACAGCGCCTGGCGATTGCCCTTTTCGGTGCGCGCATAGACCAGAAAATAACTGCCACAGTTGCCGTTGGTGATCCACTGTTTGACGCCGTTGAGAATATAGCGGTCGCCTTTTTTCTCGGCCTGAGTCGTCATGCCGAGCACGTCGGTGCCGGCGCCGGGTTCTGACATCGCCATGCCGGCAATCGCCGTGCCGTCGAGCACCGGCGGAATATAACGGTCGCGCAGGTTCTTGTCAGCCGCGTGGTACAGGTTGTTCACGAAAAGCACTTCGTGCGCGAGAAAGCTCAGCGCAAACGCGGCGTCGCTATAGCTGAGCTCTTCATGCACGATGACCGAAGCAGTGGCGTCGAGGCCATGGCCGCCGGCTTCGGCGGGAACTGTGATACCGAACAGGCTGTACTCGCTGCCCATTTTGCGCAGCAGAGATTCATTGAGCATCTCTTTTTCGTCGTATTCTTTCACCTGCGGTTCGATCACACCTTTGCTGAGATCGTGCACGAGCTCTCGCAGCGATTTATGGTCGTCGGTGGGGTTAAAAAGATCAAAGGTACTCACGTGGATGCCTTTACGCATAAGCGTACGGCGTAAACTTAATGACATGCTTGTCAGGCGCCTTGGCATGTTTATGGATTTGCGCTGTGGGGCCGCTTCCACTTTCACCGGTAGTGCCTGAACTGCCCGAAGTGGAAACCGTTCGCCGCTCGCTTGAGTCGCTCACCGGGCAAAAACTCGCAGCAGTGCAGGTGGTGGATGGCAAACTGCGTTACCCGGTGCCGCGCCATTTCGGCGCAGCGGCCACCGGGAAGAAACTGCTGTCGATCGAACGCATCGGCAAATACCTGTTGTGGAAATTTGCCGACGAAATTTTTGTCTTCCATCTCGGTATGACCGGACGGTTATTGTTGAATCAGAAGACCGATTCCCCATATCTCAAGCTGCGCTTTCGCTTTCGCCGCAACACCGTCGATTTTATCGACGTCAGGCGCTTCGGTTTTGTGCTCTCGGGCGATGCCGCGCGGCGTTCGCTGCCGCAAAGCACCGACGCTCTGCAGATCAGCGCAGATGCTCTGGCAAAAAGCAAAATGCGCCGCAGCCGCTCGCCGGTCAAGAACCTGTTACTCGATCAGGCAATTCTTGCCGGCCTCGGCAACATTTATCTGTCGGAGCTGCTCTTCATCGCGCGTATCGATCCCCGGCGCGCGGGAGACACGCTCTCAAAAGAAGAACTCAAAGCCATCGCGGCCGCGTGCCGCAATGTGCTTAAGCGTGCCATCGAGGCGAAGGGCAGCAGCATCTCAGACTATGTCTATTCGCTGCCCGGCGAAAAAGCATTCCAGACCGGCAGCTACCAGAAAAGTTTTTTGGTCTACAGCCGTGACGGGGAAGCCTGTAAAAACTGCGGGACAAAGATACAGCGCATCATGCAGAGCGGGCGCTCGACATTTTTTTGCCCGCTGTGTCAGGTTTGATCGAAGCCGAGCGACTTACCACGTATGTAGGGGTAGACTTAAGTCTACCCCTACGGCGGCGCGCTTTGCGGGTCGCTCGTTAATAATTTGAAAAGATTTGGTTTATGGGAAACGACCGCGCGGCCAATATCTCGCGGCACGTGGTCATCATCTCTTTTGAACCGACGATGAGTACCGTGCCGAAGCGTAAAAGTTCCATGGTCTCGAGCCTCTGCTGCACCCGGGCATTGTCGAAGCTACCGGAGTACGCGCGCAGCTGCTCGGCGCCGAAATTCGCAGCCAGGCAATCCAGGTCAGGCTCGTCTTCTTTTGTACGCACGCCATAGAGTAAGGCGTCGTTGCAGTGTCCGTGCATTCTGCGCTCCAGCATTGCCGGCCTCAGCGCCGAAATGCCGGTGCCATGCGTCACGAAAAGAAAACCCCGCTTATCTGCATAGTTGCAGAAAAATCCCTTGCCATGTGCTTCTGAAATGGTGACGGCCGTGCCGGCGGAGGCGCTAAACTTACCTGCGAGCAGCAGGTGCGGTTCAGACGGGTGCGACGCCAGAGCGAGGTATTTGATCTTGGCGCCCGGCGCTTCGCTGAACTGGACGTACTGTCCCGGCAAATAGTCGTAACCGGCAGGACGCCTGAGTTCAAGCCGGTTGAAGCCCTGGGTACCTTCGGTATATTGCAGAATTTCTGTGTCGGGCATGGGTTACGCTCTGAATCCTTCTTAAATTTTATAGCTCACAACAGGTGAATGTGTTTTTTGTAGGATTTCTCAAGAAACTGTGTTTCGTGCCCGCGCACGTATTGTGTGAACTCAAAAAAAACCTCTTTTGAGACGGGTTTGGTCGCATTGTAACCTTCTTCGAAAACGCGATAGAGCTTCATGGCGCCGACTGTGCGCGCTGCCAGCGACACCGGCCGCATAACCACGCCCGCCAGTGGGTGCTTACTGAGTTCAAAAAAGGATTCGAGGTTGAGCACGATCAGTTTCAGCTGTTTGACGCGGTCGGCCATGTCGTTGGCTTTGCGGTATAGCGCCGGCACCTTTTTCAGATCGACGTGGTCAATGCCGTCGTGCCGCACGATATACTTGCTGTCCCTGCGTATGACGTCGGCCATCTGCAGATCGAGTTCATCGGTGATTTCGTTCAACAACAGCAGGTTTTCGATGCGACCGCGGCTTTTTTCAGACAGCATGCCCTTGAAGCGGTTGTAGGTTTTGACCGCCATCTCGTCGCGCTCCGATTTGCCCTCGAGCGTATAGATGCGCCCAAAAAAATAGTCCGCGAGTGCGCGCGTTGTCTTGTCGGCAAAGTATTCGTGGTACGTCGTGTGGAACCGCCTTATATGCGTGTTGACGATAATCTGGTGGTACGGATCGACCATGGATATGGATGTCTGCGGGTCGGCAGCAAAACGGAGGTTATGGCCGCGGACCACCGAGCCAGACCCGGTAGCATGAAAGGCGGGTCAATCGAATAGCCTAAAGCCGGCCACGGAATTTTACTGGAGGAGAAAGTCGCGGCGGCATAAATCGCTTTGCGCGGCCTCGGCAACTCAAGGCTTTGTCCATTCGCGTGAAATTTTTGGGCCGTTTGTTCTTTTATTTGCTCATTCTTGGCCAACTTTCGGCAGAGAAAGAAAAGCTGCGTTTCACGCTGGTGCAAATCGACGGCGCGGCTTTTTTGTCGGCTGCCAATCTCAGGCGCTTGCACGGCGACCTCACTTACAGCTACAGCGAAAAAGAGGAGCAGGGCGAAATCCGCTTTGGCCGCCGCATCGTGCTGTTTCGCGTCGGTGAAGCGCAATACCAGTCGCAAAACGAGATACGCGAGCTCGAAGCAAAGGGCGTCCTCGAGGACGACGGATTGTTCTTTTCACGCGAATTTGTCGAAGAGATTCTTACCGAGCTGAGTCTGCCGGTCTCGTATCGTTTCACAAAGAACCAGCTGCTGATTGTCCGCGACAAAAAGCGCGAAGCAGGCCAGAAACTCGATTTTGTCATTATCGACGCCGGGCACGGTGGCCGGGACTCAGGTGCCTTGGGGTATTTCGACGCCGCAGAGAAGGATATCACGCTTTCGCTTTCACTGGCGCTCAAAGAGCAGCTCAACGCCGACTATCCGAAACTCAGGGTTTATCTCACGCGCAGCAACGACAAATTTCTGCGTCTGGAAAAACGCAGCGACCTGGCCAACAAGCACAACGAGGGCAATAAATTCGGCATCTTTGTCAGCGTCCATTGTAACTCGACGCTTTCGCCGCGTGTGAAGGGTTTTGAAATCTATTACCTTGCGCAGAATCCCGACAACGTAAAAATGCGGCAACTGATGCTCAGGGAAAACCTGCGATACGAGCGCAGCAGTTATATTCGCCGGCTGACTTCGCAGCTCATGAATGCGCAGATACAGCGCGAGAGCAAAACGCTGGCCCGGCAGGTGTTTTCCGGCCTGTCGAATCGCCTTGACGGTATGATTAAATCGCGAAAAGTGAAGAAGGCAGATTTTGCTGTTTTGCGTGGCTCGCTGATGCCGGCGATACTCATCGAAACAGGCTACCTGACTAACAGAGACGATTTGAAGAAATTGAAGAGCGTTGAGTTCCGTAAGGCATTTGCCGCCGGCGTTAGCCGTGGAATCGGGAGTTTTCTGGGTGAACTTGCAAAGGCTGAAAAGTAGTCTCGCCGTTCCATTTGTGGCGGTGAACGACCGTGTGAACCGGCTCGTCGTCTATCTGCAAAATCCGCTGAACCTGTTCCGCTTTATCGCGGTGCTGATGGTAATTGATTTTATCGCATTCATGTCGCTGACGCGCTCGAGTTATGTGCAAATGCTCAACCCGCTGGCGTTTCTCTCAGCCGGGCCCGGTGAGACGCGCGATTCCATAGAACTGTATTTCCCCCGCTCGTTGTCCCTGACCGGCATTGACAAAATATACCCCGACGAAGAGAACTCCGCCGCGGTCGCCAAACCCGGTGCTCCGGAACGCAGGGGCGAAGAACGCCCGCTGGAGGATTCCGCGATTCCAGGGGAAGTCATACTCATTAAAAAACGCGTGTCTGCGCCGCACCTGACGGATTCCGCCGGCAACAAGATCGAACGCTCTGAAGCCTATGCCCGCCGCGTTATTGCCGAGCTCATTGCCGGACCGAGCGGCGAACTGGAAACACTCAAAGCGCGAAACCTCTTGAAAGAACCGCTGTTCCTGCGAGCTGCCTGGATATACCAGAGTACCCTGTATCTTTCAACGCAGCTCAGTGTGTGGGAAAAATTGTCGCCTAACGAACGCAAGATCACAGAATACTGCATCCAGGAATCCCTGAAAAAGAATCTCGGCAGCGACAAGTTTGTGCTGCTGAGGGAATAGCATGGTACACATATCCCCGCAGGAGATCGAAGGCGCAGCCAATTTTCTGCGCGGCAAAGTCAATTTTCCGCTGCAGCTTGGTATCATTCTGGGCTCGGGTCTCTCAGCGCTGGGAGACAAGGCCGAAAAGAGCGTTGCAATTCCTTATGGCACGATACCGCATTTTCCGCAATCGACGGTCGAAGGCCACAGCGGTCGCTTTATCGCCGGTTTCATCGAAGACACATCTGTTATCATGATGCAGGGCCGTGTACACTATTACGAAGGTTATTCGATGTCGCAGGTCGCGATGGGGGTGCGCCTCATGGCTGCACTCGGTGTGCGCACGATCATTGTCACCAACGCCGCAGGCGCGGTGAATACCGCGTTTCATCCCGGCGATTTTATGCTGATACAGGACCATATCAATTTGATGTTCAGCAATCCGCTGATTGGCCGCCATTATCCCGAATGGGGCGAGCGCTTCGTCGACCAGACCGACTCTTATTCGCCGGTGCTGATGAGCCGCGCGCGCGGTGTCGCGAAGGCGCTCAATATTCAGCTGCGCGAGGGCGTCTATGCGGCGCTGACGGGCCCGACGTATGAAACTCCGGCGGAGATACGCATGCTGCGCACGCTCGGCGCCGATGCGTGTGGTATGAGCACCGTGCCCGAGGTTATCGTCGCGCGCCAGAGCGGCATGCGCATTCTCGGCATCAGTATTATCACCAATATGGGCGCGGGTATCGCGTCGCCGCTGCACCACAGCGAAGTCGTCGAAATTGCCGAGCAGCGTAAATTCGACTTCCAGAATCTGATTATCGGCATCATCAAAACCATCAACGAAGAATAGGCGGAGCTATGCAACACACAAGTCGGCAGACCATCAGAAAAGAGCAGCTGCTCTCGGCGTATTCTGACCAGGAAACCACTGCGGCGGATTTTTCCTCGAGCGCAAATCCATTGCTCAAAAAGGTCCGCTCGCCCGAAAAGCCGTTCCCTAAGCTTTCCGAAGTGGATACCATGCGCCACTTCCACCGCCTCGCGAAGAGTAACTACTCATGGGACGACGGCCTCTATCCGCTCGGCTCTTGCACGATGAAATACAATCCGCTCATCAATGAGCGCATCGCCGGCGACGAAGGCCTGAAGCACGCGCACCCGGCGCTGCCCGAGCGCTATACACAATCGGTGCTCAGAATGATTTTTGAAACCGAAGAAATTCTGCGTACTTTGCTCGATCTGCCGGGTGTCACGATTCAGCCTGCAGCCGGTGCGCACGGCGAGCTCATCGGTGTGATGATGATGCGCAAGTATTTTCATTCACGCAACGAAAAGCGCACAACAATTATTATTCCCGAAAGCGCGCACGGCACAAACCCGGCTTCGGCCGCGATGGCGGGTTATAAAACCGTTAAGGTCGGCGCGCGCGAAAACGGCCTTACCAACCTCGAAGAACTGAAAAAACTTTTGTCGACCGATGTGGCGGCGCTGATGATCACCAACCCGAACACGCTCGGCATTTTTGAAACAGAAATCCCCACGATCAAGAAGATGCTCGATGAAGTGGGTGCCTTGCTCTACATCGACGGTGCGAACCTCAACGCTCTGGTCGGTAAAATTTCTTTTTCGGCAATGGGCGCCGACCTCACCCAGCTCAACCTGCACAAAACATTCAGCACTCCGCACGGCGGTGGCGGCCCGGGGCAGGGAGCGCTTGGCTGTTCAGCGCGCATGCTGCCGTTTCTGCCGCTCGAACAGGTGCGCCGTGCAACCGACGGCAAGGCAAATACTTTTGAATTCTACAATCCGGAAAAATCGATTGGTCTCATCAAGGCCTGGTATGGCCAGTTCGGCAATATCGTGCGTGCGTGGACCTACATGAAGTCGTGGGGCAATGAAGCATACAAGATCGCTGAAACTGCGGTCTTAAACGCGAACTACATGCGCGCGCAGCTGAAAGACATTCTGACTCTGGCTTCAGAAAGCCCGTCTATGCACGAGGTGGTGTTCAGCCAGGATGGTCTGCAGAAAGTCGGTTTGACGACTGCCAATCTTGCAAAAGGCCTGCTCGACTATGGCTTCTATGCGCCGACGATATACTTTCCATTGAACGTCAACGGCGCGATGATGGTCGAACCCACCGAAACAGAATCCAAGGCCGAAATGGACACGTTTATCGCAGCGATCCGCGAAATCGTGGCGAATGCACCGAAGCATACGCACGGCGCACAGCAGACGTTTGTCACGCACATCGACGAAACCGCCGCAGCCCGCACGCCACGCCTGAACTGGAATTCCTGACAGGGAAGCTCCTGAAGCATATACAAACGCGAAGCGTTTGTATATGCTTCAGGGAGAACTCGCCCGCACGCATAATTGATTTACGCCGGTTTTGGCATTCTGTGCATGAACTCAATGCATCCTGCGAAATCACGCACTCCTCACCCAAAAGAACACCGCGTCGTTCTCAGTTATTTCCACAAAGAAAACTCGCACACGCTCAAAGTTTATGAGGGCGAGGGCGGTTATGCACAGCTGAAACGCCTGCTCGTCACCGAAAAAGAGAAATGGAATCCCAATGCCATTATCGATGAAGTAAAAAAATCCAACCTGCGCGGGCGCGGCGGCGCGGGATTTGCGACCGGTATGAAATGGTCGTTTGTGCCGAAAGACGGCCCCGAACCCAAATACGTTGTCTGCAACGCCGACGAGAGTGAACCTGGCACTTTCAAAGATCGCTTTATGATCGAAGAAATTCCGCACTCGGTTATAGAAGGCATGATCATTGCCGCGCTCGCTTTAAACAGCGAGCAGGGTTATGTCTATGTGCGCGGCGAATTTTATCTGGGCTGGGAGAGACTCGAAGCCGCAATCGCCGAAGCGTACGCCGCGGGCTATCTCGGCGATAATATTCTGGGCACGGGCCGCAAATTCCATCTTGCCACCTACCGCGGCGCAGGTGCGTATATCTGCGGCGAAGAAACTGCGCTCCTGGAAAGCCTCGAAGGCAAGCGCGGCCACCCGCGCCTCAAGCCGCCTTTCCCCGCGTTCAAGGGACTCTATGCTTCGCCCACTGTGGTCAACAATGTAGAGACGTTTGCCACCGTGCCAGCGGTATTTAAGCTCGGGGCCGAAGCGTATTCAAAGCTCTGCAAGGGCAGCGAAAAATCCGGCGGCACAAAAGTTTTCTCCATCTCGGGGCACATACAGAACCCCGGTGTGTATGAAATTCCATTGGGATTACCCCTGACCGAAGTGATTGAAATCGCCGGTGGTCTGCGACCCGGTCGCACCCTCAAGGCAGTAATTCCCGGCGGCAGTTCGACGCCGATTCTGACACCCGAAGAAGTCGCAAAAGCGAATCTCGACTATGAAGGCCTCGCCGCCGTCGGCACCTTTCTGGGTTCCGGCGGATTGATGATTCTGGACGATACGACTGATCTGGTTGAACTCACACACCGCGTAGCGCATTTCTACGGTCACGAGAGCTGCGGGCAGTGCACTCCCTGTCGCGAAGGCAGCCGCTGGGTGTCAGACGTGGTGTACCGTGTGCGCGACCGACATGCAGAAGAAAAAGATCTCGATACACTGCTGAGCTTTGCCGGTAATATGGGCAATGGCACGACGATCTGCCCGTTTTCAGACGCAGTCGTTATGGGTGTGACACCGATCGTAAAAAAGTTCCGCGGCGAATTTGTCAATCGCCTGCACTCGTAATCCGGGGGAATCATGTTTAGTAATGTCAAAAAAATCTACAATTCTCTCTTCACGACGATCCGCGCGAAGCTGATTGCGATCATCTCGCTGATTATTCTGACGAGCCTGTTGCTCTTCACGGGCATCTCGCTCAACCTGTTTCAATCCAACATGTCAGAGATGGTCAAGCTCAACAACGGCAACAATGCCAAAATGCTGTCTGACAAGGTCGAGTCGGAGCTGAGAATCAACGCAGAGCAGTTGCGTATGCTGAGCACGCTGTCGCGCGAAGGTGCGACGGTTATCGACACGTATTTCAAAGATTCCACCGATTTTTTGCTGGTGGCCGATTTCAGCGCGGCGACGGACGAGCCCACGAAACTTTTTTACCGCGAAGCAAAACTCGAAAAATACAATCTTTCCACCGAAGCGTTGAAGCCGCTGCTCAAATTCACTCTCGAAGAGGCCAAACAGCTCAGGCAGGGTTTGAGCGTTGTGCGCTCGCTGAATTCTCCCCGCCAGCACGTATGGCTCTACGCCGTGCCGGCTAACGAAAAGGGCAGCGACCGCACGATTGCCGCGGTCATGAACGGTGACACGCTGACCGCGCTTTTCGCGGCACTGAAATCGAAGGGCAGCTCGGTTTCGCTCTACGGTGCGATGCTCGTCGACTCGGGCAAAAAACTCGTGGCGCATTCAGACAACCGCAAATTCAAGCCCGCGCAGGACATTGCCTCGCACCCGGCTGTCGACATCGCCTTCAAAAAGTTTAAGCAGAACGTGGCCACGGGTGTGCAGCGTTATGCGATCGGTGAAACGAACGAATATGGCAGCTACCGTAAGCTCGCGATCGGCGGAGCGGCGCTGATCACTACCGTGAACGAAGACATCGCTTTTGAGGCAGTCCGCTGGGCGCGCATCACGACAATTTTGATTGCTTTCATTATTATCTGTATCGCGATTCTGTTTATTTACTTTTTTTCGCGCACGATTTCGGATCCGCTCAAACGCCTCGTCGGGGCGACGCAGACAATCCGCGCGGGTAAATACGACGTGCACGTGGAAAGCAGGTCACGCGACGAGGTGGGTGAACTGACCGTCGCGTTCAACGAGATGGCCGACGGCCTCAAAGAACGCGAGCACCTCAAAGGAGCCTTCGGCAAGTTCGTCAACGAAGAAGTGGCCAAGATGGTCATGCGCGGGGATCTCGCGCTTGGCGGCGAAGCCAAAACCGCGACGATCTTTTTCAGCGACATCCGTTCTTTTACCTCGATGTCGGAAAATATGACTCCACTCGAAGTGGTCGGTTTTTTGAACGAATACATGACGCTGATGGTAGAGATCGTGCATCGCCATGGCGGCGTGGTCGATAAATTCATCGGCGACGCAATAATGGCGATCTGGGGTGCACCGGTTACCAAACCCAACGACGCTGAAAATGCCGTTATCGCGGCTCTCGAAATGCGCGCGGCTCTGCATAAATTCAACCAGGGCCGCGGCAGCCGCGCGAAACCGATCATCCGCATTGGCATGGGCCTCAATACGGGTGAGGTGCTGGCCGGCCAGATCGGCAGTAATGACCGTCTCGAATACACGGTAATCGGTGACGCAGTGAACCTTGCATCGCGCATGGAAGGCCTCAACAAGACATTTGGCACCGACATTCTGATCACGCAAAATACGTACGAGCTGGTTAAAAAGAAATTTGTCGTCCTGCCGCTGCACAAGGTTCAGGTTAAGGGCAAGGCCGAGGCGCAGCGCGTCTACGCAGTCATGGGCCGCGTGGGCGATACCAAGGCGCCTAAAAACCTGCCCGAGCTGCACAAACTCACGGGTCTCTATCCGCAGAAGAACGCGGCAAAGAAATAGGCGGATCTATACATGCAACTCAGTCGCCGCGATAAAGTCGTCACAGTCGTTCTTTTGCTGGTTATTGCCCTCCTGGCCTATCTGATGCAATGCCACTGGCGCAACCGGTTCGGCATCGGCAGCGATGCCAAACCCGTCGGCGAAGTCGAATATAAATACCACCAGGTGCAACGAAAGCTGTCCGACCGCATGCTGTGGGAAGACGTTGAATCCAAATCACCGATCTATGCGTATGACTGGGTCATGACCAAAGACAAGTCCGATGCGCGCATCACTCTCAATAACGGCATGAAGGTCGATATGGACCCGGAAAGCATGGTCGAAATTGATGAAAGCCACGAAGGCGTCGGATTGACGCTCAGGGATGGTACGATTCGCGCCGACACGCGGGCGGCGAAAAAGGGCTCGATCACTGCCGCGGACGGTACAAAAATCGATCTCGATAAAGCCGACGCGCAGATCACGGCCGGCAGTCAGGGCGTGTCCGTCGACGTTAAGTCAGGCAATGCCACAGTCAAGGCGCAGGGCAGAGAATCCCGTATTGCAGCGGGTGAGATCGGCAGCGTTGCCAACGGTGAGATTTCGCGCGAAAAAACTGTCATAATGCTCAGAGCACCGGCGCAGGGAGCCGTCATCGAAGACGCCTCCAAACCCGTCAATTTTGCGTTCGAGGCGCCCGTCGGTGCCGATGGCTGCGCAATTTTTCTCCGCGCCGACAAGATCCGCCAGACGCTGAAGGCCAGCGGCGGCTCGGCGCAGAGTACGCTCTCCGACAGCTCATACCAGTGGCGCGTCACCTGCGATCTCGCAGGGCAAAAAATCTCCTCCGCGAACGGAGCGTTTCGCGTGCGGCCGGCCGCGAGTTTCGCATTGGTTTCACCCGAACGCGGTCAGGTAATTCCGGCCAATGAGGCAGAAAATCTCGTGCTGCGCTGGCGCGGCGGCGGCCGCGTAAAGGTGGACGTTTCGCAGAGTGCGGATTTTTCATCACCGGTGAGAACTGCCGAGGTGGGTGGCAAAGACCTCGCCGTGCGCAATCTGAAAGGCGGAAAATATTACTGGCGGGTGGCTCCGCTCGGCGATTCCTCTCAGGCCATACAGTCATCGTTCACAATTTCTGATAAGGGCGAGCTCTTGACCGAAACCGATGCGGAGGCGGCCGCCAAAAAAAAGAAAGGCGCAGCCGATTCTGCAGCTGACAAGCAGAAGGCCGAAATAGAAGCTGCGGCAAAGAAAAAAGCCGATGAGGATAAAAAGGCCGCGGATAAAGCCAAAACTGCCAAAACGGAGAGAATCCGCCTGACAGCACGCGGCCCGGGCAGCTTGACGATTGAACCCGACGCCCTCGCGGCCAATGTCAATCTCAGCTGGAAACCGGCGAGCAAGTTATACGATTACCGGATTCGCGTCGGCGGGGAGCGTAAGCTGACCAGGCCGTCCGCGAGCGAAACTGTTGCGGGCAAAGGACAGGCAACCCTGGCATTAAAACCCGGCACGTACTATTACCGGATCGATGTCACGCGCAGAGGCAGTTCAAAGGTGCTGGGATCGAGCAGCGTGCAGAAGCTGGAGATCAGGCAAAAGAAATTGCCTCCTCCGCCCCGTGTGAAATCGGTCCAGGCTGAATAGATGCTGCCGGGAGGCGGCTGATAGCCGGCCCGTGTGAAATCAGTCCAGGTGTTTTTTGTTGACCCCTTTGACTCCGATGCCACGCGTGCCCATGAAAATGATTCATACGCTGATCGTCGCGGCCGTTTTTGCCGCGCATTGTGGCCGCAGCTACGACGACCTGCTGCAGCAGGGTACGGAGTTTCGGCGCAGCCAGCAATGGACGGAAGCCAGGCAGGCGCTGTTTGCCGCTGCAGAAAAAAAACAGACCCCTGAAGTCTACAAAGAACTCGGCAATGTCTTTTTGCTGGGTGAGCACAATATCGGCGAAGCCGAGAGCTATTACAAAAAGGCCCTGACCATCGACCCTACCTACATCAACGCAGAATTCAACATGGCTGTTATCTGCATCAAGAAATACGAACAGACTCTTGATGCCGCGGGAAAAGGCAATGATGCACTGCTAGAAGAAGCCAACGCATGGTTCAAGAAGGTATATACACAAAACCCAAATTTCGCCGTGGGTATCGAAGAAATGGCTAAATACCACTATTATCGCCGCGAATACAAAAAAGCCCTCGACATCGTGCAGAAGGCGATTTCTGTCGATAACCGTAATGCGAATGCTTATTCGATAGCCGGTCAGATTTATTTCAGCGGACTCAAGGATTTCAAGCAGGCATTCGAAAATTTCGAGCTCGCTCGCTCGCTCAATAATAAAGATGCCGATGTAGTCTATTTTCTGTGGGCAACCAGTGAAAAACTGAAGAAGGTGCAGGATGCCGCGCAGTTCAAGACGCGTTATGAGCAAATGCTGAAAAAAGAGGGCTTAACCGCCGAACAGGCCAAAGATCGTGTGAAACGCCTCGAAAACCAGCTGAAAGGCTGACGCAAGTTCAGCTATTCTGCAGGCCGATAATCTGACGTGGGGTTGCTCGAAAAAACACTGAAAAAATCGGGCATCGAGCGGAAAAAAACCGCCCCACCCGCTGTTCTCGGCGACGAAAAACCTTCCGTAGGCTGGCTCGACCGGTCGTTCAGCGAGCGTACGACTGCTCTGGCCGATAAAATCGACCTGGAATCCCAGTACGCCCGCCTGGAGGCCATGAGTCAGGCGACACCTCCTCCGCCGCCGCCAAAAACATCGCTCAGAGACCGGGCCCGGCGCTTCCTGTCCGGCCTGGCCGGACAACAACCGCCTGCCGCAGCAACGGCGGCGATACCGCCCCTCGAACGGCCCAAGCTGAGCCTGCGGCAGCGCGCAGCGCTGATCATGAAGAAAATCACGGGCAGCGGCGGGCAGGGGTCGCCTGCCGGCGAAGGTCAGCATGGCGCGGCGGACCAAACGCGGCATGATCACCAGGCCAGCGCGCTGGTCGAAGACGAGCTGCCCGAACCGGTTTTTTTTCCCTGGCACAGTCTCTCTGAAGAAGGCGCACTGCAGGCACAGGTGGCCTTTGGCGAAGAAGCGCACCCTCACGCCGCATCTGTAACTGGCGAAGTCGCCGAGCCGCACGCGGAGGAGAAAGCTCCCTTAAACGAATTCGCAGAGACGCTCGAGAGAATCACCGAAAACCTAAAGAATCTGCATGTGCAGCTCGATACGGGCCAATTCATTCGTGAAGTGCCCGCGCAGACAGCGCCGGTAGCCGCAGCCCAGCCGATTATCAGCCACCATGTACCGATAGAACAGGCACCGCCGGCAGGCGCAGAGGCAACGACGTCGACTGCCGGCGCGCGCGTCGAAGGCGGCCAGGGCCCAGCGCCTCAGCAACCGCAGAGCGAAAAGGCGCGCGATATTTTCTGGCCCAAAGATTTGCCGCTCGATCTGCCCGCGCGCGACATCAGGCTCAACGCCGACGGCACGCTTTCAGTCGTGCCCGGGCCGTTTCAACTGCCATACCTCGCCGAGGATATCGCTCCACCGGACAGCGAGTTATCGCACTTCACGCGAAACCTGAAAAATGCGGAGCTGTTTATTGCCGAGGGTGAATTGCAGCTGACGCGCATTATTTACGAGCGGTTGCTGAAGAAAATTGTCGACGCAGAGGCACAGCGTAAAATCCGCGCAAACCTCGACGCACTCGATAACTACAAGAAGTCACACGACTGGGGCAATTTTATGCCGCTGCCGCCCTGGATGAACCAGCGCAACCCCTATCAGGATTATAAACCCCCGCAACTCAATATTTCCGAGATGCCTGTCGAGGCGAAAAACATCACGATCAATCTCGATAAGGGTTTTTTTGAGATTGCGAAGGCTATCTTTGAACAGCAGAAAGAACTGATTCAGACTATTACGAAAGAAAAGAAGGAAAACGCCGCAGCCGAAGGTAAAATCGCAGAAGAGGCTGCAGCAGCGGGAGAATGTGAGGCCGGTGAAGCCGGCGGGGACCGCCGCGCAGGTGAAGATCGCCGCCAGGGCGCCGCAGATACGCGCGGCGAAGGTGCACCTGACCGCCGCAGCGGCAAAGACCGACGCGCCGCGGCCGAGGCCGCACAAGCCGCTGCCGCCGAAGGCGCAGAAGAGGAGGCAGCCGGAGCGGAAGCGGAAGAAAGCAGCGAAGAAAAGCGAGCCGGTGAAGACCGCCGCAAGGGCGCGCCCGACGCGCGTGGCGACGGTGCACCCGATCGGCGCAGCGGCAAAGACCGGCGAGCTGAGGCCGAAGATGCCGGCGAAGGAGGTGCGGCGGCGGGGGCAGGCGACGGTGCGCCAGAAGAAGCTGTAGCCAAAGAGCCCACGGATTTGCACCCTGAAGAGAACGCACCGCCACCGCCTTTAGCGGCCGACGGGGCGGCGCAAATGCCCGACGGGGCGGCGCAGATGCCCGAGGGTGCCCCCGAAGAAGGACCAGGGGCTCCGCAAGCGGAGCCGCTACCAGACGGCGTCATGGAGCCGCCCAAAATTCCGGAAATGTCGCCTGACGGCCAGGCGCTCGCCGGTGCGGAAGGTGACGAGGGTGGCGAAGGTAAGGAAAAAGAAGAAGAGAATAAGGTCCAGGAAATCCGCGGTGTTCTCGAACTCAAAACCCCCGACCAGGAAGATACCCCGTTTCTCACGCTCACGTACGACTTCACCAAAATACCGCACGCTTACCGGCTCGCGAAGGATAACGGGATCTTTGAATACGCGTATTACAAATACAAACCGATGCTGGTCAAGGCGCACCAGTTTATCAAACGCAAGCAGATCACGCGCGCGCTCAACTATTACCGCGTCATCCGCGAGCAGCAGATACCGAACGAATTCCGTCACATGGTCGACCGCAATATCAAAGACATCACCGAATATCTGCAGAAATATCTCGTCACAAGACAGAATTGACAGACATGGATGTCTCAGGTTCGACACCATTTGGTCTGGCGATTTGCATGCACAAATCGCTGGATTGGCACGAGGCCATCTGGGTGGCGAAGTGATGGTTATTTTCACGGCATGCGCCGCGGGCGTGATTTTCTCTGTCTGGCATTCGTTCTGCGACGCCCTCGCCTGGCGCATCTACACTGCCTACTATTCGCCGCAGCGCAAAAGCATCACCGGCAAGCTGTCTTTTATTCTGCAGCAGCACTCGCGCTGCGAATTCTGCGCCGCCAAAGTATCCTGGGTCGGATTAATCCCCGTATTGGGATATTTCCTTGTGCACGGAAAATGCAGCCACTGCACGCGCAGGATATCGCTGCGCTTTCCGGTGTTTGAAGCCCTGGCGCTTCTCTACGGTGCGGCGTTTGGCGCGCTTAATCCTGCACCGGCTGAATTTATGGTCACACTCATCGCTTACGCGCTGATCTGGATCGTGATGACGATCGATTACCGCGTGATGCTGATTCCGACCGAAGCGATTCTTGGTTTGCTCGTGCTGGGCGTCGTCTATCTTTTGGCGATCAAACATCCGTACTGGTATGAATTTCGCGACGCGGATCTGGGGCTCGACCTTGCGGTCGCTTTTGTCTGGTATTTCCTGTTTCACATGCTGCGTATTCTGTCGGGCTATAAGATGGGGCTCGCCGACGTGCGGCTCGTATTGGGGGTGGGATTTCTGCTCGGGCACCCGCTGGCGCTGTTTCTGCCGGGTATTGCCGCCTTTCTCGCGATTGCCTTCTATCTGATCAGGCGCCGCTCGGTGCTGATCTATGCGCCATCAGAGACGCACATACCCTTCGGAGTTTTTCTGGGGTTGGGTTATCTGCTGCTGAATCTTGCCGGCCGTGTGACCGGCTGATAGCCGGTCATATGGCCGGCTGATAACCCGCTGGCGCGATCAGACGGATGGTCTGTTTGCTTCGAGCGTCGCTGCCATCGCATACTGGCGTTTGGCGCGCATTTCCTGGTAGTTTTCCCAGAATGACGCAACGCTGATGTAAAAGAAGCCGCAGGCATACATCACCATGAACGGTACGAACATGGTGCGGTCAAAAATAAACGCCGTGTAAATAATCGCCACGGCGTAAATGCCCATGAAGAATTCGAGGAAAGGCGTTTTGTCGAGTTTGACGTTGACCGCATATTTCATGCGCTCCGCGACTTTGTCTTTCTGGCCTTCGATTCTGAGTTTCGGTGTGCGGATAAAAGTCGACTTCTTGCCCGTCAGCGCCTGCCACACGGCGCGCGTGTTCGAGACGGCGATACCGGTACCGATCATGGTCAGAATCGGCATCCACGCGACACGGTTAAACCAGCGGTTATAGAGAACTTTCTGCGAAACGAGATACATCGCGATCGGCCCAAAGGTACCGAGAGAAAAGAACACGGCCGCGATACCGATAATCGCATCGGGCAGGTTGCCGAGGCGTTCGCTGAAATAGAGCACCGGCAGCGTTGCAAGTATGTTGATCACCATCAACGGGTGCACGAGGTAATTGGTGAGGTGAGTCAGCGCTTCGAGTTTGACCTTCCATGGCAGCTCGGTGCGGAAGATTGTCGGTGCGAGTTTTACTGTAGTCTGAATCGAACCCTTGCACCAGCGGAACTGCTGTGACTTGTAGGCAGAAACCGTCGCGGGAAGTTCCGCGGGATTCACCACGTCGACTATGTACCTGAAGCGCCAGCCCTTAAGCTCTGCGCGGTATGACAGGTCGAAGTCTTCGGTCAGCGTATCGGCGGACCAGTTACCCGCGTCATAGATGCAGGTCTTGCGCCAGATGCCGGCTGTGCCGTTGAAATTCATCCACAACCCGGAGCCGCCGCGCGCTATCTGTTCGATTGTAAAGTGCCCGTCGATACCGAGGCTCTGGCCTTTGGTCAGAATGCTATAATCGGCGTTGATGTGGCCCCAACGCGTCTGCACCATGCCGATGTCGTCAGACTCATAGAAATACGGTACTGTCTTTTCGAGAAAATCGACGGCAGGCATAAAATCCGCATCGAAGATCGCGACAAATTCGCCTTTCGCAACTTCCTGCGCTTCGCGCAGCGCACCGGCCTTGTGTCCCTGGCGGTTCACGCGATGGATTAACTTGATGTCAAAGCCTTTCTTTTTGTAGAAAGCGACTTTCTTGCGCACGAGATCGGTCGTTTCATCGGTTGAATCGTCGAGCACCTGAACCTCGAGGCGATTCTTCGGATAACGCACCTGCATCGTGGTGTCGATCAACCGCTCGGCAACATAGTATTCGTTGAACATCGGGAGCTGGATCGTTACGCGTGGCCAGGCCTTCATGCGCGCCTGCAGTTCGTCAAGCTTACCCTGGTCGGAAACGCAGTTCTTGCGGTATTTGAAGAATAGTCGGACCATGACGAAGCAATGTATTCCGTAGTAGAATAGGACAATTATATCGAGGATATAGATGACCAAACTGATTATAAAGAGGGCTTCCATGGATAGTGCAATGTACAAAATCGAGACACGTCGTCAATAAATCTGCCGCGGGCCTTGACGGTTATGTCATTATTTTGTATTCTTGAGTATGCGTACCAAACTGGCGGTTTTCTTCGGGCTCTGCGCCATTGCCCTGACGATTCTCGTGGTATCGTCCTCGACCTCGGCTGCGCAGGTGCATCTGAAACTGCATGAATTTGACGCTGAACTAGCTAAAGGCAGTGCGTCGACTCTGACCAGGCGGCATCTGACGCTGTATGGTAAGGTCAAAGAAGGCACGATTGAGCGCGAAGGCGTTAAGGCCAAATTTATCATCGTCGACCAGGGCAAAGAGCTCGTGGTGCACCATTCGGGCAAGAATCTGTTGCCCGATACCTTCCAGGACGGGGCCGAGGCGGGGGTCGAAGGCACCTATGATGCGCGGCACAAGGTTTTTACCTCGCACAAGGTGATGGCCAAGTGCGCGTCGCGTTACGAGGCCACCGGTAAGATGTAACAGACAATAAGTGTGCGGAGCACACTTATTGTCTGTATTTTCTTCTTTCTGTCGATAATCGAATATGAAAGATATTGCCCACCGCAACGCCAAAGCGGGGCTCTCGGCCCTGTTGCTCATCGCTTTGCTGGGTGGGACTTACTACGTACTGCGGCCTAAAACCTCCGGGCAATCGGGCTATGAGCCGCACCTGATTCAGGATGAGCGCGAGGTCAAAATTGCCTCTTTGCTCGAACTGCTAAAATCCGATCCGGAAGACTACAGGACGCACGGCGAACTCGCGAAGCTGCATTTCAGTTTTGAAGACTATGCCAGCGCTGAAAAGCACGCGCTGAGCGCCGCTGCGCTCGGCGAAAAGCAAAAGGCGCCGCGCGAATTTATGGTCGAACAATATCTGCTGCTCTCCAAAATCTACCAGGCACAAAAGCACACCGCAAAGGCGCTCGAATATGCGCAAAAGGCGGCCGATGCTGACCCGACGAAAACCGCCCCCCTCAAGCGCAAAGGCCAGGTGTTTGAAGCACAAAAGAAAGACGAAAAGGCGCGTCTTGAATATCTCAAAGCCCTCAAGCTCGACGACAAAGATCCCGAGACCTATGCGCTGTTGGCCAATCAGGATTTCAAAAAAGGCAAAAAGAAATCGGCCATGGAATGGCTGCGCATGGGCGTACGCCGCAATCCCGCGAGCGCTACCGCGTTCAGAAATCTTGCGCGCGGCTACAAGCGCACAGGCGAACCGGAAAAAGCGCGCGAGGCGTATGAGCGCGCGCTGAAGCTCGACCCAAACAACGGTGCGCTGCGACTCGAATATGCAAAGCTGCTCCGAAAAACGGGCGACGAAGCGGGATATCTCGCGCAGCTGCGAAAGGCTTATGCATCCGATGCGAAGAATGCCGCGATACTTTCTGCACTCGGTGACGCCGAACTCAAAGCCGGTAACAAAAAAAAGGCGTTGGATCTCTACCGCGAGGCATTAAAGCGCGACGGCCGCAATACGGAACTGCGGTCGAAATACACCGCGCTCTATAACGAACTCAATCCGGTTCAACCGGGCAGCGGCAATGCGGGGGCGCCGGGCATTACCGCCGGCAAAGGCACGGGCGATGCCGCCGCACTTGCGGGCACGGGCAATGCGTCAGGTGAAGGCAAAGCCAGCGGCAGTGCAGACTCGGGAGTGAATGCGGGCAAAGGCAGTGATGCGAACGCCATGGCCGGCACCGGAAGTGCAGACACATCGCTCGATGCGGGCAAAGCATCAAAGAATGCAGGAGCCGGCCCGGGTGACGCCGGCAAAGATATCGACGCCGGCAAAAAGGCTTTTGCGGAAAAAGATTATGCGAGCGCAGAAGCCGCTTTCCGCAAGGCGCTCGAAAAATCGCCTGGCAACGCCGATGCGCACTTTTTTCTTGGACGTACTCTCGACGCGCAGGCAAAAAAAGAGGCTGCGATGGCCGAATACCGCCGTGTACTCGAAAAAGAGCCCGATCACGCGCGCGCGAATTATTACCTGGGCAGATTGCTTTACCAGGCGCAGAAATACGGCGATGCAGAACGGCACTTTAAGAAGTCGACGGCCGCCGATGCACAGTTTGCCCCCGCGCAGTATTCGCTGGGCCTTGCACAGGAAAAGCAGGGGAAGGGCGGCGATGCGCTGAAGGCATACAAGAAGGCCGGCGAGCTCGACGGTAAGCTGACACAGCCTCACTTCAATAGCGCGATTATCCTGAAAAAAGAACGCCGCTACGACGATGCTCTCGCCGAACTCTCAAGAGCCGGCGGCGGCGCCGACGTCGATTACCAGCGCGGAGAAATTTTGCTGAAACAGAAAAAGTACGCCGAGGCAAAAGACGCCTTTGCCAAAGCGCTGAACCAAAAGCCGCAGCACTACGAAGCCGCCTTCAACCTGGCGCTGGCCTACCATAAACTGGGCGATCCGGCCGGGGCCGACCGCGTGCTGGCGAAGGTCATACGCGAAGATTCACCGGCCGATCTGCACTACACCTATGGCAAACTGCTCGAAGAGAGCGGTGAAGCCGCGGGTGCAGAAAAGCAGTACCGCGCAAGCGTGCAGAAAGATCCCCGCTATTTTAAGGGCTGGCTTAATCTCGGGCGCGTGAGCGCCAAGGCGCAGCGCTACGACCAGGCCGAAAACGCCTACCGGCAGGCCGCAGCGCTCGAAGCCGGTTCGTACGAAGCAAATTTCAACCTCGCCAACACTCTGTATAAACAGAAAAAATACCAGACAGCGATC
>CAYHJO010000021.1:0-32592 GCA_964356715.1 uncultured Turneriella sp. | reverse complement strand
TCCGTGGTGGCAGGGCATAAAACCGTCACTCGATCGTTTTGACAATCTGCACGTGCGGTTTCTGGGCGACGAGCAGATCAAACCTCTCACGGCAATGGCAAAGCGCACGATGCAGCTGCAATGCATGATTCAGGACAACGATGTTTCGTTTTCGGACGAAGATCAGGAGACGACGATCACTCCTGAAATCTGGCTCGAAACGAAACCGCGTGCATCCCGGTGAAAATCAGCGGACTTTATTCAGCCGATAGGTTTTTTCGTCGGCTATCAGAACCTGTTTAGCCACGAGTTGTCCGAACACGCGGCTGACTGATTCCGGCGTCAGATCGAGCAGTGCGGCAATCTGGTTTTTGGGTATGTCGAGAGTGACTGCATTCTTGTCGGCGCCCAAAGATTGCAGGTAACTGACTATCCGCATTTCGGCGTTTTTCAGTGTGAGGCTCTCGATCTTGTCCTTGAGGTGCGGTATCAGCCGCATACTTTTCTGCAAAAAGAAACTCTGGACCGCCTCGTCTGCCGCAATGAGTTTTTTGAGCCGGTCATATTCGAATGAAATCAGGCAACCGTCCGTTAACGCTGCACACGATGCAGGGTAGGCACCGCCGAGAAACAGCGGCCCCCCGGCGATCATTTCGCTTTCGCGAAAAATATGCATGATGGCTTCTTTGCCACCGTCGCCGATCATGAAAATTTTGAACTGGCCTTCGGCAACGATATGCGGACCTTTGTACGTGTCGCCGTCGCGAAATACGCTCTGCAGCTTCTCGTAGCGGCGGTAATGCGAAACCGTGCGCAGAATATGCGCTTTGTCTTCGGGAAGCCCTTGCAAATCTATCGAAGTCATTGACGCAACCGACAGGATAGTCTAAATGCCCGGTACGCGCAGCAAATACAAAAATAGCTGCCTTATATTGATGCAGATCAATGCAGAAACAGCGAATGGGGTGTAGCGTCTTACCAGATCGGGAGGCGCTAAAGCCTGCCCCTAAGCCAGCGAGTCTTAACTAAGGGCTAACCGGCGACTCTAAAGGAGGATTTATGAAACTGAAGAAATCTCTTATGTTGGGGGCGGCGGTCGCCTTCATGGCCATAGGCTGCGGCAAAAAAGAAGAAAAAGCCGTACTCACGCATGCGCCTGAAGTGCCGCCACAACTCAACCGCAGCGGCAACGCCAAGGTGACCATTGATCTCGAGACCAAAGAAGTCAAGGGTCGTCTCGCAGACGGTGTCGAATACACTTTCTGGACATTTGGCGGTACAGTGCCGGGTCCTATGATTCGTGTGCGCGAAGGCGACGATGTGGAATTCACATTGTCCAATCACCCCACAAGCAAAATGCCGCACAATATCGACCTGCACGCGGTAACCGGTCCCGGCGGCGGCGCTGCGGCGTCTCTGACCTCACCTGGCCACAGCTCAAAATTTTCGTTTAAGGCGATCAACGCCGGTCTCTATGTTTACCACTGCGCGACAGCGCCGGTCGGTATGCACATTGCGAACGGTATGTACGGTCTGATTCTGGTTGAACCCAAAGGCGGATTGCCTTCGGTTGACAAAGAATTTTACGTCATGCAGTCTGAGTTTTATACAAAAGGCAAGAACGGCCAGGGCGGCCTGCAGCCGTTTGACATGAACAAGGCGCTTGATGAAAGACCGGAGTACGTGGTCTTTAACGGTGCCGTAGGCTCGATGGTGGGTGATAAAGCACTCAAAACCAAAGTCGGCGATAAGGTGCGCTTTTTCGTCGGCAACGGCGGCCCGAACCTTGTTTCTTCATTCCACGTGATCGGTGAAATCTTCGACAACGTGTACACAGAGGGTGGCACTGACAAGAATCAGAAGAACGTGCAGACCACGCTCGTGCCTGCAGGTGGTTCAGCGATCGTCGAATTCAAAATGGATGTACCAGGCAATTACGTAATAGTCGATCACTCGATCTTCCGTACGTTCAACAAGGGCGCGCTGGGAATCCTGAAAGCAGAGGGCGAAGCCAACACTGCGATCTACTCGGGCAAACAGGCTGATACTGTTTATCTCGGCGAAGGTGGCGCGACGCAGACAATGCCTGCTGAAAAAGCCGGCAAAGTGCCTGCAAAAACCAAAGAAGAGCGCATCGCAGAAGGTAAGCGCATCTATGGCACAACCTGCCAGGCTTGTCACATGAACGAAGGCCAGGGCGTACCCAAAGCATTCCCGCCGCTTGCCAAGTCTGACTACCTGAACGCCGACAAGACCCGCGCGATCAAAATTCTGCTCGAGGGCAAAACCGGAGCAATCACTGTCAACAAAGAGAAATATGACAGCGTAATGCCTGCACTCGGTCTGAACGATGAAGACATTGCCAGTGTTCTGACTTACGTGCTGAACACATGGGGTAACTCAGGCGGAGTTGTAACTCCGGGTGAAGTTGCCGGCCAGCGAGGTCACTAATAGTGACATCCACTGCGGCTCCGCTCTCAAAGCGAGAGACAGGCGACGGTCGCAGTGGCTGGATAAGAAAAAACAGGGCACAATATCCGCCCCGTAAGTCCGGGATCCCGTCTCTCAAAATCCCGGATCGCACGGTGCGAATATGTGCCCTGCTGATCATTCTGATTACCGCAATCCATGCCCGGGAACCGGGCATGAGCTTTATTTCAGCCGGTAGCTTTCGTCCATTCGATTTGAAAAAAGAACAGAAAGCGGTCCGCATCAGGCAATTTTATTTAGATACATACCCCGTAACGGTCGCAGATTTTGCGGCATTCGTGCAAAAGCATCCCGATTGGAAAAAGGAAAATGTCCCGGCGATCAAAGCCGATAGTGGTTATTTCAAAGGCGTCGATTTAACGCGGCCACCACGAAACGCAGTGATGACGCAGGTTTCCTGGTACGCCGCGCGCGCATATTGCCGCGCCGAAGGCAAACGCCTGCCCACGTTGTATGAATGGGAATACGTCGCCACGTACAATAAATGGGATGCAAAACCCGAAATCAATTCCGGCATTCTCGCGTGGTTTGGTAAACCCAACGATATGAGTCAGAGTGGCATCATTGGTTCCGGCCTGGTGAGTCCACAGGGGGTGCACGACCTGCACGGCCTGATCTGGGAATGGGTCGACGATTTTAATTCATCGACAGTAACCGGCGACTCACGCGCCGACACCGATTCAGAATCCAATCTGTTCTGCGGCGCGACGGCGCTGTCGGGCAGCGATCTGCGCAACTACGCCACTTATATGCGCTACGGCATGCGCAGTTCTCTCAAGGGAAATTACACCGGTCACAACCTCGGCTTCCGGTGTGCCAAGGATGCAAAATGAAAAAACTAATGTCGCTGATTATCGCTGTCGCGTTAGCGACAGCGATAATCAGCTGTAACAAACCCAAAGATCCTAACGCCGAACATAAGATGGAAGCAGGCCAGGCATCAGGCGCTTCGCTCTACCAGTTCCATGATATGTTCACCGATCAGAATGGTAAGACGATGATGCTGCACCAAATGGAAGGCAAGTATATCGTGGTGGCAATGTTCTACGCCACCTGCACGGCCATCTGTCCGCGCATTGCCGCAGAAATGCTGCGCCTCGAAAAAAGCCTGTCGGCATCACAGCGCGCGAATACGCGATTTGTGATGATTTCTTTTGACCATGAGCGCGACAATCCTGCGGCGCTGCAGAAATTTATGACTAAAATGAAACTGACAGAATCATTCACGCTGCTGACCGGCAAGGGCGACGCGATTCGTGAAGTTGCCGCCGCGCTCGGGGTGAACTATAAGAAGCTTGACGACGGTGAATATTCTCACTCTTCGCTGTTTACATTGCTTTCACCCAAAGGAGAAATAATATTACAGCATGCGGGTCTGAGCGTTAACATAGAATCGTTTAAGCAGAAGATCGCCTTGTGAAGCGACCTGCTGGCTGAAAATTTGCCGCCGCAATGCGGCAGGAGGCAATATGCACCAACTTGAATGGAGCGTGCAGTACAGCGTGGGAGTTCCGAAAATCGACCAGCAGCACGCGTATTTGTTCGAACTCGCGCAGCGTCTGGCCAAACATTCCGGTGACGAACACGCGAAGGCGGTTGTTGCCGAGACGATCGCCGAGTTGCATAAATACGTGGAGACCCATTTTGCCTATGAAGAGGGCATCATGGCGAAGGCGCATTACGAACACCTCGAAGAGCACCGCCAGATGCACGAGCTGATGCGTACCCGACTCGACGCGCTGACCGAGCGACTAAAAAAGGGAGGACTGCAACGCCATGAGCTCATCGAGTTCATGGAAAGCTGGCTGACCGAGCACATCATTATGGAAGATATGCGCTATATCCCTGCGGTTTCGGCCCTGCCGCAATAAGCCCAAAATCCTTCGTCCGGCCTTCGCCGGGCGGAGTTTTTACGTTTCGATTGATCTGCATCAAGGTTGCCGGCAGTTTATTTTGCCATTATCAGCCGCATGCATCGTCTACCCGTATTTGCCACCGCTTTCCGGATTTTCTTTCTTGCCTGTGCGATACACGCGGCTGCCGCCATAACACTGTGGTTGCTTAAGCTGCGCGGCATAGA
This sequence comes from uncultured Turneriella sp., assembly GCA_964356715.1. Taxonomy (GTDB): domain Bacteria; phylum Spirochaetota; class Leptospiria; order Turneriellales; family Turneriellaceae; genus Turneriella. Next base: position 28,043 of record CAYHJO010000021.1, on the reverse strand, counting down.
TATTTTGCCCACGAACGCAGCGCCCGTATTCTGGCACACCTACGAAATGGTGTTCGGTTTCAGCCGCGCGGCGATTTTCGGCTTTTTATTTACCGCCGGTCAGCACTGGGCGGGCAAATTTCTGCTCGGCGGTAGTTCGGCGCTGGCGCTGTTTTTGCTGTGGTTTGCCGGCCGATTCGCATTCTTTTTGCCACCGGCACTGGCTCCCGTGGCCTTCGCGGCAGATCTCGCGGCGAGTCTGTTTGCCTTATGGAGGTTGCGCTCGCTCCTGGCACCGCAACAGAAGCACAACCGCCCGGTTGTTTACCTGTTTATCGCCTATTTGCTCGCCCAGCTCTGCGCAGTAGCTGGGTTGTATTTTTCGGTTCTCAGCGATCATTTTATGCATGCGATTCGCTTTGGTCTCATGACCGTTGTGTTATATGTCGCACTGATTGCCGGGCGCGTCCTGCCGTTTTTTGCCTCGGTCGTCGTGCAGGGAGCCAAACCGCGCATTCTGCCGCGGTTGGAAAATACCGTTTGGCCGGTGGCAATGGCAGCGCTGGGCAGCTTTGCTGCTATGGCGCTGCATCCGCTGTTCGCAAAACTGACCGCAGTCGCGTTTCTCGTGGTTGCCGTACAGCACGCGGTACGCTGGTATTACTGGAAACCGGTTGCCACGCTGAAGATCCCGATTCTCGCCATACTCTATGTCTGGTATCTGTGGCTCGTGCTCGGCTTTTTCATGCTGGCCCTGTCGCTCTTGGGCTACTTAGCCGCATCGCCCGCATGGCATGTCTTCGGCATCGGTGCGGCAGGAGTTTTTATTTTTGGCATGATGACGCGCGTCGCGCTGGGACACACAGGGCGGCCGATCAAGGCCATGGGTGTGGCCTTAGCGGCGTATCTGACTTTGAATATCGCGTTGCTGATTCGCGTTTTTCTGCCCCTTGCCGGCATTAACGACGACGCTTATCTTTTGGCGGCGATTTTGTGGGTCGCAAGCTTTGCTCTTTACCTCTTCAAGTATGTCCCGATTCTGGTGCAACCGCGCATCGACGGCCGGCCGGGATAAAAGGAGTGTGAATGGAGCAGTTTGAATGGAATGCAAACTATGCAACCGGAATCCGGGAGCTGGACACACAACATGCTTACCTGTTCGCGCTGACCAACCGGCTGATACGGCACAGCGGCGCCGGCACTGAAGATGCCACCGTCGTCGCCGGCATTCTCGCGGAAATCAACGATTATGCAGACAAGCACTTCAGCTATGAAGAATCGGTGCTGGAGCAGGCCCGTTACGAACATCTCGCCGAGCACAAAGAACAGCACCAACGCATGCGCGAGCGCCTTGCGCTCTATGCCTCCGAGCTCGAGAGCGGGTGGCTGACGGTACGCGAATTGACTGATTTTCTGAAATCGTGGCTGCGGCTGCATATATTACGTGAAGACATCAAATATATTCCCGCGGTCATTCATCTGCGAGACGGTGGCTGAAGGCACAAATGTATCCGGCGATAGTTGCTATCCACCTGATTGCCGCGACCATCTGGACCGGTGGCCATATCGTGCTGTTCTTCGCTGTGCTTTTGCCGGCGCTGAAAAACCGCGATCCAGCCCGCATTACGGCGTTTGAAGAGCATTTTGAAAAAGTAGGCATCCCCGCGCTGTTGACGCTCGTGGTCACCGGCGTATGGATGGCCCATCGGCAACTGCCTGATTTATCGGCGTGGTTTACTTTCTCTTCTGTGGTTTCGCGCACCGTCACGATCAAACTTTCACTGCTGCTGATCACGGTGCTCTTTGCCCTGCACGCGCGGCTGAAAATTATCCCGCAGCTGAGCGAAAAAAGCCTGAACAGCCTGGCGGTGCATATCGGCTGCGTGACATTGCTTGCAATATTCTTTGCGCTGACGGGTGTTTTGCACAGATTCGGCGGCCTCTGGTAAGAAAACAAAAATCGCTTTTCGCAGTAAACGGACGCGCCGACCTGTTTTGGTATGGAAGATCTCGCGATACCGCCGTTGCCGACGATTATTGCCGAGGTTATCCGCTTTGACGCCAATGACCCGAAAAATGGCGCCGCCGACCTTGCCAGGCTGGTGGTTCCCGACAAAGCCATCAGCGCCGAACTTCTGCGCGTCTCCAATTCGGCGTTTTTTGGCCGCTCGGGAAAAGTCAAGGTTCTGCGGGATGCTCTGGCCGTGCTGGGCATCAAGGCTACCAAGAATCTCGTCATTTTTCTCAGTACCAAAACCATGGCCGCTCAGTACAAGAGCGAAATCTTCAGGAAATATCTCAACCGTTATCCGATCTATGCCGCGCTGGTGGCGCAGGCCGTCGCTCAGGAAACCACACTCCGCGCGCAGGCGGATGAATGTTTTCTCGCCGCTCTGTTACACAGCATCGGCATGAATATTATGGCGATGCAAAAGCAGGGGCATTACAGCGACATGATCGAGGCCTGCGAAAAAAACAAATGGGATATCGGGAAACTCGAAAAACAATCCTATGGAACCACGCATTCGCTGCTGGGTAAACGCGCAGCCGAAGCATGGAAATTGCCGGATATCTTCCAGCGCCTGATGGAGATTTCCCCGGCAACCGAATACGCAAATCTGAACGAGGGACTGGAAAAGATCACATACATCGCGGCCGTGGTGGCATCGGCGCTGCTCGAAATTCCGCTCAGCGATGCGGCGAAAGAAAATGCACAGCGCTGTTATGCCGATATCGGCGGTACGCAGAATATTCTGCTGCGGCATGCTTCACCCGATGCGCTGGCCAAAATCAAGGCGCATCCTTTTGCGCAACTGGCAGCAGGCTCATGAAAACCATCGCAATAACCTGTGGTAAGCAACGTGGTTTGCGCGCAAACCACCAGGTCGGACAATGCAAAAAATACTCATTGTAGAAGACGAAGAAACTCAGCGGCTCGCGCTTCAGGCGTTCATTTCGGCATGGGGTTACGAGGTGGCGACCGCCGATACTGCGACCGCCGCGATCGCCTACCTGAGCCGGAATACCATCGATCTCGCACTCATCGATTTGCACCTGCCGGATAACCCTGGCATGGAAATACTCAAACATATTCGCGACACCGACGACAAAATTCCCGTACCGGTATTCATGATTTCGGGGGAAGATTCCCCCGAGGTGCGTATCGTCTGTATGTCGACGGGCGCCGACGACTTTTTGCCCAAGCCGCTCAATTTTGCCGACTTGTCGATGAAAATCCAGCAGGCATTCGAACGCGTGAGCTACCAGAAACAGATTCAGGATCTGAACGCCAAACTCGAAAAAGAGAAGAAAAGTCTACAACGCTATTTCTCCGACGATCTCGTCGAAAAAATTCTCAGCGAAGAGATCTCGACCGAGCTCGGCGGTACGATTGTGCCGGCGTCGATTATGTTTTTCGATATTCGCGGTTCAACGACCATGGCTGAAAAAATCGGCCCGCAGGCCTACGCCGAGCGCATCAGTAAACTTTTCGCAGATCTGATGGATATCGTGTTCAACAACGGCGGCTCGATCAATGAGCTTTTGGGAGACGGAATTCTCGCGACCTTTGGTTGCCCTTTTCCCAGCGAAAAAGACGGCGCTAATGCTGTGCAGACGGCCCTGGCGATTGATAAGCACATGAAGACCATTAATCGCCTGCGCGAGGTTGCCGGCAAAGTTCCTTATGGCTACGGTATGGGCATATCAACCGGCAAAATTTTTGCCGGCAATATTGGCTCGGAACGCATGATTAAGTTTGCGGTGATGGGTGATGCCGTGAACACTGCCGCGCGTATTCAGGATCTGACGAAAGAATATTCACAGAATATCATCATCGACGAGCCAACGCGGGCCGCGGCGAATCTCGTTTTACCCTACAAAGACCTTCCCACCACTCAGCTGCGCGGTAAACAGGACGCAGTCCGTCTGTATGGTTTGAGTTCATGACTGGTGGCTATGAGCGTCGCGCATAAAATTCAACCCTTTACGGCCAACCTGGGCGAGGCAGTGTTCAGAGAAGGTGATGCATCGAACGGCTGCATGTATTTCATTTTCTCGGGAGAAGTGCAGATCAGCAAGCAGGGACTCGGGCATATTCGCACGCTCTCGCAGGGGCATTTTTTCGGCGAGATGGCGTTGGTCAGGGCGATTCAGCGCACCGCGAGCGCGACGGTGATTTCTGCCGGGGCGAAACTCGGGAGAATCGATCTTCAGACCTTTGCCTGGCTGGCCAAGAGCAATCCGGCTTTTCTCACTAATTTGATTGCGGTGGTGGCAAAACGCGCGGCACGCGCCATAAAAAAAGTGAACGAAGCGTATGCGGCAGGGCCCGGTTTGCGATCTCAGCAGAGAGCCGCTGCGCGCGGCGCGATTGAAGGAGGCAGCGGTGTTTGATCTGCTGGTACAGGCCGAGGCGATGCCGCACCGACACCTGCGTCAGGGGGATATTATCTATAAAGAAGGACAGCAATGCGACGGCAATATCTTCATCGTCATCGATGGTATCGTGACCGAGCTGGTCGGGCAGGGTTTGAACCTGAACACCGTCAAAGAGTTCACGGCGGGCAGTTTTTTCGGCGACATTGAGGTCTTGTCCGGGTCGGATTTACGGCTGCGAACAATGAAGGTTACCTCGGTCTCGCTGGTGCTCGCCATTTTGGACCAGCACAACTCGCGGGTGCTCGGTGGCCTTTATCCCGAATTTTTTTTGCATCTGTTGCGCAGCTCGATTGACAATCTGAATCTTGCAGAAAAGAATCTGCTGGAGTATCAAAAATGAGAAACATATGTTCACTGAATTTTTGGCACATTGGCTTCTTCGCCATGCATAACATTACGGAGCACTATTCCCCAAATGTCCTATAAAATTCTCTGGTTTCCGCTGTTAGCTTTTCTGGCCATAGCCTGCGATGGGGGGTTTGAGCGCTTTGCCCCACCGGCCAACAGCATTTCCGGCCGCGGTGCGAAACAGAATCCCAGGATCCTCAGTACCACGCCGGCGGACGGCGCCACAGTTTCACCGGTCACGGGTACAAATGGCACGCAAATCACAGTCATCTTTGACATGACAATGAACCCGGCCACGACTCCCGTGATCAATACGTACGTGCGCGATATTGCCAATAATTCGCTGACCTGGCTGAATGTCGCGAATTCAGGTGCGACCTTTACCTGGTCGTCGACGAGTTTCGCCAACGATACGCTCACCATTCAGCTGGGCTGGGTGCGCTGGCCCGAAGACAATGTGATTGGTTTTGATTTCAATAACGACACGCTCATCAATCTCGATGACATGCCGCTCAGCAATTCGACGCGTTTCTCCTTTACGGTCGGCTGGAATCCCGGTCGCTATAAAATCGTTCCCACCGGGCAATATGCGTGCTATTATTATTCCAAAACCGATGATGTGTGGAAAGAGCAGGTAAACTGCACGGCCGCGACGTCGCCAGAGCCCGCTGTCGGCGATCAGGATTTTCCCGCCGGACAAAATGGTTTTGTCGATCCGATGAATCCGCAATTCGGGCCGGGACTTTACGGCACCGGATCATCAGGTATCGTCAACGGTCGCCGCTTCATCACCGGGGCAAATCCGCAGAACCTGATACCCGCGAATTGTACGGGTAATGCCAGTGACCCATGCTATCCCTATTCCGCAGATTCTGTGACCACGCTCATCTGGCAAACCTGCAGCCTGGGGCAAATATACCAGCCAGTGGGTGACAAATGCTATAACTCCGGCACCGACTTTACGTGGGGCGAAGCAGTGAATGCCTGTTCGGCGATGAATTCGGCCGACAACGGCCAGGGTTATGGCGGGCGCAAAGACTGGCGCCTGCCGACGATAGAAGAAATTGAGGGCCTTGTCGATTACGGCGCACGCAACACCACGGGCGGCACGGTGCCTGAACCGGGAGCAGGGTATCCCGAAGGGCCGGCAATCCATGGCTATCAGCCAACGGCGTATCCTTTTGTGTGGGAAGGGCCGTTCCCGAATACGCCGATCACCAAGGGTTATTGGAGTGCGACGGGAATTTCTGCGCTGCTGAACGGAACGGTTTATTACGGCGATGCGTACGTCGTCGAATTCAAAAAAGGCACTGCGGGCGCCGGCGGCGGTTCGGGCGCTCTGCTCGAATCGGCGCGTAAAACTTCCAACAGGAAAAAAGTGCGCTGCGTCGCCGGGCCGACTGTGGCGCCACCTGCACGCAGTCTGACGCCGGCGACAAAGGCGAGCGGTGTGGCACTGACCACAAACAGTGTCGCCTTTAACGGCTACACTGCCTCCCCCGGTTTTACACTCAACACCGCGACGCCGGGGTTGAGCGGCGTGACCTATACGCTGAAGCTTGATATCCTCAATGTGCCCGCCGACGGGTCGCTGCCTGGCGGCGCCAAGCTTGACCCGGCGTACAAAACGCAGCTCGCGCAGACATCGCGCTATTGCATCGAAGTGACAGGCACGCCGACGTGCCCGGGAACTTCAGCGCTGACCATAGTCAATGCAGCGGTACCGTCGAGCCCGACGGACAATACCGTGACGCTGTCCGTCATCAATCCTTTGCCGGCTGCACCGCCGCCGCCGGCCAATTTCTACACGTTACATGTCGCCGATTTCACGACTGATGGCGCCAACATCTTCGTGGCGGATGCGACCAACAACAAAATCCGCAAGATTGCTACCCCTGCGGGCGTGGTCACCACAATTGCCGGCTCTGGGGCGCCCGGTGCTATTGACGCGACTGGAATTGCGGCAACATTCAGCAACCCCAACGGCGTCGCCAACGACGGCACAAATATCTACGTCGCAGATACGAATAACCATAAGATCCGCAAGATTGTCATATCGACCGGCGTAGTGACCACGCTCGCCGGTTCCGGAGTACCGGGTGCCGCCGACGCCACGGGTGCTCTGGCAAGCTTTAACAGCCCCTACGGTCTCACCAGTGATGGTACTAGTCTATACGTAGCGGATACCACCAACAATAAGATCCGCAAGGTTGTGATTTCCTCAGGCGTTGTGACCACACTTGCCGGGTCGGGAGTACCAGGCTCCACCGATGCGACTGGCGTCGCAGCAACATTTACCAACCCCAGCGGCGTGACCAACGATGGCACAAATGTCTACGTCGCAGACCGGGGTAGTCATAAAATCCGCAAGATTGTGATTTCCTCGGGCGTTGTAACCACGCTGGCGGGGTCGGGGGCGACCGGATCTACCGACGCGACGGGTACTGCAGCAACATTCACCAATCCCAGCGGCGTCACCTACGATAGCAACAATGTTTACGTGGCCGACCAGAACAGCCACAAAATCCGCAAGATCGTGATCGCTTCAGGCATCGTTACCACTCTTGCGGGGTCCGGGGTGCCTGGTAACACCGATGCGACGGGTACAGCAGCAACGTTCAACCAGCCCTATGGTATCGTCAGCGATGGGACAAATCTCTACGTCGCAGATACGATTAGCAACAAGATCCGGAAGGTTGTGATTTCCTCCGGCGTTGTGAGCACGCTTGCCGGGTCTGGGTTAGCAGGTTCGACCGACGCGACAGGTACCGCGGCGGCATTTGACCTGCCGATCGGGGCGACGCACGTCCGTTACGCGCATCCCTTAACCACAAAAACCGCGCAGTTCCGTGGCTTTACCTCGTCGACTTTCAATCTGCTTTCGTCCGTACCCACGAATGCGAACACTCTCAGCGTGGTTTTTAACAAAATTCCGAATACAACCGAAGCGTCGGATTTTACGCGCTACTGTGTTTCGACGAACTCGGGAGCCTGCAATGCAGCTCTGGCAGTGACAGCTGTAACACTGAGCGGCAGGGTGGCGACGCTTACCACGGCGGCGCAGGCACCGGGAACGCAATATTATGTTTTTGTGAATCCTGCCGGTGCTATCACCACCGCCGGCGACAACATTGTCAACGATGCGGTTAATAATCTCGCATGGCAGCGCTGCCGCCATGGCGTGAATGACCTGCCGACCTGCACCGACGACGGCGATGCGTCGAACGACGGTCTATTCTGGAACGATGCGCTGAATTATTGCAACTCGCTCAACGCAGCGAACTACGCCGGCGTCGCAACGGGTTGGCGCGCGCCGACGATCAACGAACTCAAATACCTTGCGACGCGGAACACGGTGGCGACGCTGGGTTACGCGATCGACACAACCATATTTCCGACGCCAAATCCCGTTGCAGAAGACTATGCGGCTTCGACGAACTACTCGATGAACGGTCCTACGTCGATCGGCAGCGCTCCCGCATACAATCTCGCGTGGGCTTTCAATTATATCTTTGGCACCACCAGTCTTTCGCAAAAAGACTATTCCGAACTTTTGCCGGCCAATTTGAAGCCGCCTAAAAAGAGCGTGCGTTGCGTGAGAACAGGAACCATACCGTGAAGAAATTTATCTTTTTGGCAGCCGTTTTATCTCTCGCCGCCTGCGATCAGTCGACGATTGTTCTTGACCCTGTTAATAACAAGGTTGCGACCGCTAGTACGGCCGCGACGCAGGGTATCCTCACAGTCAATTTGAATCTGACGACGCAGGGCGCGAACCACCAGCAAAAACCGTTTAGCGTATTGGTATTTCAGAGCGGTACTTTAATGGCGGCGCAGTATAACAACGGCGTGACCGACGGTACCGATCGCACGAGCACAGCGGGTGTGGCCGCACTGGTGATGAAAAGCGTCGATGTCAATGGTTGCCCGACCACCACAGATGCAACCCTCGTTAACGGTACATATGAAGTGTATTTTGCGATTCAATATGCCGCAGAAACCGTGACGACGATCAACGCCGGTGCCAGCTGTGGCGCCAACGGATTTCTTGAGTTTAGCAGCGCCGGTAACCTGTACACAGCGCGCACCACAGTAACCGTGAACGGCAATTCTGCTGTGAGCATCGGCAATACCAACAATGTCCTGGGCCGGCAGCATACGTTTACCCTCGCGGTTGGCTCGGGAGCCGGCTTCCCTTCGAAAAATTTCCGTTGTTACGTCGTTGATCCGAGTACCAGCGCAATCAGCGCCGCAACTCAGCCTATTGCGCTTTATGCCGGGGCAACCGATGCCAGCGGCGACGGCTGCACTACCGGCAATGGCGTCAGCACAACCGTCACCGCCGGTGTCTGCACCCCGACCGGTGGTGCGCAAACCTATCTGCCGCCGGGAGGCAGCTACAAGTACTATTGCTATATTGATTCCGATGGAAACGCCACTTACGGAAATACCGGCGACAAATTGTCGACCGGCACTTTGACCGTAAACGGTGCTAACACGACTTATCTGACGTCGGGTGCATTTTCGACTTTGCCGTAGGCACCCATTCTCACCCCCTGGGGAGATCTTTTTCCTCTTTTCCTCCTGTTAAACGTCTAATCCATTGGAAACAGGGCTGGGCACGCCGTGGTGCGCATCCGAAAGAGGGAGTTAATATGCGAAAAACACTTTCTATCCTGCTGTTGTCGGTCTTATCGTCCGCCGCGTACGCACAGGCAAAACCCAAAGAAATGCTCGCCGCAGCGCTTAGCGCGAGCGGCGAATGTTATTATGAGCGCGACGGCAAGGCGGAATTCGCCAAAGTCAAAACGATATTTTTTAAAGGCGACCGCGTCTATACCATGAAAGGCAAAATGGACGTGCAGATCGGGCCCAGTGCAGTGCTGCACCTTGCGCCTTACAGCACGGTCAAACTGGTAGATCTCTCAGAGATGAATAAGAAGGCATCTATCGCGGTCGATCTCGAAGGCGGCCGCGGATATACCAAATTCACGAAACAAATGTCCCCGGGATCAAAATACACCATCAAAACTCCAACGACCGTCGCCGCAGTGCGCGGCACTGAATTCATTCTGAGCGCTGGCGATCAGCCGCCTGAGCAGGCTGAAGACTCGGACATTCCGGCCGGTGTGTTTGTAAACCACGGCAAGGTTGCCGTTTCACCCGTAGGCCGCGAAAACGAGGTGCAGGAAGTTTCGCAGGGAGAACAGATTCAGTACATCGACAACGCCGCCGTAAAAGCCGTGATGGAAGATTTCATCAAAAAAAAGATGGAGCTCTTCAAAAAGCTCGATACCATGCGCGAGGCGCAGTACAGAATACTTGAGCGCGAAAAAAACCGGCAGATTGAGGCGCTTGAAAAAGTACGCAACTCGGTGAAGTTCGACAGCACTTCAACTATCGACAAAATGCGCGAGAAGAACCAGAACCTGCCGAAATAGGAAGCCATGAAAAAATTCTCTAAAATTTTCATTTCTGTTGCTGCCGTAGCCTCCGCGGCTTATGCGTTGTCGCCCGTAGTCAAACCCCGCAGCGACGCGCAGAGCCGTTCATGGTACCATTACATTAAAGAAGAAATGCCAAGACCCGCGATTCCGCAGATTAGACAATTCAAACTCGCGAACGGCATTGAAGTGTATTTTCTTGCCGCCTCGCAGGTGCCGCTGGTGCATTTGCAGGTATATGTCGATGGCGGCAGCTTCGAAGTGAGCGACGACAAACTGGGCCTGCACGGTCTGTGGGGCGAGACGGTGGTCTTTTCGGGTTCGGAAAGACTCAACCGCGATAAGCTTTCGCAATACCTCGAAGACCGCGCCTCGGGCTTCACTTTCCATGGCGGGGCGGAGCGTTCTGCGTTCACACTGAACTCGATGTCGCACTATTTTGCGCGCGACTTGCGCGAGGCGTTCGCCGTGCTGCAATCGCCGCGGCTGGCCGACGAAGATTTCGAACTTTTGCGCAAGCGCGTTCTGCAGGAACTCGAACGCCGCGATGAGAACCCCGGTAAATGGGCAGCGCTCGGCATGACAAAGCTGTTCTGGGGTGATACTCTGCGCGGGCGCTATGCGACCACGCGCACGGTGAAGAATGTGAGCCGCACCGATCTTGCCGCCTGGCAGCAGAAAATGTGGCGCGGCGAAAGACTGAGCCTCGCGGTCACCGGCGCGTTCGACGAAGGCCAGCTCAAAAAACTGCTCGAAGAAACTTTCGGCAAACTGGCCTATGACGCGAAAGCGAAAGTCGATTTGAATGTAATGCACGTGAAACCGTCTGCGAAAGCGAATACGATGAGTCTTTTGCCGAAAGAAATACCGCAAACGACCGTGGTCTACAAAGCACCGGGAATGAAACACACCGACGCCGACTATTATGCTCTGCGCGTGTTTGATTTTCTGCTCGGCGGCGATTCGTTCAACTCATATCTCACGCAGAAAATCCGCACAGAAAAAGGCTGGGCCTACAGCGCCTATTCGACTTTCGAAACCGACGACTTCACCGGGTCGGTGATGCTCTTCACGCAGACCGCAAACATGAATCTGCCTGACGTGATTGCGGCGATCGACGATATTCTCGCGAAGCCCGAGGCATTTGTATCGACCGACAAGATCAACCAGGCAAAACTTTCACTCAAAAACAAATTTGTTTTCCTGTTTGAAAATCCGGTGCAGTACATGAAACTGTTTTTGCAGCTCAAGTGGGATGGCCTGCCTGAGAGTTATCTGCCCGACTATGTGCAGCACCTTTCGAAAGTAACCGAGGCGGATGTGCTGCGCGTGGCGAAAACGTACTACAAACCCGAAAATTTTACCGTGCTGCTGTGCGGGCCGCAGGATATCTATGCGAAAAAATCAGCTCTGCGGCCAGAGAGTGCCGCTGAATTGAAACTGGAGAAATGATGAATAAGCGCATCCGACAAATAGCCCATGAATTAATTCATGGACTATTTGTCGGTCTGATTTTGTACGCGACCGGCGGCGCAATGCAGGCCGACGACCTGCAGCTTGAAACGAAAATTCCGCTTGGCCTGGCGCATGACGGGCAGATACTGTGGATCGCCGATGCGCAGAGGCGCGAGATCACGGGGTACGATGTCGCGCAGAAGAAAAAACTTGCGACACGGGTTTTGTCTTATGAGGTGCGTGACATTGCGTATTGGGCGCCGAATATTGTCACGGTGGCGCCTAACTATGTCTACGTGATTAATCCCATCAACGGCGATCTGGTCGACAAAATTCCGCTGAAGGGGATTGCCGACCCCGTCGCGATAGCGGTCGATATGCATCAGGCCTATGTATATAACCGGGCTGATAAGAAAATCTACCGGGTGCATCTCGTCGACAGAATGCAATTCGGTTCGTTCACACCCGAGGTGACGTCTGATATCCGCAGTATGACGTTCTATAAGGGATATCTCTGGGCGGTCGCCAAAGACGGTAAAGCCTACAAACTTTCACCCTCAGACGGACAGCAGATCAGCTTTCTGCCGCTGCCCGAGTCGTGTTATGGCATAACGTTTGTCGACGGCGGTATGTATGTCGCACGCCCGGGACAGGTGCGTTCGATCGATTTTATTGAAACCGAAAACTATGTTGCCGCGGCACGCAGAAACTTCACGCTCACCGGAGAACTGGCTCTGATTTTGCCATGGAGCGAAGAAGAACGGGCACGCGAGTCGCGTATGTCGCTCAAATATGCGGTCTTGCCGGTGACGGCGCACCAGCGCGTCACGGGGCTGCGCGCCGATCCGTTCACGCGCTTCGGACGCTGGGAGGACGGTTCGCATACCGCAGAAATCGTCATCGATCAGAAGAGCAACGAGCGCAAACGCGCTTTCAAGCTTCAGTTTCAGGCGACGCTTTTCAATCTGACGCATATCTTCAACGCGGCGCTGGTCAAAATCTATTTCAAAAATCCGGAATTGCCCGATTCGGTGCGGCCTTATCTCGATAAGCTGGCTCTTTCAGCAGCCGAGCAGGCAACGATCGATACGGTGCGCAGGCAATGGCTCAGCCAGAACGAAGGCAAGCACCCGATCTTTGCAGTCTCGTCCGTGAAGCGCGAGGCCACGCTCAGCGAAGATGTACGCTGCGGCTCACTGCGTGCGCTCGGCGTACCCTGCCGGCGCATGGTGTTTTATGATCTCGATGCGAAGAAGACCAAAACATACCTGCAGGTGTTCATTCAGCCTTCGGGTTGGGTGTCGATCACGGACAAATACGACGCTACGAAACCGCGCGAGTTTCCCGTGGCCAATAACGAGCTGGAACTGTTTTCTCCGGACGATCTGAAGCCGACCCCGCGCCCAAACGCGGGTAAAACCGGGATTGCACCGGCAAACAACAGCGAACTGCTGCTGTTCCGCAACGTGAACGTGATTACCAGCAGCGTCGAATAGCGCTAATTCAATCTGAAATGCACCGGTACGCTCAGCGCGACCGGCAGCGGTGGCCGCGGCAGGCTGTCGAGATCGCGGATGGTTTCCAGCGCACTCTCGTCTAGTACATGGTGTCCCGAGCTTTCGCGCAGCGCGACATCGTGCGTTTTGCCGTCTGTACCCACCACGAATTGAACGAGTACGCGTCCCTGCCAGTTGTTCTTGCGCGCGATGCGCGGATAGTAGACTTTGCCATGAATCATCCCCGATATCGAAGACAGGTTTTGGTGTGCATACGCAGCGCCGGGTTCGGTGCCTGACCCGTTCGCTGGGCCGACGGGCGGGGGCGCAGCAGGTGCGGCAGGGGATTCATGGCTCTCTGCGTCTGGCGCGGCACTCGCCTCCGCCGCGCGGACATATTTGCCGCCGGCACTGGTAGTCGTGGTTAGCGTGAAATCAAGGCGCAGATTCTCGCGGTAGATTTTTCCTGTCAGCTCATAGCCGAGCCAAAGCGTCAAAAGCGCACCATGGATTGCGCCGGCGGTGATAAAGCCTTTCCTGATCGCGGTCATCCGGGCTCTTCCGTTTGCACGCTGATATTGCTGAAACCGTGTTTCTTGAGCCGGGCAAGCACCTGCAAAAACAGATCGAGCTGTATGCGCTTGTCGGCGCGAATCACGACAGGCGATTCCTTCGGCAGGGACTGCAATTGTGGTATGAGGTCCGGCAGCGACTTTCGGATCGTGTTTACGTAGACTTCACCTTCGCGCGAGATTTCGATCACGGTGTTCTGGTTTCTGGCATGCGCTTTGGTGCCCGATTTTTCAATCGTGGGTAGTTCTACCGGAATGAGACCTTTGGCGACGAAGGTTGCCGTAGTCAGCACAATGGTGAGCAGCACAAGCATCACGTCGACCAGCGGCAGAATATTCATCGAATCGAATTCTTTTTCTTCCATAAAATCCCCGCGCACTCAGGAAGAATGCTGCGCACTCTTCCTGAGTGCGCGTTTTTTGACCGCAGCGCCGGCAGGCGTCTGCTCACGCATAATATCCCACTGCATCAGCAGTGTTTTTATTCTTCTTAGCAGCAGGTTATAGACAAACCCCGTCGGAATCGCGACGACCAGACCCAGTGCGGTGACCTTCATGGCTAACGCCAGTCCGATCATGATGCGGTTCGAATCGACCACACCTTCCGAACCCATGGTGTAGAAGGTGATCATGATGCCGAGCACGGTGCCCAAGAGACCGATATAAGGCGCGTTGCTCGCGATACTCGCCATGTAGTGCAGTTTGTCGGTCAGTGCGAGTTCGAGCGCTTTGCGGTTCGTAAAATCTTTGATCTGTGTTTTCTTCAACGTGAGAAAGCGTTCGACCGCAATTGCCACGGAAAAGAAGCTCATTGCAAAGAGCAATCCCACCATGCCGTATTCGACAACTTCCTTAAGCCAGGTCATAATTTCCTCCCGCGAATTACCGCTTCGCCGTTCATTGTTTCTGTCCAGAATGCAAAAAAATCCATGCCGTCGCTCACGACGCGCGGGTAAGATGCCGCCGCACCGGATGATAGTGTTTGCGCCGCGGGTAACGCAGTGGTGTTTGAATTGTTAAGCCGCATCCATTTTGCGTGTCGGTTGTTCCCCTCAAATTCATCCCACACGACGGCGATATGTGCGCCGCTCAGCGCAATGTCGCCGTTGCGCGCCGAAGCGTTGCCAAATTTCGTGGGCTTCTGCCATGCCGTTTCGCTATTGCGTTTGCGCGTCAGATGGCAGCCGACAGAAGATTCAAGACCTGTCCAGGTGACAGCGTACGTATTTCCGCGGTCGACAGCGAGGCCGCCGCCCGCATGCGGGCACAGCTCGACTTTCCAGCCGAAGCCGTCGACGATGCCCAGTTTGTTCCAGGCTTTGCCGTCGAATTTTGCCAGCGCCATGTCGCGCGGGCGCGCGTTGCGGTAGAGCGCGAAAAGTTCGCCCTGCGGATTTCTGCTTAAACGATTCCAGCAGCACTGGCAGGTTTCGGCGTCGATGGTCTGTGGCTGAGACCATCTGCTGCCACTCAGCATGGCATATCTGAGACCCTTCGCAGCGCTTCGCCTGCCCGGTGAATTTTCGGCGCGGTCGAGCCAAATGATATGAAAGGCGCCGCGGTTATCGGCGTCTATATCAAAAAAGCCCTGGTCGTCGGTGTGGTTGCCTGCCGTCGGCGGCGCCGATTGCCGCCATGTTAGCCCGCCATCGAACGACTCTGCCGTGCGAATGGGACCCCGATGCGCATAACCAGTTCCCGCAATCTGCCAGGCGGCGAGCAGATGGTTGCCCGTCGCTGCGATCTGCACATCGTTTGAGCGCCGGGAGATGATTTTATCTTTGGGAGAGGTTGGCAGCACCATTTCGCGCGTGGTCTCACCCGCGACAAATTGGCGGTACACGATGCTCTGGTGTGAACCATGCTCGCGCAACACGAGCATGTGTATCTTGCTGGCGGTTGCATAGATGTCAAAACTCGTTTCGCCGGAGTCTTTCTCGTGCTTATGCTGGTGAGCGCGACTCTGCCAATACCATACCCCGCAAATAATTACGGGGACGGTGAAAGCCGCAGCGAGCAAATTGCTTTTTTTTGGTTTCATAATTTGTACGACATGCCACCAATGACCGAGAACGGTTCGCCGGGCGCATAGAGCGCTGTGCCGCCGGTCACCCGCGTCGAATAGTCGGAGTACTTCACGTTGGTGATATTATGCAGGCGCGCGAAGACACCGAAGCGTTCGTTCACATCATATTTGGCGCGCACATTGAAGAAATTGTGCCCGGCGTATTCGGTAGTGTTCGCATCGTCCATGAAGTAGCGGCCGAGATACACCCACTCATATTCGATCTGCATCCCGGGAAACGGCCGGAGCTTCAACGAAATTGTGGAGATCATGTTGGGGGCCAGGCTCATGAGCTTGCCGTCGTAGACAACCGCGCTGTTGGTCCAGCTGGCATAGCGGTGTTCGGCGTAGGTGAAATTGCCTGCCAGCGAAAGCACCTTTTTCCAGATCTCCGCTTCGAGACCGAATTCGATGCCCTTGTGGTCGGTGGCGCCGGCATTCTGCACTTCGCGCTGCACTGCGCCTGCGGCATCGGTGTATTGGTAACTCACGATATCGTCGGTCTTGCGCGCATAGTAGGCGGTCATTTCATAGAGTAGACGCTGTTTTAAAGTAGAGCCGCGAATGCCCACTTCGTAGCTGTCGACTTTTACGGGTTGCAGTCCGACTGTGTTGTTCGAACCCGCCTGGCGGAACAGATCGCTCTGCGTCGGTACACGAAAGCCGTGGCGGTACGAGGCGAAAAAATTCAGCTCTTCGATCAGGTCGAACACCACGCCGGCTTTGGGCGACAGGTGGTTATACGACGGGTTCGCATCGCCCGGCCGGCGCAGCGTACCGGTCTGCAGCGTCGTCAGGTTATTGCTGTAGGCATAACCCATGTAGTCATAGCGCGCTCCGGCATTGATGCGCAGCTTCTGCGTCAGCGGGGATGTCTCAAACTGCGCATACGGCGACGCCTGATAGAATTTCACCGCGTAGTCGTATTGCAGCGCATTGGTCGTGTAGGAGGTGAAATAGCTCCCCGACTTGGTGGTCGACAAGCCCCATTCGTTGAACGCGCCGGGCGAATATTCGAAATCGGCGCCGGTGATGAGTTTCGAGCGGAACGCATTGATCTCGAGATGGTGGCGCGGCATGAAGCCGACCGAGGTATTGCGCAGATTGCTCTCGAGCTGGTTAGTGGCGCCGCCGCCGAGGTAGTTCGGTAACAGCGCCATCTCGTTATAGCGGCCATAGAGCGTCATGCGCAGCATCGAAGCATTCGAAAAGTCGTGTTCGTACTGCGACGAAACACGCACGGCTTTCACACGGCGGTATGACATCGGCATATAGTTCACCTGCGGGTTGTTGTCGAAGTCCGACTGGTTAATTTGCGCGACTCCGGCGGACTGCTGGTCGATATTCGAGCCAGACACCACTGTCTTCAGCCGATGGCGTCCCTCTGAAAAATCCCAGCGCAGCGTGCCGCTCTGCCGGCTGTATTTTGTGCCGTCGCGCCAGCCTTTCGAATCGGTCATGTTCGCATCGACACGGATCGTATTGTCGCCGAATTTTTCGCCGACCGACGCGAGCATGCGTTTCCAGCCGAAGCCGCCGTATTCGGCGCTGAGGTCAATTTCGCGATCGCGCGTGACGGGCCTCGTCAGGACGTTTACGACACCGCCGATCGCATCGCTGCCATAGAGCGCCGAACCGGGGCCTTTGATGACTTCGATTGTGCCGGCCTGCGGCAGGTTGAGTTCGTAGAGCGCGTTGTGGTTGAAGAAACCCGGCGAGCGCGATGGCACACCGTCTTCGAGGTATAGGTACACCGAGCCGGTGGTGATCGGGTGGCGGATCATCGTCGCATGCCCTTCGCCGCTCGTCGTATTGACGAACACACCCGGAACACGGTTCATGATCTCAGACGGATGGATCGGTTTCACGTCTTTGAGTGTCGCCATCGGCAGAGCGCCGATCGCCATCGGCACTTCGCGCCGTGGCTCTTCTTCTTTACTGGCGGTGACTACCACGTCGGGCAGGCGCTGCTCGTCTGCCGGCTCGGCAGGTTTGACATCCGCCTGAGCAGGATTTTTTTTCTCTGTCGGCGGATTTTCTGTTTTGGGTTCGCTCGCTTTCTCTGTTCCCTGCGACCACAGGTCGCCGGCTGAGAGCAATGCTGCGAGAATGAATATAGCATATATACTTCGCATAATAACTCCTTAAATTTATCTTTACTCTGCGCAGTATAACCGCGCTGAGCGGCATTCCCTGAATTCAGGGATGCATTGATTGCAGGTTGAAGGCCAACCCGCAGGCGGAGTTAATGTCGGGGTGGAGGGTAAGGGATATCGGCAAAGGTGCCCGCCACAGGTGAATCGGCGGGAATGGGCAGTAAAGCAGTCAAAACAGGCAGAAAGTCCGTATTGTCGATCAACACGGCCGACAGACGATCGAAGTGCAGCGTAAAATCGCCTTCTTCATCGGCGCATGGGTCGTGGATGATTGCCGTTTTGGGTGGCTTTTTCTTGAGACAGCAGGGGCAGGCGCCCTTGTTCTCGATCTTCATCTTGCACTTCGGGCATTGTAAGTTGCGGGTCAGGTGGTCGGCGACGGCGAAGGCGTCAGTCATGGCAAAGGTGAATAAGAGCAGCAGAAACGGCGCAAAGATGCGTTTCATTACCGTGACCTGTTTCATTTCCGGGGCGCCAGGCAGGCTGTAAACAGAAGATGCGCGGAAGTCAACAACCGGTCATGCATTTCGCCTAAGCCTCGTATGAAATTGTCTTGAGCAAACGTCTCAAAAACACATTTGAACCCGATGTTGGCGTGGCTCAACCTACCCAATTTTCTCACCATAATGCGGATCGTGATGATCCCGGTATTTCTGTATTACCTGACATCGCAGCACCCGCGCGACCGTTTTATTGCACTGGCCATCTTCTTCGTCGCTTCGGTGACGGATTTTTTCGACGGCTACCTCGCGCGCAAATGGAACCAGGAATCGCCTCTCGGCCGCTTTCTTGATCCGCTGGCCGACAAAGCCCTGGTCATTGCCACGCTCGTTATCTTTATCTTACTCGATTCTGCCGTGCCGCTGTGGATGGTCATTGTCATTATTTTGCGCGACATGCTGGTGACTCTCATGCGCTATCTCGCCATACGCAAAGGCGCGGAGATTCGCACCACGCGACTCGGCAAAGCCAAGACCATGTTTCAGATGTTTTCGATCGGGCTGATCCTCATTATTCTCGTGATCCGTTCGCTGCATTTTGATATCGGGGCAACTTATGCCGCGGGTCAGGCAGAGGGAAAAAAGAACTTCGAAATCGCCACTACCATGTTTCTGAAAGCCGTACAGTCTTTCAAGTCCGAGGAAATTCCGAAAGCGGAACGCAATCAGTATTTCGCCGAATCGGTGCCGTATTTTTTATTACTGATCACGACCATTATCACCATCATTTCGGGTCTGCGCTATCTCTACACTAATTGGCGCGTGCTGCTGCCGCCATACAAGGCAATATTGCGCAAACGCCAGAGGAAACTCAAAGGAAAATGACCCCAGTCGCTCCCCTGCGTTTTGTAACAGCCACATCGCTATTTGACGGCCATGACGCCTCGATCAATATCATCCGCCGTTTTTTGCAGCGAGAGGGAGCAGAGGTTATTCACCTCGGTCATAACCGGCCGGTGCATGAGGTGGTGATCGCTGCCCTGCAGGAAGATGCGCACGGCATCGCCATAAGTTCGTACCAGGGCGGGCACAACGAATATTTCAGGTATACGATCGATCTGCTGAAACAGGCGGGCGCCTCGCACATCAAAGTCTTCGGCGGCGGCGGCGGAGTGATCATCGATAGCGAGATCAAAGACCTGATGGCTTACGGCGTCGAGCGCATCTACTCGCCCGACGACGGTCGGGCTTTGGGTCTCGACGGCATGGCTCGTGATATGATTGCGAGGGCGGCGCAGTCTCCGCGGCCTATTATGACCCCGGGTTTAAACCCGGGGCAAAAGGAACTACTTGCTAATTATGGACATCTTCTTTCCCGAAACGTCTCCGCAATTGAATCCGGACTTTTAGCCCATGATTTAAATCATGGGCTAAAAGGAGAAACCGCAGTACTCGGCTTCACGGGTTCGGGCGGCGCTGGAAAATCTTCTCTTATCGATGAATTTCTGCGCCGGTTCAAATTGCTCTATCCGCAGCTGCGCCTCGCATTGCTGTCCGTCGACCCGACACAGCGCAAAACCGGCGGCGCGCTTTTGGGCGACCGTCTGCGCCTCAACTCGGTCAACGACGGGAAGATCTTTATGCGTTCGTTCGCGACGCGCACCGATAACGCGGCGATTTCTCCCAGCCTGCGGCAAATACTCGGGTACCTGAGGTGCGAACAGTTTGACCTGATTGTGATCGAATCGGCCGGTATCGGCCAGTCGGATACCGCGATTACTGACCTGTGCGATTTTTCAGTCTATGTGATGACACCCGAATACGGCGCGGCGACGCAGCTCGAAAAGATCGCGATGCTCGACTACGCGAATATGGTTATCATCAACAAGTCGGATCGCGTGCGGGCCGAAGACGCGTTGATTCAGGTGCGCAAGCAGTATCGCCGGAACCATGGTATAGAGATGACCCCTCCCCTGCACCCCTCCCCTAATTGGGTTGGGGAAGGGGGTGGGGTTGAGGAGCTCCCGATATTCCCGACGATTGCCAACCGCTTTGGCGACAAACTCGTGGACGAAGCTTTCGCTGCGCTGGTGAAACTGCTGCAGGGAAAACAATTGTTGCCCGCCAGTCTGACGCCCGCGATGGTCATCGAATCCGTTTCGGTCAAAGACGATTTTATCCCCGCTAAGCGAGCGCGTTATTTGTCTGATATTTCCGATGCGGTGCGCGCGCACCACGCGAATGCCGAAAAGCAGGCAGATCTCGCGCGCAGGCTGCAGTCGCTCTACACCACACTCGGCGAACTCGGGCACAACCCCGAACGGCCGCTGGGCGAAGCCCTCGAAATACCTGCAGCTCAACCAGTGGAGCCGATTGTTTCCCGGTACAACGATTTGCGCAAAGCGATAGATCCGACTCTTTTGGCCGGGCTCAAGGCGATCGGGAAACTGCGCTCCGATTATGCACAGGAACAATTTAGCTATAAAGTACGGGACAAAGAGGTCATTGTCAAAGCCGGCGTGAAGTCGCTCAGCGACACGCTGGTAGCCAAAGTTGCGCCGGCGCCCTTTTCGGACTGGGGCGAGCTCACGCGTTTTCTGCTCAAAGAAAACATTCCCGGCGAATTTCCTTTCACCGCCGGCGTGTTTCCGTTCAAACGCGAGGGCGAAGACCCGACACGTATGTTTGCGGGCGAAGGTTCGCCCGAGCGCACCAACCGCCGTTTTCATCTGATCGCCAAGGGCCAGCATGCTGCCAGGTTATCCACTGCGTTCGATTCCATCACGCTTTATGGCGAGAATCCGGCCGAACGCCCAGATGTATTCGGCAAGATCGGCAATGCCGGGGTGTCGATCTGTACGCTCGATGACATGAAGAAGCTCTATTCGGGTTTTGATCTGAGTGCAGCGACGACCAGTGTGTCGATGACGATCAACGGCCCGTCGCCGACGGTGCTCGCGTTCTTCATGAATGCAGCGGTCGACCAGCAGATTGAGCTGTATTTGAAGAGCGAAGGCAAGCTGGCCGAAGCGCAGCAGAAGATCGGGCAGATTTTTCAGGAAAGAAATATTCCGGTGCCTGAATACCGCGATGGGCTGCCAGAAAACCACAATAATCTCGGGCTTGCGCTTCTGGGTGTCTCTGCCGATCGAGTCGTGCCGCGCGAGGTGTATGACAACATTCGCGCGAAGACACTCTCGCAGGTGCGCGGCACTGTGCAGGCTGATATTCTGAAAGAAGACCAGGCGCAGAACACCTGCATCTTCTCGGCGGAATTTTCGCTGAAGATGATGGGCGACATACAGCAGTTCTTCATCGACAACAATATCACGAATTTTTATTCGGTGAGCGTTTCGGGTTACCATATTGCAGAAGCAGGGGCGAACCCGATCACGCAGGTCGCATTCACTCTCGCCAACGGATTTACTCTTGCCGAGTATTATCTCAACCGCGGCATGAATATCGACGCATTCGCCCGCAATTTTAGTTTCTTTTTCTCTAACGGTATGGATGTCGAGTATGCCGTGATCGGCCGTGTTGCGCGGCGCATCTGGGCGATTGCGATGCGCAATCTCTATAAGGCAGATGTGCGCTCGCAGAAACTGAAGTATCATATACAGACTTCGGGGCGCAGCCTGCACGCGCAGGAAATTTCATTCAACGATATCCGCACGACGTTGCAGGCGCTCTACGCAATTATGGATAACTGCAACAGCCTGCACACCAATGCGTATGACGAAGCCGTGACGACACCGACACCCGAATCGGTGCGCCGCGCGATTGCAATACAGCTGATTATCAACCGCGAGCTGGGCCTCACGAAAAATGAAAATCCGCTGCAGGGCAGCTATTTTATCACGCAGCTCACCGATCTTGTCGAAGAAGCGATTTTACAGGAATTCGACCGCATCTCAGACCGCGGCGGCGTTCTCGGCGCGATGGAGACGATGTACCAGCGCAATAAAATTCAGGAAGAGAGTCTTTACTACGAAAAACTGAAAAGTTCAGGCGAGCTGCCGATTATCGGCGTGAATACTTTCCTGAGCGAAGAGACGGAATATTACCACGGCGAACTGATGCGCTCGACCGATGACGAGAAAAAGCGCCAGATCGAATCGCTCGAGCGCTTCCACACATTTCATGCTGCCGAAAGCAAAACGGCGCTCGACTCGCTGCGCCGCGTCGCGCTCAAATCAGGCAATGTGTTTGCGGAGCTGATGGAAACTGTGAAGCATTGTTCACTGGGGCAGATCACATCGACACTGTATGAGGTCGGTGGGAGTTATCGGAGAAATATGTAGTTCGCCGGTGGTTGAGTAGCGCGGTGTTTCGATACGCCCTTCGGGCTACTCAACAACCGCGCGTATCGAAACCCGGCGAATCAGACGCTCAACACCAATTCAGCATTCGATTCAGTAATGAATCTCTGCCGCTGCGGCTGGTAGTCGCCGTGCAGGGGGAACTCCACCCTAGCGAGGGTTTTTTCGCGGTAATCGGAACGGATGGTAAAGAGGTGCGGATCGATCTGCTGCGCTTTGAGCATCATCGTGACGAGCACGATGCCCATACCGGCACCCTCGGAGCTGTCGCCACCTTCCATGTAGAATTGCGCGATGTCGTCGTAGCGCATTGCAGTGTGGAATTTTTCGCGGATGCGTTTGTCTTCTTTCTGGCTGATCGGCCGGTTATTCAGCACCTCGACGATCAGGCGGTCTGTATTAAAATCGAAGAAGATATCGACATATAATTTGCGGTCTTTAGACTTCTTGCCATATTCGAGCACCATATGCTCGTTTAGCTGGTTCTTGAACAGCTCCATGCCGCGTTCGTATTCGCTGTCGTCTTCGGTGTTGATCTTCTCGTCTTCGAACAGAATGCGCTTAAAATTGGCCTTGGCGCCGTTCAACGACAGTTCTTTGACAGAGGTGTATACCGGCCCCAGCATGTCTTCGCGGTTATAGCGCTTCAAAATGCTTTCAACGATATAGCTGAGACCCGCTTCGGTGGCCGAAATGACCGCGTAGGCGCGAATGCGCACCAAATGCTCTTTTTCTATGGCCGAATCTATTGCAGCTTTGAGCTTGGGATCAATGGGGGGCGCTTCTCGCATGGGGGAACTACAGCCTTAACGGCCGCAATGTTATTTTTTTTGACCTCACGTCAATACTTTGCAGAATCGCTTATGGCCGAAGCCAAGAACAAGGGTAAGGGAGAAGAGGGGCAATACTCCGAAAACGACGTTTTGTCCCGCATAGAGAGCATTCTGCGTTTCACAACCGACGAACTGCAGAATACCGAAATCCGCGCTCAGGCTTTTGAGAAACTCAGCGAATTCGAGGCACAGCTTTTGTACCAGCAGCGCAATATCAGTTCGGCGCTCGAAAACGTTCAGAAATACCGCGACGAAATCGAAAAAGAGTGGAACAAAGAAAAGCAGGTGCGCGAGAACACGCTCGATCTGATGGCCGGGCGCATGAAAGATCTGCACCAGACTCTACGGGCTCAGGAGTACCTGCTTGACTACGCGGCCAGCGAACAGAAGTTTCTGCGCGAGCTGCTCATCCAGCTGCACGATAAAAAGTCGCTGAATGCGGCCGAAGTCGAAGCAATACTGGCAGGCCACGAAAACCTGCTCGCGGAACTCAGCCGCAAATCCAAAAAATAGTCGTCGATGGCGCGATCTGGTTTTTACCATCGCGCCCAGGCGTTGGCGGTCAGTCTTAACCGCTACCTCGCGCAAAGCCGCGGCCTCGGCGAGATAAAAAGAATTACGCTCGTCGC
The DNA here is from genome assembly GCA_964356715.1 of uncultured Turneriella sp. Taxonomy (GTDB): domain Bacteria; phylum Spirochaetota; class Leptospiria; order Turneriellales; family Turneriellaceae; genus Turneriella. The sequence goes on along the minus strand of CAYHJO010000021.1, from coordinate 3,867 downwards.
CTATGGTCTGACGCTTCTGCTTTCCGTTGCTCTGCTGGCGTTACCGCTGATGCAGAAACTGCCCAGACTGGCAGCAGGCGATATCGCGCAACAGGATGTCAAAGCGCTCATGGATTTACGCATCGCCGACCCGGCCGAAACCGAGCGATTGAAGAAGAATGCATTCGAGCGCGAGAGGCCTGCCTTTGACCGCGACTATGCAATCTACGAAAAGATGGTGCAGCAACTCAAGACCGATCTTCTGTGGATTGCGCGCACTGTTTCGGAAACTGCGAGACAGCCGACAGATAAACGCGTCGCTCTGCTGAAAGAACGCCTGCCGTTTCTTGCCGGCGGCACGTATCTGCGCGCAGACCTCGAAGCTCTGGTGCGCGAGAAGAAAATCGAAATTCTTGAAAGCCGGGCCGGCGCGCTGGCGGAAAAGGCTTTTCATGAAACAGGGTTTCTCGCGGTGCCGCCGGACGATAAGGTTCTCAATGAAGCCGCGGAAAAAGGTGTGCAGGTGCGCACCATAAACAGCGCACGCGAAATTGCAGACACAGTCTGGACTTCCGATCAATTGCATTTCAAAGAGTCGCCGCGCCTGATGGTGCGCAAGACGCAACTGCAGGATGCCGATTTTTCAGCCGGAACGCTGCGCGTCGTCTATGGCCGGCTGCGCGAGCTGCAGCGCGAAAACGCCTATATCACCTTTAATCCGCAATATACACAGTTGAGGCGGCAGCAGGCCGCGGACAAAGTAACCCCGGTTTACAAACCAATCAAACGCGGCACGACGCTGGTGCGCGCCGGTGATCTTATCGATACGGAAAAAGTGGCGCTGCTCGAGCAAGTCAGAGATAACCACCGGCGGCGAAACGGGTCGCTGATTTTCGGCATTTTTATTGTCATGGGAGTGCTGGCTGTCTCGATTTCCTATTTTACCTGGCGTTTTGCCTATGAGCAGATGCGTGACTATGCCTCGCACCATATTCTGCACATATTGTTTGCTTTTATGTTCGTAACGGAACTGGCGATACGCTACGTGAACCCGCTCAGGCAGTATGATATCAGCTTCGTGCTGTTCGTGCCTTTCGGTTTCTTCGGTATTCTGACCGGACAATTTTTCGGCGCGCGTATTGCGCTTTCGGCCGGTATTTTTCTGGCGATATTTTCTTACATTCTCACGGGCTTTGATAACCAAAGCCTGATGCTGGCGCTGACTTCGGCTATTTCGGGTCTTTATGCCTCGACGCGCATGCACAAGCGCACGCAGATGTTTAAAGGCGGCGTGATTATCGCCATCACGAACCTGCTTTTGGTCTCTGGTTTTGAATTGATGGCACCCGCCTCGAGAAACTTCGAACTGAAGGTCGCTGCAGTGCTGGTGAATAGTGTGCTCAGTATTCTGCTGACGCTCGGCCTGTTGCCGCTCATTGAATTCATCTTCAATCTGCCGACGCCGTTTCGCCTGATGGAGCTCAACGATTTCAACCATCCGCTGCTGACGCGCATGGCGGCTATCGCGCCATCGACGCACTCGCACAGCGTGATGCTGGCAAACCTGAGCGAGGCGGCAGTGCGCGCGCTTGGCGGCGACACGCTGCTTACGCGGGTAGGCTGCCTGTTCCACGATATCGGTAAAATGGTGCACCCCGATTTTTACGCCGAAAACCGGCACCTGTACCCGACCTCGGAAGCTTTCAAAAAGCTCGGAGCGTTGAAATCGGCACACATGATCATAAAACATGTGACCGATGGCATCACCATGGCGCGTGAGAACCGCCTGCCCGAAAAAGTGATCAGCTTTATTCCCGAACACCACGGCACCACAACGATTCAGTATTTTTATCATAAAGCGCTCGAGCTAAAAGAAAAAACCATCGGCGGCGGTGTTCTGCAGCGGAAAAATTTTCAATACCCGGGACCGAAACCGCAGACGCGCGAAACCGCCGTGGCAATGATCGCCGACAGCGTTGAAGCAGCCTCGCGCACTGCGGCATCGGCGACACCCGAAGAATTTCGCCAGATTATCGATCGCATCATCGAAAACAAAATCAGCGAAGAGCAATTTCACGAAGCTCCGCTAACGCTGGGCGATCTGGATGTGATCCGCAAGGCATTCCTCGACGTACTGGTGAGCACCTACCACGAACGCCCGCATTACCCAACCATGCAGGAAACGCAGGCGCTGGAAACAAAAGCTATGGAAGTTTCTGTACAGACCAGGCCGAAAAAAAGGTCAGTCAGTAAAAAACAATCCTCAGGCAAGCCAGCCAGGCGCAAAGGCCTGCCGGAACTCATCGATTGATATGCTGCAACGAATCAGACGCAACCTCTTTGTTATACGCGATGGAATCAGACAAACTGATGTCGCCACGCGCCGCCGTCACCTGATTTTGTTTTTGCTGACGGTCTTAACGCTGGTGCTTGCCGGCACCAATTTTTCGTCGCGCACCGCAACCGCCGACCGCTACACCGATGCTGCCATCTATGCCACGGCGCTCAGCGTGATTTTATTAGGCTATGCGCTCGCGCGCTACGTGCAGGCGAGATCGTACGGCGTCTACGCGAGTCTGCCGTTTTTTATTCCGATGCCGCTGTTCTCGCCGTTCGGTACGTTTGGTGTTGTGACGCGCACGGCGAATGTCGGCGTGCCGACACGCGCGCTGTTTGATATTGCCTTCTGGGGGCCGGTGACGAGTTTCGTGCTTTCTGTGCCATGCCTTGTGCTCGGCACCTGGCTCAGCGAGGTGGTGGCGGGAGCGCCGCAATTTGAAAATCCTCTTATTCTCAAAGGGATTGCGCGTCTGATGAAAGACATGCCGCAGGGCTATGATCTTGCCGTGCACCCGCTGCTGGCTGCCGGTTGGGCCGGCATTCTGTTTACCGCGATTAATTTATTTCCGCTCGGTTCCCTTTCCGGTGGCCAGATTGCCTATGCATTGTTCGGGCGCCGTCAGCGTGACATCGCCTACATCTTCATGGCGTGCCTGTTCGTTATGGCGTTGTATTACCCGATGTGGTTTGCGTTCGTGCTGATGTTCATTTATCTTGGTGTCGAGCACCCGGAACTCAGACAGGCACATAATCCGCTCTACTTTGATATGAATCAGGCCACGACGCGGCAGCCGCTCGACCGCCGCCGGCAGTATTTGGCGATTCTTTGCGCGGCCATCTTTGCGGTTTCATTTACCATTCGTCCGTTTGAGGCAACCATCGATCGCATCGGTGAAAGACCGCCGATGCAGATTACGCCGCCTGAAAACCTGCGGCCGGGGCCGACACCGCAGGTGCCTAACCAGCCGGAGATCGGACCGCGCGACGAAAATTCAATATAGGAGAAGCGCTTATTTGCGGTTGCAAATAAGCGCACAAATGTATGGCAGACGACAAAAAAATTATTTTTTCGATGGTGGGTGTCAGCAAAGTTTACCCGCCGCATAAACAGGTTCTGAAGGATATCTATCTTTCTTTTTATTATGGCGCCAAGATTGGCATTATCGGTCTGAACGGCTCGGGAAAATCTTCGTTATTAAAAATTATTGCCGGTGTGCTGAAGCCAGACAAGGGCGAAGTGGTCTTTTCTCCCGGTTATTCGGTCGGCTACCTCGAGCAGGAGCCAAAACTCGACGACAGCAAAACGGTGCGGCAGATTGTCGAAGAGGGCGCGGGCGAAGTTGTCGCGTTGCTGAAAGAATACGAAGCAGTGAGCGAAAGCCTCGGCAGCGATCTGTCGGACGATGACATGGAAAAAGCGATCGAGCGCCAGGGCGAACTCGGTGAGCTGATCGAAAAAGCCAATGGCTGGGAGCTCGACAACATGCTCAAGCGCGCGATGGATGCGCTGAACTGCCCCGAAGAGACTGCGATTATCAAAAATCTTTC
>CAYHJO010000020.1:0-34635 GCA_964356715.1 uncultured Turneriella sp. | reverse complement strand
GCTTTGCCGGTTTTGAGAGCGGTTAGGGTCGTCGGCAGGGAATACTGTTGCAGCAGGCCCGAAATCCTACCCTCGGCTGCTTTATTCAAATGACCGAGCCGGCGCGAGAGCAATGTGGCGAAGCGCATACCCACGGCCACGGCCTCACCGTGCAGCACGCCCTTGTAGGCCACACGGGTTTCGATGGCGTGCGCCAATGTGTGGCCAAAATTCAGAAATGCGCGGATCGAGGTCTCTTTTTCGTCTTTTGCCACGATGTTGGCCTTGATCTTGATGCACTCGGCCGCTAAAAATGCCAGGAAATCGATATCGCGTCTCTTTTCTACGTAGCTGTGTTTTTCCATAGCCACAACCAGTTTCTCGTTCGCAATCAGCGCGGTTTTGACCGACTCGGCGAGGCCGCAGCGCAGCTCGCGTAGCGGCAGGCTTTTCAGAAGCTGCGGCAACACAAAAACTGCCTTCGGCTGGTGAAAAACGCCCACGAGGTTCTTTCCCGACTTCAGGTTGACCGCAGTCTTACCGCCGACGGACGAATCGACCATCGCGAGCAGCGTCGTCGGTACCTGGAAAAAATCCACACCGCGCATGAATACGCCGGCAAGAAAACCCGTCAGATCGCCGACGACACCGCCGCCAATTGCGATGAGCCGTGTCTGCCGGGTGGCACCCGAGCGCACGAGATTATCGGCCAGCTTTTCGAGCGATGAAAAACTTTTGCTGCCTTCGCCCGAAGCAATGCGGATGAAACCCACTTTTGGCAATGCCGCGCGGAATTCTTTGCCATACAGCCTATCGACCGCCGCGTCTATCAGGGCAAAATCTTTCCCTTTGCCTGCGGGTAACTGCTGCGCTATGGCAGAGATGCTCTCGAGGTACTTCACCTCATACGCACGCTCTGCAAGGGGAACTTTAATGACGGTCGGCAAAACGATTCGCTTAGATCGCGCCGATCAGGTCGTCGAGCTTTTGCACCGCTGCATCCATCGTGGCTTTGCGCACATTCAGAGGTGGCGCCAAACGCAACACGCTGTTGCCGCCGCGCGCCATCAGCAGGCCATGCTGAATACCTTTTTCAATCAGCGGGCGCGCTTCGATCGTATCTTTCATGACGATGCCGATCAGAAGCCCGAGACCCCTGACTTCGACAATCTTGTCGGGATATTTTTCTTTGAGTTTGTTGAGCAGTCCGATCAGGTAGCGCGAACTCGATTTTACATGGTCGAGCAGTTTCTCTGACTCGATCGTGCGCAGCACTTCGTATGCCACTGCAGTCGCGAGGTGGTTGCCGCCGAAGGTCGAACCGTGCATGCCTTTTTCGAAAACGCCCGCATATTTTTCAGCGACGAGCATTGCCCCAATCGGAAAACCACCGCCGAGTCCTTTGGCCATGGTGACGATGTCGGGAATCACGCCATAGTGCTGGTACGCAAAGTAGTGGCCGCTTCTGCCGAGTCCGATCTGTATTTCATCGAAGCAGAGCAACGCGCCTTCTTCGTTGCAGCGTGCGCGTGCGATCTTTAAAAAATCTGCCGACAGCGGAATTACGCCGGATTCACCCAGCACCGGTTCCATAATGACACCGCAGGTGGTGTTATCGATCGCTGCCGACAGGCCTGCGATGTCATCGATTTCTACGAATTCGATATGTCCCAGTACCTCGCCAAAACCTTTCTGGATCTTGTCTTGCCCCGTGATCGACAGCGCACCAAACGTTCTGCCGTGAAAACCGTCTTTGAGTGCGACGATTTTCTGCCGCGCCGGCTGCTTTGCCTGCCCATGCGCGCGCATGAACTTGATCGCGGCTTCGTTGGCTTCGGTGCCTGAGTTACAGAAAAATACCTTGCCGGGGAAATTAATCTCGACCAGCGCGCGTGCGAGTTGTGCCTGCTGCTGGTTGAAGAACAGGTTCGAGGTGTGCCACAGCATTTCCGCCTGAGAAGTCAGCGCTGCTATGAGATCAGAGTGCGCATGGCCGAGAGCGGTCACAGCGATGCCGCTCAAAAAATCGATGTATTCCTTGCCTTCGGTGTCATAAAGGCGATCACCGGCACCGTAGTGGAATGCGACGGGCATACGCGCATAGGTTTGCAGCACATACTTCTCATCGAGCTCCCGGATTTCTTTGAGCGAGAGCATTTTGGCGGGGTCAAACGCGCTGAGTTCGCGCGCCTTGCTGCTCAGTTCTGCTGCTTCTGCGTCGTCGATTCCGTACAGATCCCGCGCCCCGGCGGCTGTCGTGTATTCATCTGCCATTGAGCCGCGGTAGTGAGTTGAGACAGGCCGCAAATTCTAATTTACCGCGCCGCTTCACAAGGCGTTTGGCCCCATGTCTATTCTGCGCCGGATCGAACTTTCCATAGCCGCGGCGGCAGTTATTCTACTCGTTCTCACCTCGCTCGCAATCATTTTGCTGCGCATGTTTTCTTCGACCTCATGGTCTGTCGGGGCAGTGGATACGCTCTCACAATACCCCTCACACCTGATGCTCGTTGCGGCACTCATCGGTGGCTCGCTCGCATTGACGCGCGGCGAAACTCTCAAGATCGAAGTGCTCAACAACTTCCTGAGCCCGGTAAACCATAAACGCGTCGCGCGCGCGGTGGTGATCGCCGGCGTTATTTTCTTTCTCGGCTTTGTCGCGCTGATTGCACGCTACCTCATGATAGACTACCGCCCGGTCGTGGCTTTCGTTTACCTGCCACTCATGGCGCTGATTGCGCTGAAGCTCGTTGTGCTGGGTTTTACCGCGAAATGAGACCTCGTTTCAGGCGTCGGATCTACACCGTTACTATACTGGCTTTCGCAATTGCATCCGGCATACAGCTTGCGTGCAGTGGAGCGCAGGCGCAGTCAATCATCAAATTTAACAATGATTTCCGCGCGGGTTTTGCCGTAGAGAGCGGCTTTGCGCTGCGTGATGCGGGGCTCTCGCGCAATGGTTCACTCGATACCACTGCGCATAATCCCTACACAACCGTCACCGCCGCGGTTGCAACCCCCGAACGCCTGCTCGTGGGTACCTCCAACCGCGGTGTCTATGCTTCGCTCGATGGCGGCAAAAACTGGGTACGAGAAAATTCGGTCGCAATTCCGATGCTCACCGATGCAGCCAACCAGCGACAGGTCTATGCCTTTGACAGCGCTGCAAATTTTCTGACGCTCAAACATGAAATACTCCTGCGCACCGATAAGGAGCCTGTGCCGAGTAGCCCGCATGGGCGTATCGAGGCATGGCAGCCAGTCAAATCGAACAAAGGGCGCTCGGTGATTTTCACCGCGATCCATATCGGCAAAAACAATATTTACCTGGGAACCTCCGTGAACGGTCTCGATGTAGCGCCGCTGAACGCCGCGCAGTTGAAAAATGCGATCGCCGGCAAAGCCCCGCTATCGCTCAACTTTAAGGGCCGCAACGCAGGTCTGCCTGGCAAAGCGCACAGCAAATCGCATTTTATCTACGAAGAAGTGCAGGCAGTGCGCGAACTTGCCGACGGGGGCGTGTTGGTGGTCATGGGGCCGCGGCCGGGGCTCTATTTGCGCAAAAAAACCGGTGAGCGTTTTGAGAATATTGCCGTCAATGGCCTCGCTGAGCAGTTCGACGAATGCCAGTCTTTGAGTGCGGTCAGCGCAGAAAAAATCGTGATGAGTTGCCGCCGCGGTGTCTGGTCGGGCAGTGCGTTAAATCCTGCCTGGACTTTTACACCGCAGTCGGCGATCGTCAGCGATAAGGTTGCCGGTTATGCATTTATCGACAGCGACGGCAACCAGCTGTCGTTCACGGCTTTTCACAGCAGCCTGACCGCCGAGAAAAAACAGCGACTGCAAAATGCCGCGGGCCAGCGCATTATGTACGCTTCGGCGTACACGTGGAACAAACGGCAGGCACAGGTGCTGACCGAACTGAAGAGCGATTTCTGGACGGGGCTCGTGATCGACGGCAAAGACGATAATGGGATCATCCGCTACGATTCGGAGATTCCACTGGCAAAAGCCTTGGGTGCGGTGCGGCCGCTGTACAAGATGGCCGATGTTGCGCAGCAGCTGCACGCGATCAAGAAACGCCTGATCGTGCGATTGGTGGTGTTTAAAGACGCCAAGCTGTTCGCCCACGAAGGATATGCAATTATGGATGCCGGCGGCGGCAAATGGATGGGTACGCCCAAAGAACGCTGGATCGACCCTTATAACCCGAATCTTCTGAGCGAGTATTTTGCGCCGATGATGAAAGAACTCACCGAGCGCGGTGTCGATGAAATTCAGCTCGATTATATCCGTTTCCCGTCCGACGGGGCCGTCGGGCGCTGCCGTTTCACGCATAAAAAAGCCGACTACTACTATTCCGAGGCGCTTGAAAATTTTTTGACCGGTGTGCGGCAGTCGACGCACCTGCCGGTCGGCGCCGACATCTACGGCTATAACGGCATGTACCGCGTGCCGGGCGCAATCGGGCAGGACCTCGAAGTCTACGGTCGCGTGCTCGATGTGATTGCGCCGATGCATTACAGCTCTCATTTTGGCGACGACTACATGCGGCACCTGCCGCGCGAAGAGCGGGCGTACCAGCTGTTGCTTCTGGCGCTTTCGCGCGGGACTTTTTTTGCGCGCGGTGAGTTCATCATTCGTCCGTATATTCAGGCTTTCTCAATGAAAGACGGATTGTGGGGTTATGGCAAAAAATACTTTGCCGACCAGATCAAAGGGTCGGCAGACGGTGGCGGCGACGGCTTCATGTTCTGGGGTAAGCTTGACGACATGATGCTCGTGCGAAAAACCCAAACTCAGTAAAATGTACTCTCCTCCCCGCGCCACCTGGACCGTTATGCGGCTGATCTGGATGCAGATCGCGCTTTGTACCGCCATTATTCTCGAAGCCGCGATCATGAACAAGCGATCGCTCGCGCGAGTGTTTGAACTCACTTACAACAACATCTTCCAGCGCGGCGAAGTCTGGCAGCTGTTGACGAGTACGCTGGTACACGCCAACCCGTTCCAGCTGCTGTTTAATGCGCTGACGCTGTGGATGTTCGGCTCAGAGCTCGAGCAGCGGTGGGGACGCAGTGTCTTTCTGCGCTTTTACGTGTATTGCTCGCTGGGGGCAGGTTTTGCCTTTCTCGGACTCGCTGCCGCGTTTCCGCTGATGCAGAACGACATCTTCACCACCTCGACCGGCGTGAATCTGGGACTACTCATCGCCTATGCGATTTACTGGCCCGACCGTCAGGTCTGGTTCTTTTTTCTGTTCCCGCTGCGCATGAAATTTGTTGCGCTGATCACCGGGCTCATTGCGATATTCTATGCAGTGTCCTCGGCGCCCTTTGCGCTGGCAGCCGCCGGCCATCTTGGCGGTTTGATCACCGGCGGATTAATATTGCTTTTTTCAGGCGGTGAACCCGCAAGACTCGACAGGCCTTTCCTGCGCCTGAGTGAAACCCTGCGCAGTCTGGGTCGTCGCAATAAATCCTCAGCGCCAAAGTCGGGCACATCGCCATCTGCCGCGGTGGTAAACCTCGAAGTAAAAATCGACGCGATTCTCGATAAGATCTCGCGCGACGGCATGAAGAGCCTGACCGCTGAGGAAAAGAAATTTCTGCGTGATGCCTCTGACAGAATGAATAAGACAAAACATTAACCGGCGCCATAGGCGCCGGTTAATGTTTTGTCTTGCTACTCACTCCGGAAAAGTGATGAATTCCTGCCTGTGATTCTCGTCCTGGAATTTTCTGTCGTATGTCGGGTTCTGTTTCAGCTGGTCTTCGATGCTGCGCTTAAGGCCCGCATATTTGATGCCTTCGAGGTCGGTTTTAGGCTGGTATTGCGCCACCTTTTGGTAGAGCGACTGCATCTCGTTGCGGTCGAATGGTTCTGAAAACAGACGTTGCAAGAACACGTACATTGCCAACGGCGATTCGCTGCCGCTGCTGAGTATTTCATAAGCAAGCGCCGAGCTTTTCTTACGGTCGCGTTTGATCGCATAGAGTTCCATCAGCAGCTTCTTATCGTAGGTAATATTGTCTTTTTTGAGGCTAATAAGCAAATTCAGTAACTCAATCTGCCGCTCAATGTGCCCGCGCGCGGCGGCCAGCGCCGATAATTCGCGCAGAAATTGCGGATCGTCTCTGTAAAAGCTGAAAACGCGCTCATACAACGCCTGCGCCTCAGCCATGAGATCCTGCTGTTTTTCCGCCCGCGCCACGCTCAACAGCTTCGCCGCATCGTCGCTGGATATGGCCTGCAGCAGCTTTGCATCGACCTGGTATGTCTGTGACAGGTTGCGAACCGAACGCATGGTTTTGCCGTCGGCGACGTAAATGTCGCAGCGCCGGAAATTTTCCAGCATTTCTTTGAGTGTGATGAGCGCTGAGGGCTCTGCATAGACGCCGAGGCTCGCTTCGTCAAAAACAAAGATTTGATCGAGCTTAAGTACAGAGCAGCGGTACGCGAGGCGCATGACCAGCGTCGCCGCTTCTGCATCAAAAGCGGCAATGCGTTCGCTGCGCCAGGCACTGTCGGCAAGCAGCGAATCGGGCAGCATATTCGTAAATACTGGTTTGCCCGTATTTTTCTGCAGGACCAGCATACTGAGAATCAGGTTCGTATCGGGCAAATGCGGCTGGTGCAGGCGCAGAACGGGAAAGCGAAAAATCTCGCGCGTGACAGAATTGGAATATTTCAGCTGCAGCGCATATATCCATGTGCCGACGGCAATGATGAAAAGTGCAGTGATGGTCTTGCGCCAGTTCTTGGCGACATAAACCAGAACTCCGGTCAGCACAGATAGCACGAGCACGCCGGAAATAATCTGCAGCCAGTCCGTCGATATATAATAGGCGAATATTGCCGCGACGATGGCCGCACCCGCAAGAATCTTTTCGCGGCGCAAATAGACCTCGTGCGCTTTCGAAAAGTAAACCGCTTCCCAAATGGCGAGCAGGGCGTATGCGGTCGCACCCCAGTAAGTATAGTGTATGAAATTGAACAAGACTGCGAGCGCAATGAACAGGATAGGTAAAATTTGCAATCCCTGCTGGATATGCGGTCTGACCGCGCCGAACAGGCGAATGAGCTGCGGCAGTACCAGGCCCAGTGAGCAAATGAGCAGCACGAGCAGAAGGTTGGCGCGATTCGGGCCCAGAGTTGAATGGAATGCCTGAGCGAGAAAAAGGTAACGCAAAAGATCGATCAGCTGTCTGATGCCCAATAGTCGCTCATGCGCGACTACCCATGGTTTGTCCGCCTGCAGGCGTGCGAAAATCGCGGCCACAGCCGCAACGGCAGCCGGCGTATAGATGCTCTCCAGGAACCGCGAGACAGACAGCGCGATAAGGGCGCCTGCAAGCAGAAATAGTTTTGCCGGTTGGTAGAAAAAAAAATGGCGCGTAAGTTCAAACCATAACAGACCCGCGAACAGCGAAAGCGGGACGGCTAAAAGCAGCAACGAGCGTTCATGTCCGAGATAATGTCCGGGCACGGTGAGAGCGGCGAGGCAGACCGTCGTGACGAGCAGTCCGTACAGCCAACTGCGCCAATTCCGCATCTGCGGTTTGCGGTAAAATGCCGCTGACGCAAAACCCAAAGCAAACAGAATCAGCGCCAGCTGTGAGAGCGGAAAAAAACGCCGGTAATACGGATAGTAGTTGTCGAGGACGTTTTTGAAGAAGACGATCGCCGCAAAGCCCCACAGTACGGCAGTAAAGCGGTAAAACAGCTCATACTTCTTCAACGAGCGTAACCAGCCGGGCATTTAGCGGTCGGTGGCGAGGTTGAAACGTGTGACGCCGGCTTTATTGAGCTCGTCCATCACGGAAATAACCATCTGGTATGACGATTTCTTGTCGCCGCGTATAATTACCTGGTCTTTCTCTTTATCTTTGATGCGGGCGACGACTTCGCGGCCGAGGTCTTTCAGAGAGACATTCTTTTCATTCACAAAGATCTGGTTTTCCTGATTAATGACGATTGTCAGCGGCTGCGTGTCTGCGGATTGCGAAGTGTCCGATTTTGGCAGTTCGATTTTGATCGATGGGTTATTGGCGAGAGTGGCGTTCATGAGAAAGTAGGTCACGAGTAGAAACAGAATATCGACAAAGGGTGCCAGCTCAATGCCTGTGCGCAGAGTGAGGCGTTTGCGGTGACTCAGCAGCATATCAGGCGAGTTCTTTAACCGCGCGCTCAACCAGCATTTCGCATTCGTCCATCAGCTGGTTGGTGCGTTTGACATAATAGTTGAAAAACACCAGGGCGGGAATCGCAATCATGAGACCCAGCGTGGTGGTTATCAGCGCCTCATGGATACCCACGGTCAGCTGGTTTGACTGCTGTGAAGCGCGTGCAAAGGCGCTGAATGCCTTGATCATACCCGTAACTGTCCCCAACAAACCCAGCATGGGGGCGAGAGTTGTCGTGGTGCCGAGGAACGAAGTGAAACGTTCCAGCGCGTTCTGTTCGGCGAGAATTTCTTCGCGTGCAAGAGTGTTGATATCTTCATACGACGAGCGGTTTTCAAGAATGCGGCTGATCGACCTGAATGCCGGATGCAGCTTGCCGACGCAGAACTCGCGTGCCTGGTCGTATTTCTTCGCGCTAATCAGTGCAATCAGAGCCCGGCCTTCTTCGGCCAGCAGCGGCGCATTGGCCCTGAACAGCACATATCCGCGCTCGAGTGCTACGGTCAGCATGAGAATCGAGATGATAATCAGTATTGCAGAGACAAGCGAGCTCGGCAGCGCGCCGATGCCCTGTGCGAGATACGCGTTGAAATTATTCATACACGCAGAACCGGGATGGAAAATGCGCTGTCAAAGGAATTTGCATCTGAATTGTCTTTGCAGCCTGTCGCGGATTGTGTAAAGCTCCTCTGTAAATGCCGGTTCCCAAATATTTGGTGGTGGTTTTTCTCGTGCTGACGGTCGTTGCGTTTGCGGCCTGGCTCTTTTACTCGGTACAGATCCACCGCAGCAAACCGAACGAACTGGCATGGCGCGGCATTGTGAAGATGATTGCTTTGCACGGCATGCCACAGGCAATTGCCGCCATCTATTCGCGCTGGTTTTTTGCCTTCTGGGCTTTTTTCGTCTTTACCTGCATCACCGTTGCGCTGGCGGTCTGGGCCACGGACCATTCGTTTTTCATTGTGATATTCCCGCTGCTGTTCTATTACTTTTTTGTGCGCTACTTCATGTGGGAAAAAGCCGATCTGGCTGATTAATGCCGGCATATTTTGTCCCGCTTCATTGAACTCGGTGCGGTAGAGTCTACTAATAGCTGGTTATCACGTGAGGCAAAGCACCTCAAAGCTCCTGTTTTTGTCAGGGCAGACGAACAGACTGCCGGACGCGGGCGTCTTGCGCGCAGCTGGTTCTCGGGCGCAACGCGCCAAAACCTCATGATGTCTGCTCTGTGGCGCTTTGACAACCCAGCGCCGGCGACGGTGCCCGTGATTGCCGCGCTGGCTTTGCTGAAGGCGCTGCCGGAGAATAACCGGCTGCGTATCAAATGGCCGAACGATATCTACTGTGAAGGACGCAAACTCGCAGGCGTGCTTTGCGAGCGTATTCAGGGTCAGCCGCAAAGCATCATCATCGGAATCGGTGTGAACGTGAACACGGAAATTTTCCCGCCGCAGATCTCTGCAACAGCCACTTCTTTGAAACAGAGCAGCGGTAAAACGTATGACGTCCGCGCTGTGTGGGTTGCCATTTGCCGCGCCCTCGCGCGCGCCATGAGCCAGGCAGCAGCGCCGCTTCCGCGGCAGGTCATCAGCGAATTCAACGCGCACGCCTGGCGCTATATCATGCGCCCGGATATTTCACCGTCGCCGCTGGAGTTTGAAACTTTGCTTGCCGATGGCCGGGCGCAGTGCAAAGGTGCGATCATACTGGATATGGCCGATTGAACACATGGTAAAAAGCCTGCGGCTTCATTACCACTTGGTCTGCCGCCAGGATACCATCCATGGCAGCGGCAGACCTTAAGGTTCCTACCACTTGTTGATATCACACGAAGCGGCGGCGTAGCCGGATTTGAGATGCACGAAACAGCCGCACAATTTGCAGCGGTCCGCCCGCATCAGCGAGTTTGCCCCCGATGCGAGGTATTCACACTTCCGGCAGATCTCGAGTCGTGCGGCACGCACCTTTTCGCTGGCAAAATCGCCGCGCAGTGTGTCGGCAGCGGCGTTTAACAGCGTGTATTTTTCCCGTTTGGCGCAATCGCCGCACGTGGTGTCTTGCTTCGGGGAAAGTAACTTATGAAAAATCTTCAGCATGCGCTATTCGCGCGCGAATTCGAGAAAATACTGCGCCGGAAGAAACTTCAGATCGCGTTTGAGCCGGAGGCCCGCCGTCTTGAACTCGCGCTTGACTATTTCTTTATCGACCAGATTCTCAGGAACCTCACCAGATTCTTCGTCGGTTTTTTCGAGCTTCGTGAAATCTATGACCACAATGCGTCCGTTTTTTTTCAGACTGCCGGCCAGCGATTTGAAATATGCTGCGCGATTTTCGATATATTGATAGGTGTTGCAGAGAAATATGACATCGTAAAAATTGGCTTCGAGTACCGGGTTGCGCGAGGCAATCAGGTGCGCCTTGTAATTCTTGACCAGATTGCGCTGATTGGCGTCGCGCTGCATGAATTCGACCATTGCCTGATTGATGTCGTAGCCGACCGAGAGTCCGTTCGGCGCGACCTTTTCGGCAAAGCGGCGCGCAAAATATCCGGTGCCGGCACCGATGTCCGCAATGGTATGCCCGTTCTTGAGTTTGAGCTCGCTGATGACGCGCTCGGGCATCTGCCATCGCTGCCGGTCGGGAGATTCGAGAATCGCCGCGAGGCGCTCAATTTCCGCCGCAGCTTTGGCAGCCGGATCGATCTGCGGCGCTTTCTGGCAGCCTGGTAAAAGCAGGGCAGCCGTCAGCAACAAGGTCAGTGGTGTCTTTTGGGTAAACATTGCCTGATTGGCTTCGCATAAATCGTTGCCGCGACGTCATGCAGATTTTTATTTTCGGGGAGATGGCATCTGGTTCAAAAGCGGTTTTCTACGCGCTCGCCGCCAATGCGGGTATTGCGCTGACCAAGACCGCCGCGGCCATCGTTACCGGCTCGACCTCGATGGCCGCCGAGGCGATACATTCGTTTGCCGATTGCGGCAACCAGATTTTGCTGCTGATCGGCATGAAAAACGCGCGGGCACCGGCCAATGATCTGCATCCGTTAGGCTACGGCAAGGTGTCGTACTTCTGGTCTTTTCTCGTCGCGTTGCTGTTGTTCTCAGTGGGCGGTTTGTTCTCTGCTTATGAAGGTATCCACAAATTGATGAGTCCCTCGCCCGTTTCGCACCCGTGGATCGCGATCGCGGTCTTGTGCGCAGGTGTGCTGCTCGAGTCTTTTTCGCTCTATGGTGCCATACGCGAAATCCGCGGCACGCTCAGAAGCCGCTCGCTCTACCGCTGGTTCAAAGACACGCGGCAGGGAGAACTTCTGGTCGTCGTGGGTGAAGATATCGCAGCATTGCTGGGACTCGCGATTGCGCTGTGTTTTGTTGTGCTGACGCTGATTACCGGCAACCCTGTCTTCGACGCGCTCGGTTCGGTTGTAATCGGCGCGCTGCTCATTGTCATCGCCACCATGCTCGCGACCGAGATCAAAAGCCTGATCATCGGTGAAAGCGCGGATGATGAATTTAAGACCAGTCTGCTTGCATTCCTTGGCAGAGAGTTTCCGCAGCTGCAATTGTTGAACCTGATCTCACAAAATCACGGTGCAGACATCGTGCTGGCGATCAAAGCGCGCTTCAGGCGCTGGCCGGCCACAGCACTCAAACTGGTCGACCAGATCAACGAAATTGAGCGCGCAATCCGCGTTGAATTTCCCGCGGTGCGTTTCATTTTCTTCGAACCCGATATTTCCCGGGCAGACAAACTCAAACGTGCAATGCAGCAGAGCAGGGGTAAGTAATATGGATTTCGGCTTCCGCACTACGATCAAACATCCGGGTATTTACGAGGGTGTCGGTCTGCACTCGGGTGAAATGACGCGCCTGTCGTTTTATCCCGCTGATGCCGGTGATGGTATTGTGTTTTTTCGCCAGGGCCGCAACGGCTCGGCGCGAGTAGCGGTTAAGGCTTCATTAGACCATGTCATCGATACCTCTCTGGCAGTGACACTCGGCGGCGCAGATGGTTTTCAGCTGCAGACGGTGGAGCATCTGCTGTATGCGCTTTTCGTACTTGGCATCACCGATATTGCGGTCGAGGTCCAGGGGGGCAAAGAAGTGCCGATCGCGGACGGCAGCGCCGGACCGTTCATCCGCTGTCTGCAGGATCTCGAATTGCATACGTACGCCGAGCCGGTGAAGCCGCTGATTGTCAGCCATCCGCTTTCAGTGACAGACGGGGAACGATATCTCGTGGCCATGCCTTCGGCTGAATTTCAGGTTTCGTATTACATCGACTATCCGCACCCGCTGCTCAAAAATCAGGCGGTGCAGCTGAAGTACGAGGAAAAAACCTTTGTCGAGACAATCGGTTTTGCGCGCACATTTGGTTTTATGAAAGACGTCGAATACCTGCGCTCGCGCGGCCTCGCGCAGGGGGGCAGTGTGGATAACGCCGTGATTTATCTGCCCGACGGCACAACGATGAACGACTGCCGGTTTGAGCGCGAATCGGTTTTCCATAAGATACTCGACTTAATTGGTGACCTGGCACTCGTCGGTCGCCCGATACAGGGACATATACTCGGCGCGCGCGGCGGGCATGCGCTTGACGTCGCGTTCGGTAAGAAACTGCTGCAGGCATTTGGATAATGATAGAATGCACATCTGAGGCTCCGCCTGTGCATTCTCCTGAAATCCTTTACAGAACCGGCGCGGTAGCAATTTTTGCGGTATGTCCGACACTGCCACCGTTATAACCGATCAGCCGCGACTGCCGCCGGGACCCGAGACCGACTTACTCGCGCTCGTCAAAGATATTCTTTTCGGCGATGTTGCGATGGTTTCAGATCCGTTGCGGTTTTTCCGTGAGCTGCATGAGAAATATGGCAATCTCGTCTATTCGGATTTCGGAATCGGGCGATTCTATTTTACCGACAATCTCGCGTTGATCCGGCGCATCTTTATCTCGGAACCGCGTTCATACGCCAAGGCATCGGCCTACAAAGAGGCCGCCTTATTTCTGGGCAACGGCATTCTTAACAGCGAAGGAGATTTCTGGCAGGCGCAACGATCGATGGTACAGCCGGCATTCTCCAAAAGCCGGCTCGCTGCATTCGCCGAATCGATGGTGAAAACGACGGATGCGGCCTTAAGCGGCCTCGGCCGCAGCACCGACGTGTCAGCCCTGTCGATGCACATCGCGCTCGAGAATATCTGCAAATTCCTGTTCGGCCGCGATTTTTCGGCGCATGAAAAAGTCATCCGCGAAGCAGTGCATTTTGGTAACGATTTCATCAGCCGGCGCATACAGATGCCGATCAAGCTCTCTGTCTACCTGCCTTTTTTGAAAAACCTGCGCTTCTTTTTCCACCGCTTCGAGCTCGACCAGATCTTGTACAAAATTATTGATGCGCGCCTGGCCGAGGCGAGCGGTGAGCCTCGCGATCTTTTGGGCATGCTGCTTGAGGCGGAACGCGAATATACCGGTGGAAACATCCGTAAAGGACAGGTACGCGACGAACTGCTTACGCTACTCATAGCGGGGCACGAAACCACGGGGTTCACGCTCGCGATGGCATTGTGGCTGCTGGCGGTGAATACGGACGTGCAGCAACGGCTGCGCGACGAACTCAAAGCCCGCATCGGCGCTGCGCAGCCGACACCGGAAAATCTCGCCGCCTGCCCGCTGCTTGAGGCAGTCGTCAATGAAACTCTGCGTCTCTACCCCGCCGCGTGGATCATCGGCCGCCGCACGATGGCGGACGAAATTTTCGAGGGATATCTGCTGAAGAAAGATTCCGAGATACAGATCAGCATTCTTGCGCTGCACCGTAACAAAGACTATTGGAGTGAGAGCGAAAAATTCAAACCCGAACGTTTTTTGGGAGAAAATCCCGAACCGAAGCAGAAGCAGGCTTATATGCCGTTCGGCGCCGGGCCACGGCGATGCATCGGCAATGTTTTTGCTCTGATGGAGATGCAGGTGGCAATTGCGCAGACATTAATGCGTTATAGGCTGAGCGTTGCTGATCATCGCGAACCAAAAATCGAATACATGTTCACCGCGAGGTTGCCGCAGCCGTTGGCGGTAAATTTTGAGCCGATAGAGACTCAGGTATGACGGGGGGTATGACATCTCCTGCGCGGTTCATAGGCGCTGCGTCAGATCGCCTGTGGCTGAGTCTCACCCGGCGCGGTATTTTGGCTGTCATGGTATCTCTGCTGCTGGTTTCTTTTTACGTCGTGCTTTACTGGTCGTACGACATCGATAGCCTGTGGGCAGCGCGGCAACAGAATCAGATTTTCGCTCCGCTCGATAAAAAAATTGCCGCCGCGGAACAGGGCGGCCTCGCAGCAGCGTACGGTCTGAAAGAACAGCGTCGCTACATCGCCGAAAGCCTGGCGGCGACAAAAAAAAATCCGGGCAGCTACCACGCAAGACTCGCGCCGGAAAACCACATTTTCGTCGACCGTCTGCGCAAAATCAAAGCTCAGCCAACCTCGGCGGTCATTGACAGCGCCGCGCAGTGGCTTACGCCGCTATCGCACGCGATGCGCGGCCGCGACGCCGACCGCTGGTTTCTTTACGGTTTTCTTTATACATTGCTTGTTGTGCTGATGGGGATTCGTTTTTACCACCGCTGGCGTAACGACCGCTACCAAAAAATACGCACGCTGTCAGTCATGGCGGTGCAGACGATTCTGGCATTCATTTTACCTGGCCTGTTGCTGTATTTTAATACCAAGGAATTCTATTTCAGCTACTTCTGGCCGCTCAAACTCGATTATTTTCTGCCGTCGACGTTTTCTGACTACCCGCGCGCGATGGCGCTGTGGGCAGTGATGATGGCATTCGTCGCAGTGCCGGTGCTGACCTATTTTTTTGGTAAGCGCTGGTACTGTTCATGGGTTTGCGGCTGCGGTGCGCTGGCCAATACCATGGGCGATCCTTTCCGGCAGCTGTCGGACAAATCGGCACGCGCATGGATGATTGAGCGTATCACGATCTACAGCATTCTGGCGATTACGGTTGTTTTGACGGTCCTCATTTTTGTGAACGAATTCCGCGCCGTGCATGACGGCTTTGCCGAGTGGGTGTTTGCGATGAAACGCTGGTACGGCTTTTTTATCAGCGCCGGATTTGCCGGAGTGATCGGCACGGGCTTTTACCCGCTGATGGGCACGCGCGTGTGGTGCCGTTTTGGCTGTCCGCAGGCCGCCATTCTCGGCATTCTGCAGGTACTTTTTTCGCGCTTCAGAATCAAAACAAACGGGGGGCAATGCATCGCCTGCGGCAACTGTTCGACGAATTGCGAGATGGGTATCGATGTACGCAGTTACGCAATGCGCGGTGTGGATATCCAGCGGGCGTCCTGCGTGGGTTGCGGGCTTTGTATGTCGGTCTGCCCGCGCGGCGTACTGCGACTGGGTAATTCCCTTTAATCCCCAGGATGGGGATTATGAGGTTCGCCGCATGCGGCTGTAGTGCAAAAACACATACAGCGAGAAAATCTGCGTGAGCGTCGCGCCGGCAAGCGCCAGCTCGACACCCATCTCGGCGCGCGCCTTATCGAAAAGCAGCGAGGCATTCACCAGCGAAAAGACGATAGCCGGTATCAGCGTCAGAGTGCTGATGCGGCTCGTCTCGCGCAGCAAAAGCAGACCTGTTACGGCGACGTTGAGCAGCAGCTGGATCAATCCCACTGCGAGCGGGGCATTCACCGCAGCAAAACTCATATCGAGACCGGCGTAGATGACGAGCGTGGTGAACGCCATAATTGCATAGATGGCGATCGGTATCAGGTCGCGTTTTTCTGTCAGATCGGCCTCGTACGCGCGGCGCAGCTGCCAAAGCCACGCGGCGACGAGCGAGAAGGAATGTGAGGCCACCGCGTGCACCCATGCCAGCATCAGGCTGGTTGCGTCAGTCTCCGGACGATTGGCACCTAAAGCCACATCGTGTGCCGCGCCGATCCGGTTGATCCCCGAACCCGGGTCGGCTGCAATCATGACGTGGCGAATCAGCGGCAGAAAGCTCAACAGATGCGGCAGATGCATCACGATCGGTACACGGTATTTTTTGGTGCGCCATGAGATGAAAAATGAAAATAACAGCCATTGTACGTAGGTGGCCGCGAGATAGATAAGCGGCAAAGCCTCGCGTTCGAACCGTTTTTGCGGAAAATAGAGCACAAGGACCGCATGGGCTCCCAGAAATGAGATTTGCAGCGGCACTGCGGCCGCAAACAGAAATGGCAGCTTAATCGGAATCACTACCCTTTAGTATCGTGCGTCCGTACGTTTTCGTATAAGCGAAAATCCCGCCGGCGAACACGAAGAGCAGCGGCGGTATCGTGTATTCACGGTATGGCCAGTTGAACAGGTAAAAAAGTCCCGATAACGAGATTAATCCGACACCAATTTTGCCCCAATAATTGGGTTTGCCGAGCACGTTACGGCGGATGAGCAGAAAACCGCCGCCGACAGTGCCGATGATCTCGCGCACGGCAACGATGAGCGTCACCCAGAGCGGGTAGTCGCGGTAATAAACGAGCAGAAAGAGTCCTGCGACAATCACAATCTTGTCGGCGATTGGGTCGAGATACTGGCCGAGCGGGGTCTCCTGGCCAAGCTTGCGTGCGAGGTAGCCGTCGAAATAGTCTGTCAGCGTCATGAAGGCCAGGGTCAGCGCAGTATATAGCCGGATGCGGGTGATGTCGTGCGGGTGGGCGAGAATATACCAAAGAGCGGGTATACCGAGTATCCGGGACAGAGAAAGTACGTTGGATATGGTCAGTATGCGATAGGTGAAAAGTTCCCGTACGGTCACCCGCTAAAGCTCACTTGATCGCAATGGTGTTCTCGCGACCTGGGCCGACTGAAACCCATGCGATCGGCACACCGCAATATTTTACCAGTGCATCGATATATTTGCGTGTGTTCTTTGGCAGGTTTTTGAGCTTCGTGATATGCGAAGTTGGTTCGTTCCAGCCCGGGAATTCTTCGTAGATGACCTTGACATTGCCGACATTGCAAGACGGAAAGTAATCGACGCGTTTGCCGTTAAGTTCATAACCTGTGGCTACTTTAATCGTTTTAAATTTATCCAGCACGTCGACCTTAGTCAGCGCAATCGCGGAAAGCCCGTTGATGCGCGCCGCGTGGCGCACTACTTCGACGTCGAACCAGCCGCAGCGGCGTGGGCGCCCCGTGACGCTGCCGAATTCATTGCCCGCAGCGCGCAGGATTTCCGCTTCTTCGTCGAAAACTTCGGTCGGGTAGGGACCCTCACCCACGCGCGTCGAGTATGCCTTGGCAATACCGATCACGCTCTTCAGGTAACGGAATGACACACCGCTGCCGGTGAGCGCACCACCCGTCGTAGGATTTGAACTCGTGACGTAGGGGTAGGTGCCGAAATCGAGATCGAGCATCGTGCCCTGCGCGCCTTCAAGCAGCACGCGTTTGCCCGATGCCAGCTCCATATTGAGATAATAGGGGCAATTGACGATCATGTCGCGGATTTTTTCGCGCAGCACCATCAACTTGTCCTTGAGTTCGGCAAAATTTACCGTCGGTGCGTCGTACATGCGCGTCAGCAGCTTATTCTTCTGCTCCACAAGGCGCGGCAGAATATTGGCAAAAAATTCGTCGCTGTAGAGCATGCCGATGCGAATGCCCTGGCGGTTAACCTTATCGGAATAACACGCGCCAATGCCGCGTTTGGTCGTGCCGATTTTGTGCACACCCGATGCCTCTTCGCTGCGCACATCGATTTCTTTGTGGTAGGGCATCAGCAGGTGAGCGTTGTCGGCGATGCGCAGCCTGCCCATCGGGTTTACCCCCTTGGCTTCGAGTTCGGCGATTTCCTGGAACATCGCGTCGGGATCGATCACCATGCCCCCCGCGAGCACGCAGATGGTCTTTGGATACAGGATTCCGCTTGGAATCAGGCGGAAGATATACTTGTCATCCCCGACTTTGACGGTGTGGCCGGCGTTGGCCCCGCCCTGATAGCGCACGACGATTTCGGTTTCTTTCGCGAGATAATCGATGACTTTGGCTTTGCCTTCGTCGCCCCACTGCGTGCCGACGATTAATGTTGCTGGCATATCAGACCTTTTTCTCGCCCTGCGTTTCTTCAAGCCGGGCGGCCTTTTCGGCTTTTTCAAACTTGTAGAATGCTACTGCGAGCAGAAATGCGCCGACGCAGATAAACGCATCGGCAATATTGAAGATAAACCAGCGGAAATTGCCGAAGCGCACGTCGATGAAATCCACGACACCCGGCGTGTTGCCGTAAAAGCGGTCGGTAAAATTGCCCAGCGCCCCCCCGAGGATTGCGGCAATCGCCAGCGTGAAAATTTTCGAGCCTTCGGCACTGCGGTAATAGTAATAGAGAAGAAAGACAATGGCAAAACCGGTCAGAATCTGGAACAGCCAGGCGTGGCCCTGCATCATGCCGAACACGCCGCCCTCATTGCGGGTCAGCGTGAAGTACAGGAACTTGCCGATTATCGGTTCGCTTTGCCCCTGCACGGCGAATTTCTTGAGAATCCATAGCTTGGATAAGAGATCAGAAACATAAACCGCCACCAGAACGGCAAAAAATGGTAGGGTGAACTTGGTGCGCCAGTTAGCCATCAAGGCAGGCTTGGCCTGCGAAACACCGCTACAAGTCTAATTGAGGCTTGCTTGCCGGGCAGGCGCACAGCGTGCGCCATATCGGGACAAGGTCTAATAGCCATAAGTGTAATGCAGGAAGCGCGAGCCATAAGGCCCGAAGCGGTAACCATAAGGCCAGGCCAACCCGGCCGTGGAGCGCGCTTCGAGGCTGTTCCACGGCGCAAAATACGTATCCAGCATGATAAAACCGGCTTCGGTATGCACGGCAGCAAAGGTGTGCGTGCCGACCGTTGCACCGGCTCCATCGCGCAGCAGCGCGGCCGCAGGTTTATTTGAATAGATCGGCTGCAACAGGCTGAAATCCGTAGGATAGTCACCGCCGCGCTGGTATTCAAATGCATGCAACTGTTCGACCGCGAGATAGGGGGTCACGAGATTGGCGCCATTGACGATCCATACAAAATTGCCTTCGTTATCCTGAGCGATATCTCCGCTGCGTATGTGGCGGATGTAGTAGTCGGCAAAATCCGGCAACACAGTATAAGACAACCGGCTCTCTGACATCCGCCTTGCAAGCACATACAGATAACGCGCGATCGTTGTGCAGGCATTTGCCGCAGCGGATTCGTTGTGCTGCGCCAGAAACCGGCTGCGCAGCGAAGCGTCGCTCAGCAGAGAACCATCGGCGATCACGCGCAGCTTTGCCTCATCCATGCGCGCAGCGAGCCCCGCGGAGGTTTTCTGGTTGTAATCTGATTGCGCGAGCGTCGCGAGCAGTCGTGCGTTGTCGCTTGTGGCAACCGCCTGTTCAGCGGCGCGCTGCTGCACAATGCTGTAATTCGCCTTGAGCCACGGGCCGCAACTTTCGCGCGCGCAGAGCCGCAGCGAAAGTTCGCAACTCTGCGCCAGAATGATTCCCGTTTCAGGATCATAAGTGCCGGATGCGCCGGCGGTCGTGGAGAATTCGATGCGTGCGTTTCTGATATCCGTAATCGCGGTAACCAGAACAGAGCCGGTATACTCGCCTGCCGGCGGAAGAATTTTCGGTGCAGAGAGCTCACTGACGATGGTATACTTCTCCGTGGAGGACAGACCAGGATCGCTGAGATCCCGAATCGTCAGCGTGCCACTTTCGGTGACAGACAGCGCCGCTGTTTGCAGCGGCGATGCTACCGGGCCGTCCACAATTTCCAGGCCGTTGCGAAAGTTCACGACATTCACAGTGATGGCGCCGTAATAGTTACCTCCCGCGGGCGAAAGTTGCGGTTTCAGGCGTTCACGTTGTTCTGTAGCCACCAGCAGCGGATCGCGGCCGGTGCTGGCGGCACAGGCTACGAAAAATGCCGCCAGGATAGTCGAAAGCAGTCTGGACATGGTAAATCCTCCGGTATCGGGGCTGATGCCCCTCTACTATCTAAATACCGGAAAACGCGCGAATTTTCTCAGCGGAGAAAAAAAAAGCAAAAAGGGGACAAAATTACCGGATGTGCGTTTCTACGATGCCCGCCAGCTCTGACAATGTGAGCGCTGCCTCAAACTTTCCCTGGTAGCGATAAAGGCCAGGTTCGCCGGCGCTGAGCTGGCCGACGAGCCTGCCTTTGAGCACAAGGCCGGTGTCGATCATGCGGATGCTGAGCTCTGCGGCTGCGGGCATATTCCGGCCTGCCATGAAATTTGTTCAGAATTACATTCGCTTAGCCGCTCTGCTTCGAAAGCGTCGTAGTGCGCGAGCAATAAGCCCACGAGGTCGGGGTCAAACGTATTCTTATTCGTCTCCGCAAAGAAACTTTTTACGCGCTCGACTGGCCAGGGTTCTTTGTAGACGCGTCTCTCGGTGAGCGCATCGTAAACATCGACGATGCCAACAATACGCGCTTCGAGCGGGCAATCTTCGCCCGCGAGTCCATTGGGATAGCCTTTGCCATCCCAGCGTTCGTGGTGGTGAAGCGCGACCGTGTGCGCCATTTTCAGGAACGGATCTTTGGCACCCGCGAGAATCTGTCCACCCAGCACGGGATGTGTTTTCATGATGTCGAATTCCTCTGTGGTCAGCGGGCCGGGTTTTTTCAAAATAGCATCGGGTATCGCAAGTTTGCCGATGTCGTGCAGCACGGCTGCGTCGCCGATCAGATTAGAAAATTCTGCGGAGCAGCCGACGAGATCTGCCAGCAGCTTGCTCAGCCGGCCGATGCGGCGGATATGCGTCCCGGTCTCCACGTGGTGCAGATCTGAAGTCAGCACGAAGAGCCGCGCAAAATCGCGCGCCGAACTTTCGGCACTGTGCGCGGCTACGGGCGCCGACAGATCGTCTGTGCGCGGATTTTTGCCGGTTAACAGCAGTTTGCGGAGCGCAAAGGTGACCTGCGATTTCAGTTCCGCAATGCGGAAGGGCTTTTGGATAAAACCGATCGCACCGCGTGAGAGCGCCTCGTCGATCAGAGTCTCGTGCGACATGCCTGTGACCATGATGATCCCCGAAGCGGGAAATTCATGCTCCATGCGCTGCAGCAGATCCAACCCGTCCATTTCGGGCATGTCGATGTCTGACAACACGAGCTGGCGAGGATTCAGCTTCAGCTGATCGAGCGCATCGCGGCCGTTAACCGCCTCGGCAACGCGGCAGCCCCAGGCTTCGAGCGGCTTGCGCAGAGCTTTACGGACCAGAAAGTCATCATCGACCAGAAGCACCGGCATGCTCTCGTAGATATGTGCCGGCAACTGCCCTAATGGTCTGCGTGCGAAATCCGCTGTGGGTCGTGCGGATGGCAGGGTTGCGGGCATTGTTAAGGTAGATTGCCGAGCTTGCATGGTGCACAATGTAACATAATCCGGCAGAATTTCAATTCGCAAGGTTACAAGTGCGCTTATGTAGAAATACTTAAGGAAGTTCTGAAAAAGCCAAAGTTGCGTGCGCAAATGTCTTCGTTTGCGCGTATTCACTCGCGCGGCCGCTGGCCGCGAATGACTTTTTCAGGGCTTGCCTGAGACGGCGTGGAAAAGCCATCTTAAGCGGTTGACATGGTTCTGGCAAAATGGATAATTGCACCCCCTATGGCCGATACCTTTCCCGTGGACGATGCGCAATATGCCAGCTGCACAAGGCGCAATTATCTGCGAAAACCGTGTGGCGGATTCCAGGTGTCTGGGTTAAGTAACCTTACCTACCGCTGGCCGTAGCAATGTGCATTGACTTTCCGCTCAAACCACCTTATAGATCGCAAATTCAGGAGTCTATGTGAATTTCTTCCGAAAAAAGAACACGGCATTTATCAGTCTCGAGAAAACCGACTTTGGCGCCGATACGCAGAAGCTGTGGAGTGATCTGCTCTATGCGCTCGAAGGTCACGAGATTAAGCAGGTCACGCTGCGGCTTTACGATGCGGGTGATTTATCCCTGCGCGTTCTTTCTGTATTGCTTTCACTCGGCTTCAAACTCAAAAACGACACAATCGTGTTTGAACTCGAAGCGTCGCCGCGTATTATTCAGATCGTTCGCAAACTCAATTGCGTGGGCGCATTTTCGCATCTGACAGAGGTAACCTGATGCTGATCAACCTGCAGGAAGTCAAAGAATCTTTTGTCGCGACGACGCGTGAACTTCTGCAAAAGTCAGAGGCGTTGTTGCTCGAAATGGAGCGGCAGGCAGAGGCGCATCACTATACCGAACTGTTGCGCGGTATACACACGATCAAAGGTAATGCCGGCATTTTTGAACTCGAAAGCCTGATCAGCCTCTGCCATGCATTTGAAACGAGCCTCGAGCGCGTGCGCTCGTCGGCTGTGCCCTTGACGACCGAGCAGATCGACATGGGACTTACTGTACTCGACCGCATGCGCACCATTGTCAGCCTTATCGATCACCCTGAAAAGCGCGATGCCGTCGCCGTGCATGATCTTCTCGACCGGCTCGAAGGCAAAGCGGCGCGCGTTACAGAATCTGCACCCGCGGGGCCCGCCGGCAGAGCGCCACAAAAATCGAGTTTTGACCGCCTGCGCGAAAAGACGCAAAAAGTCAAGCTGCCCGAAAAATATCTCGAAATCGCAAAAAAAGGCAATCGCAATCTGATATTCATGGTGATTGATTTCGGCGATCAGGGCGAGTTAACGCTGAACCAGTTTTATGCAAAAATGCAGACTCTGCACAAAAGTAACACACTGCTGTCATTGGGAATTCTGCGCACAGAAACCGGCATCACTGAGAATGGTAAGCCGTTTCTTCCTTATTTTCTCATTCTCAGCTCACAGCATCCTGCCGAAGCTCTGGCACGCGATCTGTCGCTGAAGATTCTGCTGTTTCATTATTTCTGGCAACCCGAAGTGCACGCCGCAGCGCCGGCACAGACCGGTGAAGTGCACCGCGACCATCCGCCGGGGCGTGTCAGCGACCACGTTCGCGAGACTCACCTCAAGGTGCACCTCGATCTGCTGAATACTCTTATTGATATCACCGGAGAAATTGTGCTGACGCGTAACGCGCTGGTGCGCAAGATAGAGCAGAGCAGCGATCAGGGGCTGGCGAGTTTTTCGAAAAAACTCAGCTATCTGGTCAGCGACTTGCAGGACAAAGTTATGCGCACGCGCCTGCAATCGCTCGAAGTGCTGTTCCACCGTTTTCCGCGCCTCGTGCGCGAGACCGCGCAGCATACGCAGAAAAAAGCCGAATTGCACATCGAAGGCGGCGATATCGAAATCGACAAGGCGATCATCGACGAGATCGCAGATCCGTTGGTGCATATTATCCGCAACGCCGTCGACCACGGACTCGAAACACCCGGGGAACGCCTTCGCGCGGGCAAGGGCGAAACGGGCACAGTGATGCGGCAGGCGCAGGCACGCGAGGGCAATATTGTTATCCGCGTCGTCGACGACGGCCGCGGGCTGGATATTGAAAAGATCCGCAACATCGCCGTCAATCGCGGACTGATTACGCGCGAACAGGCTGCCAGCGCTTCGGCGCAGGATGTGACGGAGTATCTTTTTTTATCGGGATTCAGCACAAAACAGGAAGTCACCACGATTTCAGGCCGCGGCGTCGGCATGGATGTCGTGCGCACGAACATCAGCAAACTCGGCGGATCTGTCGAAATAACCGGCGAGAGCGGCAAGGGCTCCATCGTTACGCTCGTTATTCCGCAAACGCTTTCTATCCTGACCTGCCTGACGGTAGAGGTAAGTGGCTTCCGCTTCGTCATACCTCAGCAGAATATCGTTGAAGTCGTGACGATCGACCCGGCGAGGCTTAAGAACATACAGAACAAAACCGCTTATGAATTACGTTCACGCCTGTTGCCGCTGATCGAAACGGATGAGTTGCTCGAAATGCCACCGGTTGAGACCGGCATGCCGTTCATCGTAGTTGTGCGCACCGAAAAATTTTATTTCGGGCTGAGAATCCAGACTATTCTCGACACCGAAGAAGTTGTCGTCAAACCTCTGCCACAGTTCGGGCAGGAGCGGCATATCTTCTCGGGCGCGGCAATCATGGGTGACGGCCGCATAGCCCCGATTCTCGATGCGGCGCTCATCGGCAAACACGCCAATCTGCAGGCGAACGCCGAAGCGATCAACATTGCCCGCACGACGAAACAGGTTGCAGAATCGGCTATACAATACCTGTTGTTCCGGGCACATTCGCGCAACATCGCTTTCCGAGTAACCTCGTTGCCGCGTCTCGAAGCCATCGATCCGAAAAATATCGAGACCATCGTCGACCGGAAGGTTGTGCACTACCGAGACGAAATCATTCCTGTGCTTTCGATGGATTTTCTGCACAGACCCGGCGCAGAGCCGGACAATCCGCGCAACATGATCATTTTGCAGAGCGGCGACCGGCGCTACGGCATTCTCGCTACCGAAATTCTGGATATTGTCGAAGAGCAGATCACCGTGCGCCGCGAAAACAATGATCGGCGTGAAATTGAAGGGTACGCCCTGATCAACGATGAAACGACAGTGATCATCAATGTAAGCGAACTCATGCGGGCGACAGTCGAGCTGCCGGTGCCTGCGGAGGCCGGCGCATGATCAATGAAAAAATAGAATTTTTGCTCTGGCGTTCGGGCGGCTATCTGTTTGGCCTCGAACTGCCCTTTTGCCGGGAGATCGTCAACGGCGTGAATATTACGCGATTGCCGCGCGCGCCGCAATTTGTGCGCGGGCTCGCCAACCTGCGCGGCAGCGTCATTTCAGTTATCGATCTTGAAGTGCTGCTGGGCTATAAGAAAGTCGCTGAATTCAAAGATCTGGCGACGATCGTGCGCCTGCGTGTCGCGGGTTACCCCGTTGCTGTGGCTGCCGACGCAATCAGCGATACGGTTTTCCTGTCGGCAGACGATCTCGAAGCGACTCCGGCCAACCTGACAGAATTCGAAAGTAATTTTATCCGCAAAGTGGCGAGAACCAATGATGGTCTGGTTCTCATACCCAATCTGGAATCCATCGCATCGAGGATTAATTGATTTTAAGGAGATTACATGCGTAACAACCAACCCATAACCAATCGCGAGAAGATGATACCGGCCGGAGCAACGCTGGTATCCAAAACAGACCCGAAGGGGATTATCACCTACGCGAGCAAAGACTTCAGCGACATATCAGAATACGAAAACGAAGCCATGCTCGGCGAACCGCACAACGTCGTGCGCCACCCCGAAATGCCGCAGGCTGCGTTTGCCGATTTATGGGAAAGAATCAAAGGCGGTCACCCATGGCGGGGATTCGTTAAGAACCGCGCCAAGAGCGGCGACCATTACTGGGTCGAAGCGCAGGTATCGCCGCAGATGCGCAATGGCAAGCTCGTGGGATTTATCTCCGTTCGGCGCCCGCCGACGCGCGTCGAGGTAGAAGCCGCCGACCGGTTTTATCATAAATTGAACCAGCAAGGCAAAGATGCCAAACTGGTCACGAAGGGCTTCTGGGCCAGCACGTTCGGCGCCATGAATATCCGGACTAAATTAATTGCTCTTTTCGTTCTTGGCACGACGGCGGCTTGTTTTCCCATCATCGGTTACTTCACGGGAGTGCCGCTCATGGTGCGCGTGACAGTCGCGGCGGCGCTCGGCCTCATGATCATTCCGTTTGGTCTGTGGACAATTTCGTCGGTGCTGAAGCCGATTCGCCTCGCGGCCGAAATTCTCAAAGAGATGAGCGAAGGCGACTTTACCAAGTCGCTTGACACGCGCGACGAAACGGAGACCGGAAAACTGCTCGAAGGCCTGCAGATGATGCATACCAATCTTTCTGGGTTGATCTTCCAGATGACGGAAAACGGCAAAGACCTGAATGCCGGCTCCAAGGTGCTGGCCGAATCGAGCCAGAACCTCTCCACCGCCATTGAACAGATCTCGCAGCAATCCTCCAGCATTTCATCTGCCTCGAATCAGGTGGCACAGAACCTGCAAGTGGTGTCGAGCGCGGTCGAAGAGATGTCGATTTCGATCGGTGAAGTTGCCAGCAAAGCGACTGAAGGAGCGCGGGTTTCCAAAGAGGCGGCGACCATCGCCGAAGAGACGCAGACGCTTGTGCGTGAGCTGGGTGCCGGTGCGGCAAGCATTGGCCAGGTGATTGAGATTATTGGAAAAATTGCCGAGCAGACCAATATGCTGGCGCTCAACGCATCGATCGAAGCCGCGGGTGCGGGTGAGGCCGGTAAAGGTTTTGCCGTCGTGGCCTCTGAGGTGAAAGAACTCGCGCGACAGACGGCATCGTCTTCAGAAGACATCAAAAAGCAGATTCAGGCGATTCAGAAAAGCACCGACGAGACGATCAAGGCGATCGGCAGCATTACCGGCATTATCAGTCGGGTTAATGAAGGCAATGCAAGTATTGCCTCGGCGGTCGAAGAGCAGTCTATGACAACCAAAGAAATCGCCAATAACGTAAACCAGATTTCCGGTGCCTCGGCAGATATTAACAAGAACATTTCCGGAATCAGCCTGGCCGTGACAGACAGCGCTAAGGACGCGCATAAGATTTCGGAGCTGTCGTCTGCGCTGAAAAAACTGTCGGACACTCTCTCCGCAACAGTGCAGGAGTTCAAAGTCCAAAAATAACGGATGAAAATCCAGGTTCTGATTGTAGATGATTCGGAGGTGTACCGGCTTTTTCTCCGCGAGGCGCTGAGCAAAGAAGAAGATATTGAAATTGTTTCGCTGGCGAGTAACGGTCGCCTGGCGCTGCCTCGCGTGAATCATTACAAACCAGACATTGTTCTGCTCGATTACGAAATGCCCGAAATGGACGGGCTCGAAGCGATCCCTGAGATCAAGCGGCTCTCACCCTTGAGCCGCATCATCATGTTCAGTGCGCACACGACAAAGGGGGCGAGGCTGACGCTGCAGGCTCTGCAGCTCGGTGCGGATGATTTTATCACGAAACCCGCGGGATCTCCGGGCGTCAGCGTTGCCGATGAGGTGCGCGTCAAGCTGCTCGAACGCATTCGTGCTTTTGCCGCCAATCGCGAGCGCAAGACTCAGGCAACGATCGCGGCAGCCCCACCGCCGTCACGCGGAGCAGCTGCCGCAGCGAAAGCCGCAGTCGCCAGACGATTTCGTTTCTGCCTGATCGGCATTTCAACCGGTGGTCCTCCGGCGCTTAGACGGCTTTTTAAGCTGATTCCCGGCAGCATTCGCGGCAGCATTCTGGTTGTGCAGCACATGCCGCCGCTGTTTACGGCGCAACTGGCCGAGAGTCTCAACGAAGATTCGCAGCTGAAAATTATCGAGGCCAAAGGAGGAGAAACCGTACAACCCGGTACGGTGTATATTGCGCCAGGCGGAAAACAGATGCGCATCGCGGAAAAAGAGGCCAGGGACGCGGCCGTCGTTGTCGAAGACAGCGATCCCGCAGAGCTGTGTAAGCCCTCGGTGAATATCCTTTTCAATTCGGCCGCAGAATTCTGCGCTGAACAAAGCCTTGCCGTGATCATGACGGGCATGGGTGAAGATGGCTACCTCGGCATGCGGAATTTATCGCAAAAGGGAGCATACCTCATGGCGCAGAGCCCGGAGGATTGCGTGATTTTCGGCATGCCAGCAAAACCGGTGCGCGACGGCATTGTGCAGGAAGTGCACACGGTCGAAGGCCTCGCTGAGCGCATCGCGGAGTACCTAACATGACGCCTGAACAGACGCTGAAAGGCATCGCCGTCGCGATTAAGACTCTGACCGGCGTGAATATTGAACCGGAAAAATACTACCTGTTCGAACACCGATTTCCCGAAATTCTGAAGGAATTCGGTTTGAAGGATCTCGCGGATCTGCTGCAACACATCGAATCCGGGCAGGATAAGAAACTGCTGAGCCGTGTGACGGAAAAAATCACGACACACGAAACACGCTTTTTCCGCGACGAAAGTATTTTCGACGCTCTCGTCGAGCAGATTATTCCCGAATGGAAAGACCGCAATGCGATCGTCGGTAATGAAATTCAATACCCGCCGCTGAAAATCTGGTCGGCAGCGTGTTCTACCGGGCAGGAAGCCTGGTCGATCGGCATGATGATCGCCGAATTCCATCCGGTGTTGTTGCGCAAGATGCAGATCATCGCGACGGATATTTCTGAAGAATCGGTATCGCGCGCAGTTGACGCGAAATATACCGAGTTTGAAATGTCGCGCGGTTTGCCTGAGAAATTCCGCACGAAATTTTTTGAGAATACGGAAGGCGGAGCGCGGGTCAAAAAAACGCTGCTGCCGGCTACAGAATTCCGCGCGATGAACCTGCTGCAGGACGCGGCGCCCGACAGATTCGATATTATTTTCTGCCGCAACGTGGCGTACTATTTTTCTCCCGAAGCACGCGAGAAGCTGTTCAGAAAAATGCAGGCTGCGCTCAAAAGCGACGGCGTGCTGATACTGGGTTCCGCTGAGTCGCTCAGCGGCATTCTCTCAGACTATGTATTGCGTGAATTCGGCCTGGCGCGCTACTATGAACTGAATACGCAGAACGTAACAATTTTTGCCAGGAAAAAGACCTGATACATTTGCCGATCAAGAGGACGGACAGAGAAAAGCCGGGAAAATGACGCGATGAAAGGATTTGTCCTCGATACGAGCACTGCATCGTTTCTCACGAGTCTCGCATCCTTCGGCATCGCTGTCTGGTTGTACTCGCTGCGCAGCCACGCACCCGCGATTTCTGCCGCAGCCCGCCTCTGGATGTATTCGCTGCTGCTGCAGGGCATGGGCTGGTTATTAGTGTCGCTGCGCGAGACTTTTCCCCCAGCTTATACGGAAATTCCGGGCACCGCGATGCTTATGTCCGCGGCCGCGCTGCAGTTGCGCGTCTTTGCGCGGCTCAATCCGCAGAGCCACAATCTCAGAGCGACGTACGTTTTTCTGCCGGTCGCGTTGCTGTTGCAACTGTATTTTGGCTATTTCCATATGAACGACACGGCGCGGGTATGTCTGCATTCTGCCTTTGGTATATTCATCGCCGTGCAATGTGCCTGGCTATTGGCGCGCATGCCTGTCGCCAGCACCCTGGCGCGCCGGCTGGCATGGTTATACGTTCTGATTACCGGCGTGTTTG
Organism: uncultured Turneriella sp.; assembly: GCA_964356715.1. GTDB lineage: Bacteria > Spirochaetota > Leptospiria > Turneriellales > Turneriellaceae > Turneriella. The sequence continues at coordinate 5,325 of CAYHJO010000020.1, read as the reverse complement.
GTTACCGTCTGGCCGTCTATGGCACAAAGCCCGATCAGCCTGACGGCGACGTCTATCTGCTCGCCGCTTCCGCTCAATTGGTCGCGCTGTTCATGTTCGTTCATGCGATTCTGCCCTCGGTAGGCTTTGTTCATCTTTGCGCGCAGATTCTCGACGACCATACGCATGAGCGGAAAAAAGACATCGAAACACTGGCTGCCGAATTGAATGAGCATCGCTCGATCGAAGCGCGTATACTCGCATACCTGGACGCTTTTCTTTATCGTGCCACGGGCGCTAAGCACTGGCCGATTGTGCACCTTAGCGAAGGCGTTGAAAATCTAACCGGCTTTTCCGCCGCCGAATTACTTGCCGGTCACGGCGTGGCGTTCGGCGCCCTGATCCATACTGATGACATCGAGCGCGTTTCTGCGCATTGGGAGAATTGTTTCCGGGACGGCCGCGAGTTTTCCATGGAATATCGCATTTTGTGCCGCGACCGTGCAACGCGCTGGATTTCGGACCGCCCCCGTGCAGAGTACCGCGCCGACGGTTCCATCGGGCTGATTCATGGTTTCGCAATAGACGTCACCGCGCGCAAGGTTGCCGAACTGGATTCGCAGTTGATGGCTTCCCTCTACGCGACGCTCAGCGAGTGCAACCGCGTGCTGGTGCGCGCCCAATCGGCGCAGGAAATTTATCAGGGTGTCGCGCATGTCTGCGCGATGCAGAGGCGCTTTGTGCTGGCGTGGGTCGGCCTGCCGGACGTCGCGAGCGGCAAGATTGCCATCGTAGCCACTGCCGGCGAGGCGCATCGCTACGCAGAGGATCTCGATATACGTTTAAGCGAGACCTCGGTGCTGGGGCAGGGACCGACGGGAGCGGCGTTCCGCGAAAAACGCATTGTGGTGATCAACGACAATGACGCTGGCACCGGTGACTTGTGGAAAATGCGGCGGAAGCGTTTTGGCATTCAGTCTGCGGCCGCAGTTCCGGTTGCTCGCCGCGACGAGGTCGTTGCAATTCTTAATCTGTATTCCGAAGAAAAGCTTGCATTCACGCCTGCGCGCATTGCTCTGCTGCGCCAACTCGCGCAGGATATCGCAGTCGCTCTGCAGCGCCTCAGCGCCGAGCAGGCGCTCGCCGAGCAGGATCGCCTGCTCCATTTTGCGCTCGATTCGACAATCGATGCCGTCTGGGACCTCGACTATACCAGCGGGACCGTCGTTTTCTCCAAAAACTGGGAACAGATGCTCGGCTACGAAAGGGGCGAACTTGGCAACAACCTGGCCGAATGGGAAGCGCGCATCCATCCGGACGATTTGGTGAGGCTGAATGTGCGGCTCGATGCCTGTGTGCGGGGCAAAGCGCCTGTCTATGAATGCGAGCAGCGCGTTCGCGCCAAGAACGGGGATTACGTCTGGATCAAAGACCGCGGCATCGTCGTCGCGCGCGACGCTGCAGGCCAGGCGCTGCGCTGCGTCGGTACGATGAAAAATATCGATGCAGAACGCAAGCGGACTGAAAAGGCGGCGCGCGATGCGGAGCTGCTCGATGCGATTTTTGAACACGCGCCTGTGGGAATTTCTGTCACCACTGCAGCGCAGCAGGTGCTGCGACTCAATCGCAAGATTATTGAATTCACCGGCAAGCCGGAAAAAAACGCCATGGAGGATTGGCGCCACAGCATCCGGTATTTCAGCGAAGATGGTGCGGAATATCCGCCGGGCGCGCAGCCTGAAATTCTGACAGGGCAGGGAAAACTTCTGCCGGAGCGGGAAATCTTTGGCAGGCAGGGCCCCGGCGAAACGGCGATACGCTGGCTTTCGGTGCAGGCGATCCGCTTACCGGAGCAGGATGTTGTCGTGCGGCTTTCTTCGGACATCAGCGATTTTCGCGCAAAACAGGAGGCACTGCGTGCAAGCGAACTGAAGTTCCGCGGCGTTTTCGAACTCATGCCGGTGGGGCTCGGGATATACAGTGAAACGGGCGAACTGATTGAATTTAACGCGCGATTGCGCGAATGGTTTGGGCAGCAGAGAACATTCAGGACCCCGGAAATGCAACCTATCCCGGAGGTGGAGCTGCCACTGGCGTGCGCAGTGCGCGAGCGCAAGGATATTCATAATGAGATTTTCGGCATCGAGCGGGACGGGGATTTGCGCTGGGTGTCGGCCAGTGTGCGCTACATCGAAGGGTTGGGGCTTTTCGCCAGCATACTCGCAGATATTACCGATGTCGTAAAAGCCCGTTCGGCGCTCGCGGCGGCGATAGACGGTCTGGAATCCCGCGTGAAAGAACGCACGCAGGCGCTCACCGAAGTCAACGCAGAGCTCGAAGCTTTCAGCTATTCATTGTCGCACGATATGAAGGCTCCGCTGACGCGCATCGAAGGCTGGGCAAACGTATTGCAGCAGGATTACCGGAACCTGTTGGGTGAAGACGGGCTAAAGTCGCTTCTTTTCCTCAAAGGTGAGGTCGCGGGCATGCACGAAATGATCCGCGCGATGCTCAGTCTCGCGAAGGCTTCAACGGCCGATCTCGCCGTGACGAAACTGGATGCTTCGGCTATCGTGGCGGAAGAATTGCAGTTGCTGCGTGATCACTTTACCGAAGTTGAAGTTGATCTGCAGATTGAACCTAACCTGTACGCGTATGCAGACCGGACACTGTTTACGCTGCTGATACGCAATCTGCTCGACAACGCGATCAAATTCAGCAGTCATAAAAAGCGGGCCGATGTTGCCGTCGGCGTAGTTACCAATGCCGGCGTGCCGGCATATTATGTGCGCGACGCCGGAGACGGATTTGACATGAGTTTTGCCCACCGGCTGTTCGGTCCGTTTCAGCGTATGCATACGCAGAAAGAATTTCCGGGTACGGGGATTGGTCTGGCGACGGCGCAGCGCATCGTGCACAGGCATGGCGGCAAAATTTGGGTGGAGTCGGTGAAAGGTGCCGGTACCACGTTTTTCTTCACCCTGCCGCAAATGCAGAAGAATGCGGTTGAGAGCAACTCATGACAACATTGACCGAACTTGCCGTCTTAATTATCGAAGATTCTGAAAGCGATGCCGCGTTGATGCTGCGCGAACTGGGCAGCAAGGGCTACTCGCTGCGCCATACGCTGGTAGAATCTGCCGCACAATTAAAATCCGCACTCTCAGACGATTGGGATGTGGTACTCTCCGATTTCAGACTGCCGCAATTCAATGCCATTACCGCGCTCGAAATTTTACAGACGACCGGCAAGGATATCCCGTTTATTATTGTGTCTCAGGCGATCGGCGAAGGCGTCGCCGTCGAACTCATGCGTTCGGGTGCGGCCGATTATGTGATGAAATCGTCACTCAAGCGCCTCGCACCGGCAGTCCAGCGCGAAGTGCGCGAAGCGCGGGTGCGCGCAGAGGTGCGCAAGCAGGAGCAGGTGATCCGCGAGCAGGCGAAGCAGCTCAGCGAGCTGGTCGCCGCGAGCCCGGGAATTGTGTGGGAAGCCGACGCGCAAACCTTTGCTTTCCTGTCTGTCAGTGCAAACTGCGAACGCATTCTGGGTTATGCGCAACACGAATGGCTCGCGCCCAATTTCTGGATCGAGCATATATTTTCCGCCGACCGTGACAGCGCTGTGGCCTTCTGCGTGCAACAAACCGCCGCCGCAATGGACCACAGTTTTCAATACCGCTTCATCCGCAAAGATGGCGCCGTCGTCTGGTTGCGGGATATCGTTAACGTCGTGCTGCAGGGGGGAAAGGTAAGATTCCTGCGCGGACTGATTCTCGACGTCACGGCTGAGATTGCCGCGCAGCAGGCGCTCGAAAACAGCGAGCGCGATTTCAGACTGCTTGCAGAAAATGCCGGCGATATAATCAGCCGCCATGCGAAAGACGGCACTTATCTGTACGTTTCGCCGGCGTGCGAACGAATTCTGGGGTATAAACCCGAAGAAATGACCGGGCGTTCCGCGTACGATTTTTTCTTCCCGGATGACCTCGAGGCAATACGCAATGCGCACCGCCAGGTCACGGAGACGCCGGGCGAAACGCGGCTGGAATACCGCGTACGCAAAAAAAATGGTGAAACCCTCTGGGTGCAATCGCTCGGCCGCAGCCGCTTTGATCCCGCAACGCACGAGGTGATAGAGATTCAGGTCAGCACGCGCGACGTCGACGAGCGCAAACGGGCAGAAAACCGGCTGAAAGCGCAGGAAATGTTCCTGAATTCCGTCATCGAAAGCCAGATCAACGGTGTTATCGTTGTTTCTAAGACCGGCGAAATTACCGTTGCGAACGACAGCGCGGCAAAAATTTTCGAATTGCAGAGGGATGCCGTTACGGGGCGTTACTTTCAGGAAACCGGGCATTGGAAACCGATTGACCATGACCATAACCCGATACCGACGGAAAAACTGCCGCTGGCTATTGCCCTACGGCAACAGCAGGGCGTGCGAAATTTTGAGTTTGGTATTCAAGTACCGGAGGGCAGCACTAAGTGGCTGAATATTTCCGCATCGCCGATCCACGATGCCGCGGGTGAACTTATCGGCGCCGTCGCCAGCTTCATGGATGTGAGTGAGCAACACTCAGTGCGCCAGAAAATGGTACGTCAGTTGGAACGCCTGCGTTTGCAGGATAAAGCGATCAACAGCTCAATGAGCGGAGTCGTTATTGCGGATGCCCGCTTGCCAGATTTGCCCGTCACCTATGTCAACGACGCCTTCACCGATATCACAGGCTATGAACCGCGTGACGTGATCGGCAGAAATTGCCGTTTTTTGCAGGGCCCGGACTGTTGTCAGAGCGAGCTTGACCGCATGCGTCAGGCACTGAAGGACAAACAAGGCGGTGAATTCGTCTTACGCAATTACCGCAAAAACGGCGCAATATTCCACTGTAAATTGCAGCTTGCGCCCGTCAAAAACGAAGCGGGAGAAGTGACGCATTTTGTCGGCATACAGACTGACATTACCCGGCAATTCGCGGCGGAACGCGAACTGGAGCTGGCGCGTGAACGTATGCGGCTTGCACTGCGCGGAGCGCAGCTGGGTCTGCTCGATATTAACTATGAGCAGCACACGATATTTTACAGCCGGCGTTTTGCTGAAATATTGGGTTATACTGTCGAAGAACTCAGCGAAAAATTCCCGTCATGGCAGGACATGGTGCATCCGGAAGATATTGAGCAGGCCAGAAAGAACGAAGAGGATCACCTTTCAGGTCTGACGGAAAATCTGGAGCTTGAAGTACGCATGCTGCACAAAAATGGAAGCATTGTCTGGGTATTGTTGCGCGGTCGCGTCGTCGATCGTGCGGCAGATGGTTCTCCGCGCAGTTTTACCGGGACAGTCCT
>CAYHJO010000019.1:19218-34897 GCA_964356715.1 uncultured Turneriella sp. | reverse complement strand
AATCTACACTGCGACACTTTACCCGATCGTCGATTGGCATCTCGCGGGTCAGAAGAATTTCAACTGGTTCATGAAGGGTGATTTTGTGTATGCGGGTTGCGGAGACCTGGTGGTGCGACCCGCTTCGGGTCTCTGTCTTCAGAGCGGAGTCGAACCATTGAGAACGGCGGTGACGGCGGCTTTTCTCGCGGTGATGGCGGTCTATGTTGCTAAGGAGCTACACCAGCTGTGGAAATCCATAGCTGGGAAACGGCAGGCGCAGCTCGGGATTTCCATAGCAACAAATGCGATGCCAGAGCCTGCTGCAGCGCTCACATTTAACCTGCCACGCAACGGCATTCTTATGGGTACATTACTCTCCTGGTACGTCGGTATTATCTATTTCAATTCCGACCTCGCTTTCACGGCAATCAACGTTATGTCACATGGCATTCCTTATATTGCCTTGGTATGGATTTACGGAAATAAAAAATATTTCCCCCCTGAATCCCCCTTTATAGGGGCGACAATTTCCCCACCCCCCCATAAGGGGGGCTGGGGGGTAGCACGGTTTTTCCGCCCTCGTTATGTCGCATTGTTTGTAGTTTCGTTACTGATCCTCGCCTTCTTGGAAGAGGGATTGTGGGATGCCTGGGTGTGGCATAACGACGAACACAGGTCTCTATTTGCGCCATTCCACGTAGTTTTGGGCGGCGCGGGCCCTGATTCGGCCTGGCTGAAGTTGCTTGTGCCGCTGCTGTCGGTGCCGCAGATCACGCACTATGTGATGGATGGTTTCATTTGGAAGATAAAACGCGATAAATTTGGTTGGCGTGGCACTACGCTTTCATGACGATTTGCCAAAGGCAAATCGTCATGAAAGCATTCAAGAACTACATCCGCCTTACCGATATTACAAACAGTAAATTAGGCTTTTCAGGCAGTAATGATACAACCTGTTGGGCAAAAAAGGGATATGGGGGAACTTATGGTTCGGTACGACTCACCACGAGTTGCAGGCAGTGGTAAAAAAGTACTGCTCGTAACAGCTCTGGCTGTAACATTCATTGGCGCTGCGCTGATTGCGCAGGATGCGGCCAGTGTCAAAGCAAACAAGAAGGCAGACGTGCAAGACGTGCTGCTCAATGATTTTGAGACTTCTGAAGATTGGCGCGCCTTTTCGACGACACCGCTGGGCGTTACCAAGGTGCGCAAGACGATCCAGCTCGGTCCGATCGAAGATGTCTTCAATCCGAAAGAGCTGTCCGAAGAAGAAAAGGCACGCTTTAAAGACGGATTAAAAGATCCCAAGACGGCCAACAACGTGTTGGGCGTAAAAACTTTCTTTAAAGAAAAAGGCTTTGACCGCGTTGAAATTAAACCCCCGCATGAATATCTGATCAAAGGTCTTGGCCGACAGTTCTCAGTCTGGGTGCTTGGTCGCAATTTCCGCCATACGCTGTTCATCAAACTGCGCGACTATAAAGGTACCCTGCATAAACTGAAACTGGGCAAGCTCGATTATTTCGGCTGGCGCAAACACACGGTGACTGTACCGGGCTGGCTGCCGCAGAGCAGTCGCCATGCACTGCTCGACAAAAATCTGCACTTTGTTTCCCTCTATGTTGAGTGCGATCCGCACGAAACGTGGGGCGACTTCTACTTCTATGTGGATGACCTGCGCGTCAAAACGGATATGAGCGACAGCGAATATCCCGGCAGCAAAATTAAGGACAACTGGTAAGATCACGGAGGATCTATATGCGTAATGGAATAAAAATTACCACGCTGGCGCTCATCCCGATACTGTATTCGTTTACAGCCATCTCGGGTAAGAGCGCCATCAGAACACTCAACGGCGACGACGTCGACGGCATGGAACTCAAGTCTGTGCAGGTTGAAGGTTTCGAATCAGAAGCCTGGGCCGCGGTAGTAACGCCGGGCGACCCTGAGGCAATTGCTGCCGTTGTCGATGACAAAGGCGCACCAAACCAGGGCGAAAAATGGAATTCACCGGAAATCGGTCTGAAGGGCGAAGCCAACAAGCCATGCCGTCCGCAAAACCTGGCCAACGACGAAACCAACAAGAAGTGCCTGGGTCTGCGTTTTAAGTTCATTTATCCGGGTCAGAACGTTGTTGCGCTTACCCCGCCTGCGTCGCGCAAGGTTTACCGCACGCTCGACGAGCTCGACCACAACAACAAGCCAAAGATTCAGGAAACCCCTGGTATCAAACTACCGGGTAAAGTGAAAGCACTTTCAATCTGGGTACTGGGCCGCGGCAATGATTACACGCTTGAAGCCTGGGTGCAGGACTGGAGAGGTTCAACGCACGTGTTAAAGATGGGTTCGGTCAACTTTGTCGGCTGGCGCCCTCTTTCTGCGAAAGTTCCGATCGGCGTGCCGCAGGATATCGACACCTATCCGCAAACCAAGAACCTGGTGCTGACCAAAATCGTGCTGCGCTCAAAACCGACCGCAAACACAGAAAAAGTCGTCATCTTCTTTGATTCTGTGAAAGTACTCACCGACGTGTACGATGTACACTTCGATGGGGCGGACGTCGATTACGACGAAGCCGATAAGAAAGAAAAAGCTGAAGCGAAGGAATACGCCAGGAATCTGAAGAAATACAGCGAAGGCGGAAAGTAAAATAATATCGTAGTCGCGCTAAGCGCGACTACGATATTGATCTCATGGCACTCGCGGATCTCCGCAATATCGACATGCAGGATCTGAAGCGCCGCGCGCTGCAGATTCGCGAACTCGCATCCGGTCTGGCTGCGCGCGTACGCTACAGCCGCACCTGGTGGTATTCTGGCGCGGCGGTTATTCTGGGGCTATCTCTTGCCCGCTTCGGGCATTCCGTCACTCTCTACATGGTGAGCAAATCCACTCCTTTGCCGCCACCGCGTCAGGCTGTGGCGCAGAGCAATACCAACGAACAGATGTTTTCCGACCCGACGATCACTGTCGGTGGCGCATTGTTCCAGCGCGCCGGCGAAGGCACAACGGCGGCGAATGCCGCTGCGGCGGTTGAACAACCTGCCAAGCCATTCAAGCTCACTGCGACGTTAGAAGGCAGTCCTGAATTCGCCCGTGCGCTGATCGAGGTACAGGGCGAAGGCATACGCGAATATTGCGCGGCGACAAACGCCTGCCGAAAAAAAGAGAAAGAATGCGAATGTACGGTGCAAAACGCCACGATCATTTCCATCGCGCAGGAACATATCTGGATCAAACTGAACCAGAATCGCTATAAACTGAAAATCGGCCAATCGACGACCGACCTCGCACAGCAAGTTGCCGCTGCGCCTGCAACTCCGGGCCAACCCGCGGTGGCAACTGGTGCGGGCACTGTGATTTCGAAGGTACTCTCGCGCGAGGATGTGAACAAGAATATTCTGGGCAATCCGGCAAAAATTTACGAAGGGGCGCAGTTTGGTCCGCATCTCGTCAACGGAAAGATCGAGGGTTACAAAATTGCACGGGTGAACGATGATCATATTTTCGCTAAACTGGGCGCAAAAAGCGGCGATATCATTCGCAAGGTAAACGGCTACGGCCTCAACGACACCGAACGCATGCTGGATTTATGGAAAGCTATACGCACGGCGCCAGAGGTCAAGATTGAGCTCGAGCGCGACGGTAAAATTATCACATACGATTTTCAGATACGCAACTGATTTCACCCTGGCCCACCGCTATAGCGGTGGGCGATTTGCCGTTTGTATTGACGCCCAGCATATTCCGTGCTGGCATGGGCCATGACGCGCAGAATACAGATTTTTTCTTTCGAACAGATAACCGTCTGGCTCATTTATACCGGCGAGGCCCTGTACCGTTCAGGTGCAGTGCGTTTCTCGCTGGCAGCATGCGTTCTCGGCTTATCGCTGGCGCGCGTCACACACTCTGCATCCTTATACTTTATTTCTACCAAACTGCCGGCGATTGAGGCCCGCGCCGGAAATCTCAGCGCAGAAAAGGACAAGGTCGATTGGGTCGACCCGCAGCTCGCCATGGGTGGAGCGTTGTTTCAGCGCGCTGCGGAAACGACGACTTCACCGAATAGCATTGCCGAACAGCCGGCAAAACCCTTTAAACTGACAGCAACACTCGAAAGCAGCTCCGATATTGCCCGGGCGCTGATTGAAATTCAGGGCGAAGGAAGTCGCGAATATTGCGCCGCAACCGAATCATGCAGACGGGGCGATTGTGTCTGTGTTGTGCAGAACGCAGAAGTTGTGAATATTGCCCAAGAACAGATATGGCTGAAGATGGGCAACGCACGGTATGCGCTGCGTATCGGGCAATCTTCGACGGATGTGCTCACGGCTCAGGGCGCGGCAGAAAAGATATCGGGGCAAACGGGCATTTCCCGCGGGAGCTCGGAAATCGTTTCGCAGACAATCTCGCGCGAAAGCGTGATCAAAATTCTAGAGGGGAAAGAGGGACCTATACTCAATGGCCAGTTCGGGCCTTATGTCGTCGATGGTAGAATCGAGGGCTACAAAATTACGCGCATCGGGGATGAACATATTTTCGCGAAATTGGGAGCGAAGAACGGTGATGTGATACGCAAAGTGAACGGATACCCGCTCGACGGCATGGAACGCCTGATGGATCTCTGGAAAACATTGCCAACGACTACTGAAATCAGGATTCAGATCGAGCGGAACGGCAAACCAGTGCTGTACGAATTCCAGGTTCGCAAGTGACACATAGCCCACCGCTATAGCGGTGGGCTATGTGTTCACATTCCAGAAATGGTTCACCGGACCATGCCCGTGCCCTAACTTCACAGCGTTTCGCAGCGCGCCGGTGAGATAAGTCTTCGCGCTGCGGCAGGCTTCGAGCGGTGCCAACCCCTGTGCCAAATAAGCGGCGATCGCAGCAGACAGCGTGCATCCCGTGCCGTGCGTTGAAATTGTCGCAACGCGCTCTGCCTCGAGTTCAAAAAAATCTTTGCCGTCAAAGAAAACATCTGTCGCCGGCGCGCCTTCGAGGTGACCACCTTTGATCAGCACATGTCTGGCGCCCAGCGCAAATAGCTTTGCCGCCGCTTCACGCATCGCCGCCAAATTTGTCACCTTCATGCCGGACAACACTTCGGCCTCGGGCAGGTTGGGGGTAACTATGAACGCCAGCGGCAACAACAGTGTCCGCATTGCCGATTCGGCTTCCGGTGCCAGCAACCGGTGGTTGCTCTTTGATACCATCACGGTATCGACGACGAGTTTTGGAATGCGGTGCGTTTGTACGGCATCGGCGACGGCGGTTACGATGCCGGCGTTTGCCAGCATGCCGGTTTTGGCGGTCGCGATGGAAAAATCCGTCGCTACGGATTTTATCTGCTGGCTGACAATTTGCGCACCGAGCACTTCGATTGCATCTACACCCAGCGTGTTCTGTGCTGTGATCGCGGTGATTGCGCTCGTACCGAAAACGCCGAGCGCCGAAAAAGTTTTGAGATCTGCCTGAATGCCCGCTCCGCCACCCGAATCACTGCCGGCGATGGTCAGGGCTACGTTCATCGTTTTACGCCCACAGCGCCGGTCGGTGACAGCAAGTAGATTTTGCCCGACGTCAGTTCGGCAATCACGAGCTCTTTGTTGCGCAGCCGGCCGAAACTCGAGAATAAACCCGGAGCCTGAATAAGTACATCCGCCTTGGCTGACGGAGCCTGATAATCGATCGCAAAAATTCTGCCGGCAACGGAATCGGCGAACATGTATTTATTATTGAGCCGCGGCAGCGCAGCACCTTCGTAGACATAACCACCGAGGATTGACTGGCCGGTACCGTGGTCGTATTCAAAAAACGGCAATTTCAAACCCGACTGGTTGCAGTTTTTGCGCGGCCTGAAACAGTGAAAACCTTCCATCGTGTTCCAGCCCATGTTGTCGCCGCGCGCGACAAAACTGAGTTCCTCATAGTCATTCTGACCGACATCGGCAACAAGCAGGCGACCGTCCGGCGTGAAGCTGAAGCGCCACGGGTTTCTGAGACCCCAGGCAAAAATTTCCGGGCGGTCGTGGTAGGGGTCGCTTTTCGATGCAGCAAATGGGTTGTCGGGCGGGATGCCATAACCCTTCGGCGCGCTCAGGCCAGGCTGTGAAAAACCCTGCACCCGGATGCGGAGAATTTTTCCCAGCAGCGAACGCAGATTCTGTGCGTAACCGCGCGGGTCACCACCCGAACCTCCGTCGCCGACGCCGATGTAGAGGTAACCATCGCCACCAAATTCTAGCATGCCGCCATTGTGGTTGCTGAACGGCTGGCGAATCGCGAGCAGTTCCTGCACTTCACCGCCGCCGGGCGCCGAGGCGTGTTGCATGGTGACGCGCGCAACAATCGTGCGACGGGGTTTTGCCGCCGAATAGTATATGTAATAACTATGACTGCTCGAAAAATCCGGCGGAAACGCCAGACCCAGCAGGCCCTTTTCGAGCGTCGGATCGCTGACACGATCCCGCAGGTCGATGAGGGTTGTGTCGCATTTTTTCTCCGGGCTTTCAAGGCGAATGGTGCCAGGCTTTTCAACGATCGCATACGCATCTGGGCAGTTTGCCAGCGTGCCCGGATAAGGTGTGACATAGACCGGCTGTTTGAACGGCTGCTTAAAGAAGGGACGCAATTCAATCTGCGAGGTTTTGCTGAACGGCGCGTCGGCAAAGATGGCCGCTGTCACCAACATTAGACCCCATAACCGCGGTAACCTGATCATTGGCGGTAATTTATCTAAAACAAGTGCAGCATTCCATAAATTAATTGACAGCTTGTGCGGCGCACAAAACCTGTCTTCAGAAATTCAATTTTCCGGAGGAACACATGGAACAGCAAATTCAACAAATCGTCAACTTCGCAATCGGTACCGTTAAGGGTCTGGGCGATGCGGCGAAAAACACAATCACCAACCTCGAAGCAGAAGTAAAAACATTGGTCGACAAAGGTGCAGCGGCAAGCGACGAAAACGCGCAGAAGCTGCGGACCAATGCAACGGATCTCGTCAACCGCGTATCTGGCATTGTCAACACGGCCGTGAACAACCTGAACGAGGTGACTGGTCAGGCACAGAAAATGGTGCAGGACGCCATCGCGAAAGTTAAACCAGAAAATAAGGCGTAACCCTCGCGGGCGTTTCGACTCCGCTCAACGACCGCGCGTCAGCCGGTCACCGAGCGGAGCCGAGACCACGGGTTTCCGCCCCGGCGGTGAACATGCATTAACCTCGTTTATCCGCGGGTACAAACGGCCTGAGTGTGGCGCCGTTGTAAATCTGCCGCGGTCGGCCGATTTTGGCTGACGGACTCTCAATCATCTCTTTCCATTGTGCAATCCAGCCCGGCATACGGCCGAGCGCGAACATGACGGTGAACATTTCTGTCGGAATGCCAATCGCGCGGTAAATCAGACCGCTGTAAAAATCCACATTGGGATAAAGCTTGCGTTCGATGAAATAATCGTCTTTCAGCGCGGCCTCTTCGAGTTGAATCGCGATTTCGAGCAATGCATCTTTCACGCCGAGTTTCGAGAGAACCTCCATACACGTCTTTTTAATGATCTTGGCGCGCGGATCGAAATTTTTGTACACGCGGTGACCAAAGCCCATGAGTCGGAAAGAGGAATTCTTGGCTTTTGCCAGTTCAACGAACTTCTTGATATTACCGCCCTCTGACTGTATATGCTGGAGCATTTCGATCACGGCCTGGTTTGCGCCACCGTGCAGCGGCCCCCATAGCGCGTTCACGCCGCTCGAAATCGCCGCAAAAACATTGGCGCGCGAAGAGCCCACCATGCGCACAGTGGATGTAGAGCAGTTCTGTTCGTGATCCGCATGCAGGATGAGCAAAAGATCGAGCGCTTTTTCAACGATGGGGTCGACCTCATAATTTTCTGCCGGCACCGAGAACATCATCTGGATAAAATTCGCCACATAGCTCAGTGAATTTTTGGGATACATGAACGGCTGACCGACGGATTTTTTGTGCGAAAACGCCGCAATCGTCGGGGATTTTGCCAACAGGCGGTGCACAGAAAGTTCGCGGCCGGCAGCGTCGAGCGGATCGGCGGCCTCTTTTACATAATAACCGGAAAGTGTGTTAATCATCGAACCCAGCGTGGCCATCGGATGCGAGTCTTTTGGAAAACCATCGTAGAGGCGCTTGAGATCTTCATGGATCATCGTGTGGCGCATGATCGATTGACGGAAACTTTCATATTCGTGAACGCGCGGCAGGTTGCCGTAAATCAGCAAATAAGCTACTTCGAGAAAGGTGGATTTTTCCGCGAGCTCTGCAATATCATAGCCGCGATAGCGCAGAATGCCCTCTTCGCCGTCGAGAAAAGTGATCGCGCTGAGCGTCGAACCGGTATTGACGTAACCATCGTCGAGCGTCACGAGCCCCGAAAGCGCCCGCAATTTGGAAATATCGATCGCAAGTTCGTTCTCAGTGCCCCTGACTACGGGCAATTCGTATTCTTTGCCCTCGAAGATTAGTTTTACAGATCCGGCCATGCAGTCAGTTTGTGAAGAACACAGAGGATTTCAAGGAAATGTTGAATGGTCTCGTGTCGCAATCTGACAGGCTGTTTTTTTTGCAGGAAAAATATTTACATTCAGAAGCAAAGTTGAACAAGTGTTCACGATGCAAAAAAAACTGATTCCAGCATTTTTTTCCCTCCTGACGCTTTTCGCTGCGCCGGCAGTGACGGCGGCAACGGCCGCAGCAAAAGACAACCCGGCAGTGGCAGCACAACCGACGAGCAGCGAACGTAACCAGAACCCGCAAATGGATGCGACGGCGTTCGGCTTTGGCACCGGCACGTACGGCAACTACGGCATTCTCGGCGGCCATCTGCAGATCGGCGTCGCTGACTGGCTGCGCCTTTCGGGCGCGATCACAGGCTCACTGCCAGGCGATCAGCCATCTGGCTCCTTCTCCATGTCGAACTATGCCTTCCTCTGGCATTTTTCCGGCGGACTGATGTTCACATCCTCGCGGATTTATAAGAACATCGCACGACCCTATACGATGCTCGAACTCACGTACTTCTATGATGCGAGAATGAAAGCCGGCGGCATCAACGGCTCGTTCCGTATTGGCGTCGACTTCTACATGACGCAGGATTACAGTATTTACATCGAAGCCGGTGTGAATGCGCCGTTTGTACGCGATCTTTTGGCACCGCAACTCACGGGTGGCGTTGTCGGCATAGGCGCGCGCACATTTTTTTGATTTAACTCCTGACTGGTCACGGGCTATGGTTCGACTGGCTCACCACAGGTAGCCCGAGGCAAGTTATGAAATTTTTAGATAAGAACGACTCTGAGGCGCTGTGGTTTAATACCAAAGTCGGATTAATCACGCTGCTGTTTGCATTTCCTCCATACGGAATAGTCAACCACCTCTACTATGAGCGGCCTGCCGTGAATCTCGCGATTTCGGTCGATAACTGGTTGCCGTTCAACCACTACTGGATTCTCGTCTATGCCTGGGTTTATGTATTTCTGTTTCTGCCGGTTTTTATCGTGAAAGGTAAAGAGAGTTTCAAGTTTGTCGCAAAAGCTTTTATTCTCGTGAACCTGATTTCGGTATCCATCTTCGTGCTGATGCCTGCGCGTTATCCGCGCCCCGCAATCCCTTCGCAGGATGAATTTCTCTGGTGGGGCACTGCGCTCAACTACCTGCTCGATAAGCCCGTGAACTGTTTTCCGAGCCTGCACGTCGGTAACGCATTTCTGGCTTCGATGATCGCGTATCATTACCGCAAGCGCGTCGGCACCATCGCGTGGTCACTCGCTGCGCTGATTTCGGTTTCAACTCTCTACATGAAGCAGCATTTTGTCGCCGACATCGCAATGGGTTTTGCTCTTGCTTTCGTCGTCTACCGTTTTTATTTCAAACCGCGCGCCTATGCAATCGGCGAGCAGACTCCGATGCCCGAATGGATGAGCTTCGGTGTCGTCGGTATCTACCTGACCTTCGTGGGTTGCATGTACGCTCTGTTTGCTTTCGGCGTCAAACTACCGCTGGAAAAAATAGTGCGCTGACGGAATTAATCCACCTTTTCGACATTGGCTTCCACATACTTGTCGAATTGTGCGCGGTCCATTTTATCTTTGTAGAAGGGCCAGAGCGTTTCCTTCAGTTCATCCATCGATTTGAATTTTGCACCGTCGATTTTGTAAGTGGCCATATATTCCCCCGGAACGACCGCAGCACAGCTGTTGCGCCGCGTCAACCTTTGCCCGAAAAAACCACCGGTATGAGGTCCGCGGCTGCATAAAGTTCGGCCGGCACTATGATTTCAGCACCTGTCACGACAATATTTTGGGCCAAATAATCCTGCCCCCCTGTTCAGGGGGTGTAGCGTCGCAAAATCACCGTAGACACCCGGCCTGCCATACCGACTGGTATATAACCACATGAGATTCAGTACCTTTAAACAGCTGACCCATGAGCAGGTCGTCGAGATGGCTAGCCAATTATTCGTTGCCCTCGGTGCCGATCCGCAACACAGACAAAAGAAAACCGGAGAGTGGCTCGACGACAGCCTGAAGGGCAGTGCTGCCGTGTATGAAACGTCGCACGGCTACCGGTTGGGCGAACCGGGAGAAGATATGGCCATTACGGTGACAGAAAAATGGCACAACGAGGAAAACAACGAAGCTCCGATAGCGCATTCGATCGACATTCACACCTCGGGACAAATCGATTTGTCCGTTCGCTACCGGCATGGCCAGCTGCGCTGCACTTTTAATGCACCCGACGAGCAGGAAAAAAGATGCCTGGATATACTCGACAGGCTGTAATTTCAGATGGCGCAGCGGATCTTCAGACGCGCTGCAGGCCGCAGACCTGATTGTAGAGGTCGATCTGTTTTTTGCGCAACGTTATCTCGCCTGAGTTGATCAGTTCGCGCACAAACTTCTGTACGTCGACGAGCTGGCTTTTCAGCTGAATCTGTATCTTGCGGTCTTCGATCGCGATGTGAGACAGCAACCACTCGCGCAGATCCTGCACGAGTTTGATAGCTGCTGCGGTGTCGCCCTGGCGGAATTCGAGCGCACGCCGTGAGACAAATTCACGAAACCCCTGGTGCTGTTTCAGATGGCCGGCTAAGCCGCCATATCTGAATTTTTCCATGATGCGCTCCTCCGCGGCAAAGTGTTCCTGCGCATACTGCGTCGCCCCCTGCACCACGCGCTGGAAAATTTTTTCGCGTGCTGCTGTGCCCATATTGCGGCTGCGGCTTGCCAGATCGAGCTCGACAATCAGGCTGATTAACCACAAGTGCTGCAGATCGATGATCGGTATCTGAATGCTCAGGTTGTTCGAATTCCAGATCTTGATGACATTACTGGTGATGTTTTCATTCACAATTTCACGCACTTCGTCAGATTCCGAAACCAGTTTGTACACGGCAACCTGGCCACGATCGATAGTCAGCGCATGCTTTTCGATCTGGCTCTGAAAATACTGCTTCAGGTTAGTGCTGTTGTCACGGTAGAAGTCCGCATATTGTTTGTCGTCTTTCTGGATATGCATCGTCAGCCAGTCTTTGAGAAATGAGATCAGTATTTTCACCGAATCATATTTACCCTCTTTGACTTCGCTGGCGCGTTCCGAGAGAAACTGCACAAAATGCCGGTGCTTTTCGCCGTGGTCCGCAGAATCGGGAACCTCAAACGCCAGAAACAGATCTTCTTCGAGACTAAAATGTTCTGCGGCAAAACTCAAAAGATCGCCCATAATCTTGCGGATTTTTTCCTCAGGAAACGGCCCGGCCGCGGAAGAAAGAATTTCATTCTCGAGCTCCATGATCAGAAACACCAGCCAGATGTGCTGCAGGTCAATAACCGGAATGTCGAGCTTCAGGTTATTTTTGAACCAGAACTGCTTGAGTTTTTCCTGGAAATCGGCGCCTACGCCGAGCGCTTCGAGGGTGCCCGATGAAACCATGGCCCATTGCGAATCGGGGAATGCTGTGTCGAGTCAATAATGGAATACTGTATCTCTTATTATTTTTATTAACATGTTCCTAAACTGCCTTCGGCCCTTTTACGAGAGCCCGTTAGGCCTGGGATCCTTGCGCCTGCGGAAATGCCTATCTGCCAATCACCAGCAGTGTGACATCGTCGTCAAACTTCTGCGAACCTGTCGTCTGCTGCACTTCGGCCACAATTGCCGCGCAGAGATCCTGTGCCGAGCGATGCGCCTCTTTCCGCACAAATTCGCGCAGCGCGTCATCGGCATACATGAACTGCCTGGAGCCGCCAGTGATCTCGAGCAAACCATCTGTATATAGTACCAACCGGTCCCGTTCGCGAAAAGCAATCTGCCGCTCTTCGAAGAGCACCCCTGACACTACGCCGAGAAGCTTGCCGGCGCTTTTGAGCGCGAGCACGTCATGCTCGGCGTTGCGCGCCAACAGCGGATAAGGGTGCCCCGCCGAGGCATACGTCAGTTGCCCGGCCCCGATGTCCACAATGACATAGACGGCAGTGGCGAAATTTCCACCGAGTCGGTTGATCAGCGCCTCGTTGAGCTGCACCATAAATTCGCCGGGCGAATTCATCACCGCGCTGTCAAATGTCGAAATCAGTGTATTCACCATGACTGAAAGCAGAGCCGCCGAAAGACCGTGGCCCGTCACATCGATCGCGAGAATTCCTACACGTTCTTTGGTGAGCGGGAAATATGCATAGAAATCGCCGCCGACCCCGTCGTACAGCCGGTAAAATTCGCCGATCGACAGGCCGCTGAGCTGCGGCGGATGGTGTGGCAGAATTGCAGACATAAGTTTCTGCGCCTTGTCGACTTCGTATTCGCTGCGCGCCTTCTCGGAAAAGAAATTCGCGTGCTTGATGGTCATTGCCAACCGACCGGCTACGGCGGTTACCATACGCAAATCGCCCTGCGTGAAGGCATAACCGCTCGTTTTATTGTTGATATTGAGCACGCCGATCAGTTCGCCCTGCGAAAGCAAAGGAGCCGAAATCAGCGAAGCGTTCTCGTATTGCTGCCGCACCGTTGCCTTGAAACGCGGGTCGCCGGCAATATTTGGGATAAGCAGCGGTTCTTTATGTGTAGCGACATAACCCGCCACTCCTTCGCCAGGATAAATGCGCAGCGACGCGGCAATTTTTTCGTCTATGCCTTTGGCCTCGAGCACTTTGAGAAATCCTCCGGCGGAATCCCAGATCAGAATCGAACCCGTTTTGGCTTCAATGACAGTCAGCACGCGATTGAGTAGCCATTTACCCAGTTCGTTGAGATCGGCGTGCGTCGCAACCAGGTTTTCAAAGTCATAGAGCATCGAGACTTCGAGCACGCGTTTGCGCAGGCTTTCGTTGAGCTTCGCATTCTGGATTGCCACCGCGGCGAGATCGGCCATCGCCGAGAGCAGCATCTGGTCGTTGCTGTCAAAAGTGCGCGCACCGGTTTTGTTGAGCACTTCAAGAATACCCACTACGCGCTCTTGTACATAGAGCGGCACGCAGATGAGCGACCGGGTTCTGAACCCGGTTTTGAGATCCCATTCCTGGGAAAATCTTGCGTCGAGATAGGCATCTTCGAGTAACACAGGTTTTGCGTTCTTTGCGACCCATCCCGCAATGCCTGCGCCCATCGGAATCTGAGAGAAGGTTCTGACGATCTCGTCTTTTTCGCCGATCGCAACCTCGCAGAAAAGGAATTCATTTTTTTCGTCGGTGAGAAACAGCGAACTCGCTTCAGCCTCGAGCAGGTCTTTGGCGTTCAGCATAATTACGGGCAATAGCTGCACGAGATCGAGTTCGGTATTCAGCGTCGTGCTGACGTTCACGAGGCTCATGTATTTGCGCGTCAGTTTTTCAAGTTCGGTTGACATGGTTTATTCCTGCAAACAGGGGCGCGTCATGACCCGCCCTTGACTGTGGACAGATCCTTTTTCCACATACCGTGGAGATTGCATTTTGCAATGACGGTCGCACCCGCCATTTTTTCAGCGGGGAATGAGAACGTCGCGTGCGGCTTTTCGCCGCGCTTGAAGGTTTTTGCCGCCACTTCCCGCTGCTGCGCGTCCAAGAGGACGATAATCTCAACATAGTGCCCGATCTCCGCGGTGAAAGGGACATCCACCTCAATCTTGCCGTTCGCCTTAACGTGCGGGTCATGATCTTTCGCAAAATCTTTCCAGCGGCCGGGGTCTTCTTTGGTAAAATAGACCTGGCTGCGCAGGCGTTCGGTTTCTGCAGATTCCGTGGCGGGCTGGCCGCATGACGCGCAGAGAGCAAGAATCGTAGAGCACAACAGAGCACGGTGCATGGGACATCTTCTCTGTGTGTCGCAGGAAAACAATCGTAATGAAAAAAAACATCACCCCTGTTCAGGGGGGGTGCCTCATTTTTTTTCGATTGTCAACCGGCATTGGCTATCTTCTTATAGCTGTGCGGTTGCGCTCTTACCTCCACACATTTCTTCCCTTAGTGATGCTTGTTGCATCGTCGTGCGCAAAGATCGACGAGCTCGGCAGCCGCTTTTACGCTAAAACCGGCGCGGCAATTGCCAAGGGGACTATCTCCGGCCTGGCTGGACTAAACCTAACGGTGAGCGTCAATGGCCAATCCGCAGTGGTTTCAGGCGCGAATGCAGAAATCCTCACATCCGTTAAGAACGGAGACACGTATACACTCGCGATCGCCGCGCAGCCACAAGGTCCGCTACAACTCTGCGCTTTTACATCCGAAACGACTGGGGTAACTAAGGGCGGATTGATTCCGTTTGCGCTGCAATGCACAACGGGAAAAAACTCTGTCTCAGGCACGGTTACAGGTCTTACTGGCACGGGGCTGCAATTGCAACTCAATAACGGTGAAATTATTCCCGTATCGGGCAGCTCGTTTTCATTCGCAACGAAAATTACCGATGGGCAGGCATTCAATGTACAGGTCAAGCAGCAGCCTTCATCGCCCGTGCAGATCTGCACACCCGAGTACAACGTTGGTGTGATTGCAGGTGCCAACGTCACGAATGTATCGATCCTGTGCTCGACAGTCCCATACAGCGTCGGCGGTTATGTCAATGGCCTCGCCAACGGGCAATCAGTGGTGCTGCAAGTGAACGGTGGCCAAAACACCACGCGCACGAGCGACGGATTTTTTCTTTTTCCGGTCCCTTTGGCCGACCAGACGCACTTTGACGTGACTGTGCTGACGCAGCCAACAGGTCAAATATGCTCCGTTCAGAGCGGTTCTGGCGCGATCGATGGCCGGGGTTCGTATGCTACGTATGTGCAGTGCTCGAGCGCCGCGTGGACCGTCTCTGGAGTTGTCACCGGTCTCTCGGGCGGCTACGTCACGTTCGTTACCTCTTCGGGCGAATATAAACCGGTCGTCGCCGATGGTGCGTTTAGTTTCTCGCAAAAGTTTGCCAACGGCAGCGCGTATGCCGTAGAAGTCTTTCGCAATCCCACTTTGCCCGCGCAGACTTGTACTGTCATGAACGGCACCGGTACAAATATCACGAGTGACGTCGGTAGCGTAAGTGTGAACTGCAGTGCGACAGGGTACACCGTTGGTGGCTCGCTGACGGGCCTAACGGCGTCTGGCCTTGTGTTGCGGCTCAACGGCACCAGCGATGTCATTGTGCCAGTCGGATCGTCTTCGTATACGTTTGCAGACTCCGTGGCAAAGGGGGGCACGTATGCGGTTGCG
>CAYHJO010000019.1:0-19208 GCA_964356715.1 uncultured Turneriella sp. | reverse complement strand
GCGGGGGCCTCGCAACCCACGGGCCTCAAATGCACCGTGACGCCCGCAACCGCCTCGGGTACGGTATCGACCGCGAATATCACGAGTGTCGCCGTAACCTGCCAGACCGGCTACACGGTGGGGGGCACAGTCACAGGGCTCAATGGTAATAATCTGGTGATGCGCAACACCATCGCTACCTTTGGCGGCGGCACGACTTCATCTGATTTCGTCATCTCGACGAATACTTTTACTTTTCCTGAAATGCTCACAGGCGGGGGAGCCACACCCGACAGCTATTCGGTGCAAATTCTAAATCATCCCGAAAGCCCATACCAAACCTGTGGTATTTCCAACAGCGCCGGAACAATGCCCGCAGCAAACATTACGAACGTCAGCGTGACATGTACCAACGTGACAGTGCAGTTTCAGGCGGCAACGGGCAATGCCGCCGAGGCCAACGCGACAATCGACATCCCTATGACGATCAGCCCGGCGTCGGCGCGGCCGCTCAATCTGACATTGGCGCTCGCCGCGGGCACGGCTGCCGCAGGGGTTGATTTTAACTTCCTGACGCCGACAATCAGCGTGCCGGTGGGGGCCACCACGGTAAACGCGCAGATTCAGGTGTTTCAGGATAGCGCGTACGAACCCAATGAAACCGTGCTCATCAACCTCACCGGCGTCGACAAGGCGGCGCTGGGGTCGACCGTCAATTACACGCACACCATCAACAACGACGACGCGGTTACCGCCACCAAGGTTGTGGTCACGAACTCAGGCAGCAATTTCACCGCGGGCGGC
This sequence comes from uncultured Turneriella sp., assembly GCA_964356715.1. GTDB lineage: Bacteria > Spirochaetota > Leptospiria > Turneriellales > Turneriellaceae > Turneriella. The sequence continues at coordinate 18,425 of CAYHJO010000019.1, read as the reverse complement.
AACACCACAATCACGGTGCAGGTGCAAGACGCATCGAGTAACCTCGCCACGACCGATAGCTCGACGCAGATAACATTCACACCGACTGGCTCTGCGAAGATCAATTCGGTAACCACAGGCACAGGCGACGGTTCGTATGGAGTCGCGGGCGGCGCCGAAACCATTACGGTTGCCGGTGGTGTCGCGACGGTTGTGATCGCCAATACAGTGGCGCAATCTTTTCAAATCGCCGTCACGAACAACGCGGCGCTCACCAACCCGTCGAACATCTCGCTCACCTCGACGGTAGGTACCGCGACGCAGGTTGTCATTACATCGGCCGCGCCCGACACCATCGCCGGCGGTACATCGAGCCTCACGATACAGATTCAGGATACGAATGGAAACCTTGTAACAGGGGCAACTACGCAGGTCACGTTTACGCCGACGCTGGGTGGTACTGTCAGCGGCGTCACGACCGGCACCGGCGATGGCTCTTATGGCGTCGCCGCCGGCGCCGAAACCATCACAGTCTCGGGCGGCATCGCCACGATTACACTCACCAACACCACGGCCCAAACCTACCAGGTCGCCATCACCAACAGTGGTGGTCTGGCAAACCCTGCGAATGACAGCGTCACCATTTCGCCTGCTGCCGCAAGTCAGGTCGTACTCACTGCGCCCGGATCAAACTTTATCACCGGAAGCTCGACGACACTCACGCTGCAGGTTCAGGATAGCTTTGGTAACGTTCGCACTGCGGACAGTTCAACGCAGATAACGTTTTCTCCGACAAATTCGGGCAGAATTACGACCGTCACAACCGGTACGGGCGATGGTAGTTACGGTGTTGCTGGCGGCGCCGAAACCGTCACGGTGGCCGCGGGCATCGCCACGGTGAACATCGGCGACGCCGTCTCCGAAACATTCCAGGTTGCGTTTACCAACAGCGGCGGCTTAACGAACCCTGCAAACCGCTCGCTGACCGCGTCGAACTCGGCGACGCAGGTTGTGACCACGCAGGCCGGCGGCAGTTTTATCGCGGGAAACTCGACCACGCTCACAGTGCAGGTGCAGACTTCAGGTGGGTCACTCGTGACCTCAGACAGCACCACGCAGATTACCTTCACACCGACAAATTCGGGGCGGATTACTGGCGTCACGACCGGAACCGGCGACGGCAGCTATGGCGTCGCGGGCGCTGAAATTGTGACCGTTGCGGGCGGCATCGCGACGGTGACGCTCGGCGACACGGTTGTCGAAACCTTTCAGGTGGCGATCACCAACAACGCTGCGCTGAGTAACCCGGCAAACGATTCGATTACGGCGACGTCGGCAACGGGCGCCGTCGTCACCAAGGCAGAATATTTTGACTTGAACCACAACGGTAAGATCGATCACCTCAAGGTAACATTTGACAAGAACGTCGATGAGGCAACGCTGCCGGGTGGTGCGATCACTTCATTATTCATCGCCGGTTACAGCAACATTACGCGCGATGCCACCGCCTGCATTGACGAAAGTTATCCCACAAATAGCAACTGCACTGACCCCGGGGAATCGACGAACACAGCCACAGATAACGTTGTCTGGCTGCAATTCAACGAAGGTCCCACTTACGATACGGGGGCGACGCCAGATTTTACAGGGGTGGATGTGCCACTGCAGACGGTCGCCGGCCAGGGTGGATGTTTTATTTACACACCAGGTGGCACGTGCGCGACACAGACCTCGGCCGACTTCGGCACCAGCGCCATCGCCGAAGCCGACAAGGCACCGCCTGTATTTGTCGCCACGTGGGCCGACCCTATTATCGACGCATGGCAACTGAAGATGCAATTCTCTGAAGCGGTGGATTTATCCTCGGGCGTGGCGGCCTGCGCCGGAACTGTGACCAATGCCGCATTCACATATAATAATGTGTCGGGAACGGCTACATCCGCCTTGCGCACCGACTTTGCCGACAGCGACGGCTGCGACAGCACGAGCGGTAACTACTACGTCATACCGCGCGTGAATGCGCGCTTTACGCTCAGCGATTTGCGGACAGATACCATTTCCCTTGCCTCGACATTCTACGATACATTGGGACAAAGTACGGTATCGACAACGAAGACGATAGGCTATGACCCGAATCTCGAGCTCTACTACCCCATGGATGCCGCGTCGCCCGTGAGCGACACGAATTCGCTGGTGCACGATGTGACGGCGAATGCTCGTAACGGGGCTGTTAATAATGGAGCGAAGCTGGTCAAAGACATGACCGATACGAATAACCAGGCATACCAGTTCGACGGTGTAAACGACACTATCACGGCGACTGGCTATAAGGGTATCACGGGAACCTCACCGAGAACAATCAGCATGTGGATCGATTCCGAGGCGACGAATACGGTTCGCGGCGTCGCCAGTTGGGGAAGCGCCGGGGCAACGCAGCAATGGCGCATCTATTTTGACGGCAATAACGCCGCGCGGCTGACACTCAATGGCGGCGATGTGCTGACGTCCAAAATGACTACCGGAAGAAAGTGGCAACACCTTGCTATCACGCTTTCTTCTACGGCGACTACTGCCGGCGTTGATTTTTATGTGAACGGCATTCTTCAATCAGCCAGCATCATTACGGCGGGCTCTGTTGCTACCGGAAACACATCGGACGTGAGCTTTGGAACAGACAGTGTCTTTTCAACTTATAAGGGTAAGCTCGACGAAGTGCGGCTTTACTCGCGCGCGCTCAGCGCCGCGGAAGTCAAGAAGCTGGCGACGAAAGTACCTGGCGGGCTTGTGGCGCAGTATCCCTTAGATGATAACTCAGGTGCCAGTGGCCCCCTTGCCGATCTAACGGGTAACGGGGGAAGCACAACCAATAACTCCGCCGCTTGGACGACGAACCGGTACTCCACAGGCAATGCTGCCATGAATTTTACCGGAGCAGAGTATGCCAGCGGCAGCGACGCCCGGTTGCCTACCGGCAGTGGGGATCGCAGTGTCTGCGTTTGGGCATATCTGAACGCCATGCCTGCTAACGGCAACACTCAGGCGATTTTTAGCTGGGGCGGTACAGGCTCGCAACAATCGGCCACGCTGTCGTATTATAATTTTTCCGGGGCACTCAGAGTCTTTTTTGAAAGCGATTCCACCAATCACACGCGGCATTCAGGTTATAGCATCAATCAGTGGCAGCATATTTGTGCCACCATATCGGGTGGCACAATAGTGAATGTATATGCGGACGGCATGCCGGCGACCGATCAAGGCAACGTCGGTACCATAAACCTGAACACGATCAGCGGCTCATTGAATATTGCCCAAAGCGTGAGCGCCAACAATCGGCTAAACGGGCGCGTGAGTGACATTCGAGTCTACAACCGCGTACTCACCGCTGGCGAAGTCGCCGCGCTGGCGACCGAGCTCGACCGCGGGCTGGTGTCGTATTACCCGCTCGATGATGCGGCCGCGACGGCGAAGGATTACACTGCCTCGGGGAATGATCTGACGGCGAGCGGTGGGCCAACGTATGTGGCTGACAGAAATGGTAATGCGAATGGGGCTTTTAATTTTGCTTCTGCAAGCACGCAGTACCTGACGAACTCGAGTGCTGCAAATTTGCCTCAAGGGTCCGCAGATCGAACTTTATGTGCCTGGGTTAAGGGAGGAAGCGCTCAGCAGGCCATATTGAGCCACGGGGGTGCTGGCACCGCCGATATAGCGAATCTGAAATTGCATTCTGCGGCCGTGCCGGCACTGACAAACTCGCAAACCGGGGCGGGCACGCAAAGCGCATTGGCCCGCGCACAAGCTGGCTGGTTTCACGTCTGCGGCATTCGGTATAGTACTGGAGATGCCATACTCGTGAACGGCAACATTGAATATTCAGGGAACATTGGATTGAGCTCGAATGGCACCAACCTGCGCATCGGCGCAAATACAGCAAACGGAGAGACTTTTGATGGCGCGATCGACGACGCCAGAATTTATAATAGGACTCTTTCAACGGCCGAAATCCGTGCGCTGTCGGGATTTTATCCTGCCCACGCTTCAAATCTGGCCGCTTGGTTTGACGCCGGCCGCCTGGGCGATACAAGCAACCCGAACCCTGTGAACAATAGCGACGTTGGCAGTTGGAAAGACCTAAGCCTCAACGGCAACGATGCCAGCAAATCCGGCTCGGCATCCGTCAAACCAAACTGGATGTCCAATGTCATTAATGGTTTACCCACATTGCGCTGGTCCGGGACCGAGCGCCTCGATCTCGGCAACGGAACCTTTCAACGCAATTTGAATACGACGCCGCATACGCAGCTTGTCCTGTTTCGCGCCAGTGGCGGCGGGGCAATTACCGGCCGCAAAGCCGGAAATTCCATGATGTACCGTTATGATACCGGCCCGGTGATGAAAACCGAGATCGGCAGCGGTGCAACGGCAGGCACGGCTTACGTCAACAATACCTGGATGATCGGCGGGTTTACGTATGCGAATCCATCGGGTACTTTCTATCGCAACGGCCTCACCGACGGCACATTTAGTCAGGTGGCTGCTTCTGCCACATCGGATTGGATATTGGGTGACAGCGACAGCGGCACAAATCCGACGTTCACCGGCGATATCGCGGAGATCGCTCTCTACGACCGTGTGCTCACGGCGGCCGAGCTCGAGAAGGTGAATTGTTATTACAGCAAGAAGTATGCGGTTGCGGTGAGTGTTACCTGTGACTGAGCGCAGCGAAGGCACAGCGGGGTTGGTTTGTGAGTAAGAACCCCCTCCCGCCTTCGGCGTACTCCCTCTTGTCAGGGGGAGAGTTGTGTGCTGAATACTTCCCTCCTTTTCAAGGGGGGTGGCGCGTAGCGACGGTGTGGTTTACAAGGGCATGAATAACCAATGACGCAAAAGACTCTTCTCTTATTCTTCGCAACTACCACCCTCTTCACCCCCCTCTCCGCCCAATCACTCCCCCGCGTGCTCATTCTCGACTTCAAAAATAAATCGGGCAATGCCTCGCTCGGTTACCTAGAAGGCACACTCACCGATGCCGTGGCCACAGAGATGAAGAAACGCTTCACCTTCCGCGAGACGCCACCCGAGCAATGGAAAGCCATCGCCGCAAAGAATTACTTCTTTGAAAGCGACTATGCCACCGACAGCGCTGCGTTAAACCTGGGATTGCTGACAAACCAGGATGTCGTCATCGCCGGTAACATCAACGCGGGCAACAGCAACGCGCAGGTAATGGTTTCGATCGCGATTTTCGACATCGGGCAGAAAAAAAAAGTCGAAGAACTGAACCTGCCGCTGTTACTTTCGGCCAACATGTTTGCCGACATCGAAAAAATTGCGGTCAAAGCCTCTGACACTGCAGCCCGCATTCTCCCCAACAAAGACGAATGGGACCGATCCGGCCTGGGAAATTTCACCGGTAAGCGGAACCAGCATCTCCACCTCTATGCTTCCACCGGGTTATTGCCATTCGCTTCGGCAAAAACCAAAAACCTGAATGAAACCTCTGTCGTTTCTGCCGAAAGCTTTGATCTGAAAATGAATCTCCAACTGCAGTACGAGATGGATTTACCGCGTTTCAAAAACCTTTTTGCCTGGGGCGGCGGGGCTATAGAATTCGGTTCGCAAAAATTTGTGACCGGCGCCGGCGGCGACGTCAGGGGCACGCTTTTCAGCTGGGAGTTTATCGCCGGCGGCGGCTGGCACCTCATCGAGCGTGTACGTTGGCGCGTGTCGCTGCTCGGCGGTGCCGGGGTGTACATGCAGAGCCTCAAATTCGATTATGCATCCGACGCGATCTTTGCGCTAAACTCCTCAACCTTAGGCCTTGAATCGGGCAAAGCCTCGTCAGCGCTCGCGATTGTGGCGCCGCTTGGCGCGCGCTATGGTTTCCGCATCACTCCCGATATTTCACTGATAGCCGGCATGACTGCCAGGGCGCGGTTTTTTCAGAATAGTACCGGCTTCACCACCTACTTCATGTTCGGTGCGGGGTATGACTTCTGACCCCCTGTTCGGGGGGGAGGCGCGCGGCAATATTTATTGACCCGGCAAAATAAAGTGAGCAGTTAAGGTTATGCATATTGGTATTGTGGAAAACGACTCGGCGTTTCGCGACGACATCATGGTAACGCTGAGGAAGCTGCTGCCCGCGGCCAGGCTCGACTGGTGGCAAAGCGCCGAGAATCTGTTAAAAGAAGATTTCGATGATCTTCCCGATATCCTCCTGCTCGATGTTATGCTGCCGGGCATGACAGGCATCGAGCTGACGGGAGAATTGAATCGCCGGGAATATGGCGGGAAAATCGTCATTCTGACGAACATGAACTCCGACGAACTGATTCTCGAAGCCATCGAAAACGGTGCGGTAGGCTACGTGCTTAAATCTGACCGGCGCGAGTTGAAATCGATCATTGAAACGGTCGTGGCTGGCGGGGCGATACTGACACCCACCATCGCGCTGCGCGTGATGACAGCGGTCCGGGAACGCCGTGCCGAATCGCCCGATTTTGGCCTGTCTGAGCGCCTGCAACAGGTGCTCGATCTCATGGTGGCAGGCAAGACGATACCCCAGGTCGCGAAAGTTCTGAGGCTCAGCCCAGCGACGGTGCATGGCTATGTAAAGGATATCTACAAGAAACTCAACGTGCATAACCGGGCCGAGCTCGTCGGCCGGGTGCGTAATTTGGGTTGAAGATTGCGCCGCCAAAGTAAATCCGCCTTGTGCGGATTTTTCGTCTGATCGGTTTCAGCCTCGCCTCAGCGGCCGGCCTCGCAGCGTCACCAGCCATCTTTGCCGCGCCTGCGCCTGCACAACTGAGCATCGGCAGTGCCCGCGCAATTTCTCTCGACAATCAGCCCTGGGAATTTTATTGGCGCCGGTTCCTGACCAGCGCCGAGCTGAATGGCTCGGCTGAAAAACCCGATTTGATTTTACAACCCCTGACGATATGGAACGGTAAGGTCGCGCGCGGTGAGACTCTGTCCTCGTTCGGCTACGCTACATACAGGCTAAAGCTGCGCACTAACATGGCGGGTGAGCGCCTTGCACTCAGATTGCCCCCGCCGCTGACGAGCTACAGGGTGTTTATCGACGGTAAACTGATGGCCGAAACAGGCAAGCCGGCTGAAAGTGCCGAGGCCTGCGTTCCACGCAGAAAATCCGCACTGATCTATTTTACACCCACAGGCAACACGATAGAAATTATCGTTCACGTTGCCAATTTTCTGACGTATAAAGGTGGCTTGCGCAGCAACATTGAATTAGGGCGCGCAGCCGACATGCAGACCTATGGCATGCGCTATCTCGCGATAGATCTCTTTTCAATCGGCCTGATTTTCTCGATCATGCTTTATCACTTCCTGATCTTCATTCTCACGCGCCGCCACCTGCCCACTTTGATCTTTGCGCTGCTGGCCTTCGATTATTTTCTGCTGGCATTCCTGTTCGGTGAGCAATCCATTGCTGTTTTTTTTCCCGAATTTCCGCTATCCACACACGTGCGATTGTCCTCATTTTTTACCTATGTACTGCCACCTCTGGTTCTCGAATTTACGGGGCGGCTTTATCCCGGTACGGTGTCGCGCAAAGTTGTCGGTTTGTTCTGGCTGGTGGCCCTGGTTTTTATATTTATGCTGATTCTGCCCCCCGTCGATTTCATGAGGTTCAATATCTATTATTACGCAGTCATCGCCTTTTCTGCCGGTCTGATCTGTCTTTGGGGGGTATTTCAGGCAGTACGCCAGAAGCGACCGGGAGCGCGGATCTTGTTCGCGGGATTGTTATTTCTCGTGGCCCTCACAATCTATGCGGTCATTCTTTTCGCCACGCATTCGGTCGCCGGCAGCTTTCTTTCGATCGGATTTACGATGTTTGCGCTTTTTCAATCGGGATCGCTGGCGCATTCACACGCCGCGCTCGACCGGGAAAACATTTCCATGCAGGAGCGCCTCGAACGCAGCCGCTCGGCGCTCGAAAACCAGCGCAAGCAGATCGAAGCCAACCTGCACGACAGCCTTGGCGGCAACCTGACGGACATAAAACTCGGGCTCGAGGCGTTGGAAAAACAGGCACGCCGTGGTAACCTCGCAAAGGACATCCGCAGGCTCGACCATCGTATCACCGGCACCATTGCATCGCTGCGCACCGAATTGCTATTTCTCGAAGACATGCAGCTCGCGATGAAAGACTTCGTGTCGGGCATAAACCTGATTCTGTTGCGCCGTTACCAGATGGCAAAGAAACCGGTGGATATCAGAGTGGATGCGGAAACACGCGAGCGCAGCAAACAGCTCGAAAGTTCGGGATTTCTGAGCGATGAAATCAGGCCTGAGCTGTGTATGATAGTGCAGGAACTCTGCAATAACAGCCTGAAATACACGTCAGGTACGGCAAACTGGGAAATCCACGCAACCGCAGAAAGCCTGAAAATCAGCGTCAGAGGAAAAAGCCGGCAAACCGCGCAGAAACCGGGACGGGGCAAAGAAACTTTGCGCTCCCGCGCGGACAAAATCAGGGCGCGGTTCGACGAAACGCTCGACCACGGCTTTTACCAGGCCAGCGTCAGTCTGCCCTGATTTCCCAGTTCAGTTTACGGTGACCGCTGTGCTCTGCGCGGCTTCCATCGTGCCGCCGACTTTGAAAAGTGCGTATTTTTCTTCACCCAAAAGCTGGCTGACATCTTTGAGCAGGGTTTTGTCATAGCGCACGCAGAAGCTCGAATGCGCCTTGATCGATTGCAGCGGTCCGCCTTCCGCCTCTCGCCAGTAGAGATACACGGGATTGTTGCCTGAGTATTTGCGCAGCGTCGTCTTGACCTTGCCGATCATCGCTTCGAGATCGTTTGCCGTTTTCACGTTCAGATACAAATGCAGCGATTTTTCCACTCGATCGGTGAATTTTGCCTCTGGCACTATTCCTGCGAGCGCGTAGTTCATCGTGGTGACTTCTTCTTCGCGAAATGCCTGCACACGGATGTCAAAAATGGCGCAATTGTTCTCGTTAATGAAGGGCTTCACCTGCTCGAACATATTCTGGAAGATGCGCACTTCGATCTGGCCTGTTTTATCGGTAATCTTGAGCAGAAAAAACGCGCCGCGCTTCGACGTGACAGTGCGCAGCGAATCGACGACGCCCATGACCGACACACGGCGTTCTTTTGAAACACCGTCGTCGAGATCGGCGATTTTCGTGAGCCGCATGTGCTCGCCCATCTCGTCAAAGCGGTCGAGAGGGTGCGATGTCAGGTAGAGTCCGAGAGTCTGTTTTTCTTTGAGCAATTTTTCTTCTTCGGAAAACTCTTTTGCATTCTGAATCTGCAACCTCGCGGCCTCTTCGTCGGTGCCGCCGAAAAGCGACACCTGGCCCGACGATTTGTCGAGCTGCGCGGCCGCGGAGAATTTCAGAATTTCATCGGCCGCCTGCACGATCGCCGCGCGCGAATAGCCCAGCGAATCTGTCGCGCCGGCAAACGCCAGCGCGTCGAGCAGGCGGCGGTTCAGCGTTCTGCTGTCGAGGGATTCGGCGAATTCGGCGAGCGATTTGAATGCGCCACCCAGCTGTGCACGCGCGGCGACAATCGCCTTCGCCGGCGCCTCACCGAGGCCCTTGATACCCAGGAGGCCGAAGCGCAGGCGCGTATCGTCGAGGATCGTAAAGTAGACATCCGACTCGTTAACATCGGGAGGCAGCACATCGATGCCCAGCTCTTTTGCATGGTTAATGTAGCCGATGATCTTATCGGTATCGCCGATATCGGCATCCATCGAAGCCTTGAGGAATTCGATCGTATAATTCGTTTTGAGATATGCGGTCTGGTAGGTAATCAGTCCATACGCGGCGGAATGTGATTTGTTAAAGCCGTATTTCGCAAACTCGGCCATGTTGTCGAAAAGCTCCGAAGCCCATTTTTCCTGATACGCCTTGCCCTTCGCGCCGTCGACGAACTTGGCCTTCATTTTGGCCATTTCTTCGGCGTTCTTTTTGCCCATCGCCTTTCTCAGCGTATCCGCTTCGGCCAGCGTGAAGCCGCCGATAATCTGCGACGCAAGCATGATCTGTTCCTGATACACAAACGTACCATAAGTATCGCGCAAGATCGGCTCAAGCGACATGTGCGGATATTCGAGTTTCATCTCGCCGTTCTTGCGCTTCACATAACTTTCGGTCATGCCGGATTCGAGCGGGCCCGGTCGGTAGAGCGCAATGATTGCCACAATATCTTCGAAAGCCTTCGGTTTCGCCTGCATTAGTAGCTTTGTAATGCCGGTACTCTCGACCTGAAAGACTCCCCGGGTTTTACCCTGCGTAAGCAGCTGATAGGTCTTGATGTCATCGAGCGGCAGGCGCGTCATGTCGAGATCGGTATCATGGCGGCGTTTGATCTCTTTGACGCAGGTTTGAATGACTGTCAGGTTCTTAAGGCCCAGAAAGTCCATTTTAACCAGGCCGACTTTCGGCAACAGCGTCATGTCATATTGCGTCACGATCGAATCTGTCTTTGAGTCTTTCGCCAGGGGAACAATTTCGTCGAGCGGTCGCGGTGCAATCACCACACCCGCGGCGTGTTTGCCCGAGTTGCGCGGCATACCTTCGAGCGTCTGCGCAATCGCGTAGAGCTGTTTTTCCTTCTCGCCCTGCTCAAAGTATTTCTTCACCTCGGGCGCCGCAGCAACCGCGTCTTTGAGTGAAATGCCCGGCGTATCGGGCAGGTTTTTGGAGAGTGCGTTGATCAGCTGAAAGTCGATGCCGAGCACGCGCGCAACGTCTTTGATCACGGCTTTTGCCGAGAGTGTGCCGAAGGTGATAATCTGCGACACATGGTCTTCGCCATACTTTTCGACGACGTAGCGGATCACTTCTTCGCGGCGGTCGCGGCAGAAGTCGACGTCGATATCGGGCATTTCCTTTCGCGACGGGTTCAGAAAACGTTCGAACAGCAGATCGTATTTCAGCGGATCGAGATCGGTTATGCCGAGCGAATACGCGACGAGCGAACCCACGGCCGAGCCCCGGCCCGGCCCGACCGGAATGTCCTGCCGCTTCGCATAGTTGATAAAATCCGCCACGATGAGAAAATAACCTTCGAAGCCCATGTTTTTAATGACGTCGAGTTCGTAATGCAATCTATCCCGATGCTTTGCCGAGACGTTGCCGTCGAAGCGGCGACTTAAGCCGGCAATGGTTTCGGCGACGAGATAGTCGCCGAGCGACATGCCGGGGGGAATTTTAAAATCGGGCAACAACGGCGCGCCAAATTCAAAATCAAAATTGCACATTTCGGCAATTTCATGCGTGTTGTGGAAAGCCTGCGGCAATTCGGGAAACAGGCCAAACATTTCGGCCGGTGATTTGACGTAGAACTCGTCATTAAATCCGAACTCAAGCGGATCGGTAATCTTCTTGTTCATCTGGATGCGCAGCATAACTTCCTGCGCCTTCTGATCTTTGCGGGTTAAGAAGTGTGAGTCGTTGGTCAGCGCCAGCGGGATATTCAGTGCTTTTGAAATCTCCACCGCGCCGCGCGCGACTTCGATCTGTTCGGGAATTCCGTGGTTTTGTATTTCAAGGAAAAAATTACCCTGGCCAAAAATTTCATTCAGCCGACCGGAAAGCTCCATCGCCTTGGGCATCTGCTGGCGGTAGATCAGGCGATTAACTTCACCGGCAAGGCAGGCGGTCAGCCCGACGAGGCCTTCGGAATGCTGCGCCAGCAGCTCATAGTCGATGCGCGGTTTATAGTATAAGCCTTCGGTATATGCTTTCGATGCCAGCTTCGTCAGATTCTTATAGCCCTGCTTGTTTTTCGCCAGCAGAATCAGGTGGTATGCGCGGCCGTCGACGAGGTCTTCCTGGTTGCGCTTTTCGAAGCGGCTGCCGGGTGCGACGTAGGCTTCGTAGCCGATGATCGGCTTGACACCTTCTTTTTTGGCGGCTTCGTAAAACTCGATCGCACCGAACATGTTGCCATGGTCGGTGACCGCGACCGACTTCATGCCCAGCTCTTTCACTTTCTTTACGAGATCGGCGGGGCGAATTGCGCCATCGAGCAGCGAGTAGGTCGAATGCAGGTGCAGGTGAGCAAAGTCCAGGTGCCTGGAGGCACCCGGTTGCGAGCCGCCAGGGACGGCATTTTCGCGAGCGTGTGCCTCTGTCGTCGTGTCCGGCACGGTAGCAGAGGTGGATGTTTGAACGGTCTCAGCCATTTACTCTATATTATGAATCGGCACCGGACTGACCGCCGCTGAGTACAGAGAGGAGTCTCGCTGCGCCCGGCGGCGCCTTGGCAGGGAAAATCCCCGGGGCGCCTGACGGACTATTTTCAGGATGGGACATAACGTCAGCCAAAAAAGGTTTTTGCGGCAATTTCGGCAAACATGGCCAAAAATGCCCGTAATTGCCGGTATCTAGTCTGAAAACCGGCGGTCTTTGCCGTCAAACGGCGGGTAAAAAGACACGGAGAGGATCGAATAGTCTTTGCCGGTATTCTCTGCCCAGTGCAATGTGCCTTTCTCCACCCTGACCGGCTTGTCACGCTCCAGCACTTGCACCCGATCGGCAAAGTGCAATCGGTTACTGCCTTTGACCAGCAGCACGTCAAAACCATGCCGGTCATGGAAGTGCGGTTTCTCGGATCCGTTCATCAGAATAATGTGCGAACTTTTTTCCTTGTCGCGATAGACTTCTTTAATCACGAGAGGGAGCTTCTTCTCATCTGCCGAAAAGAATTTTTCAGGCGATTGCTGGCAGCCGGACAGAAATGCCGCGCAGAGCAGCAGGATTCCGATATTTCTTGCGATTGCCATAGAGCTGCGAAGGCGATTCAGACGACGCCGTCAATCAATTGCCTCGAATTTGTTGCGCCGGTCTTTTTCCGCGGAAAAAATCTGCAAAAAGATGACTCCGGTTTCTTTTATGCGGCTGCGGTAGTGAGCATCGAGACTCATGTCCGCGTCGAGTAACAGCCGGTTGGACTCTTGTGGACTGGCGCGTAACCCTCAATTGTATTGACACTTGCACGGAGCTCCCCAGCTTTAGGCTTTTCCAGACCCAGGAATGAAAAAAATCCAACCCCACCAACACTGCCACTTTTGTGGCGCTGCTTACACCAACCTCAGCGGCTATCCGCGCAAATGCCCTGCCTGCGGCGAATTGTTCTGGTCAAACCCGATACCCGTTGCAGTCGTCGCGGTGAAAATGGAAGATGGCGTGCTGATTATCCAGCGCGGCATTGAGCCCGCCAAAGGCAATTGGGCGCTGCCCGGTGGCTTTCTCGAAACCGGTGAAACCTGGCAGCAGGGCGCCTGCCGCGAGGTGCGCGAAGAGACGGGGTTTGCGCTGCCGGTCAGTGAAATTGAACTGGTCTTTGCGCTGAGCGCGGCGCAGACTCGGCAGTTAATCCTGTTCTGCACGACTAAAAGCCGTTTTAATCAGTCTGACTTTACCTTTGTGCCGTCAGAAGAATCGCTGGATTTTCGCGTGATGTCAGTGCCTGAACCACTGGCGTTTCCCGCGCACGCCGAATTTGCTGCGCGGTATTTTACGGGCCATCACAGCCTGAAATGACTGAGGATCTGCTGCGCTTCTGTGCCCGGTCCGACTTCGGTGATCTGCGCGCCAGTTTCAGAAAACAGGGCGACCGTGATTTTGTTTTCGGGGCAGACATCCAGGCAGGAGACATCCACCGCTCTCACCAGCTTTTTGATGCCTTTCGCCGCGATGAGCGCCTTGAGCTGCACGCGCAGCTGGGTCTTATCGCCCTGCATCGCTTTGACCTTGCGGGCACACTTGCTGCATACCGCAAGACAATTCTGCCACGGTGCCTCGGCGCCTGTGATGCCCTTATCGTGGTGTTTTGTGCGGCGTTTAAAGATCATCGTTTGGAATGTTAACAGATTGGCGTCATTTTGCCCACCAAAAGAGGTTTTTGCCGGCGGCGCAATCTGTTTTTATTGACGGTCATGTCTGCCGAACATAATATATCCATATGTTCGACTTCACAAACCGCGTTAAGAAAATCATTAACGAATACGCTCCGCGCGAGGCAAAACGTCTGGGCCACGAATTTCTCGGTCCCGAGCATATTCTGCTGGGTCTGCTGAAAGCGCAGGATTCCGTCGCGGTTAAAATGCTGATGAATCTCGGCATCGATCTCGCCGAGCTGAGAAAAGAAATAGAAAAGCGCAGCGAACAGGACAGCGCGACCATGGTCATCGACCCGACAAGCAAGGACAAGGTACAGCGCATTCTCGAACTGTCACGCGACGAAGCGCGCAAGATGCGGCACAGCTACATCGGCTCAGAGCATGTATTGCTGGCGCTGCTGCGCGACACCAACGGTATCGTCGCGGCCGCGCTGCAGACTTTTCAGGTAAATTATCAGGTAATTCGCAACGAACTCAATGCGACGCTCGGTTTGCCACAGGCAACTACAACGCAGAAGACGACGACCGCTGCGCAGCCAAAAAAAGAAACCTCGAAGACGCCGATGCTCGACGAATTTGCACGCAATCTGTCGCGCATGGCTGAAGAGAAGCTCACCGACCCGGTCATCGGACGCGACCATGAGATCGAGCGCGTGATACAGATTCTATCGCGCAAGACCAAGAACAACCCGATTCTGATCGGCGAGGCCGGTGTCGGCAAGACAGCGATCGCCGAAGGTTTGGCGCAACGCATCGCGCAGAAGCGCGTGCCAGAACCGATGTTTAACCGTCAGGTGTATTCGCTCGACGTTGCCGCGCTGATCGCCGGCACCAAGTACCGCGGCGAATTTGAAGACCGCATCAAGAAGATTATGAAAGAGATTCGCACCAATAAAGAAGTGATTCTGTTCATCGATGAGGTGCACACAATTATCGGCGCCGGTGCGGCAGAAGGCGCAGTCGACGCGGCCAATATACTCAAGCCGGCTCTGGCGCGCGGCGAAATCCAATGCATCGGCGCAACGACGCTGCGCGAATACAAGCGCTACATCGAACGCGACTCTGCGCTCGAACGCCGATTCCAGTCCGTGATGGTCGAAGAGCCGTCAGTGGAAGACGCGATCCGCATTCTCGCCGGTCTGCGCCATGCGTATGAAAAACACCACGCGGTCAGCTTCAGCAAAGAAGCAATCGTGGCGGCCGTCAAACTTTCTCATCGCTACATCAAAGACCGTTTCCTGCCCGATAAGGCGATCGACATCATCGACGAAGCCGGCTCGCACGCACGCCTGAAATCGGCTGTCATACCCGAAGAGATCAAAGAGATCGAAAAAGAAATCCAGCAGCTGACGCGCGACAAAAACGAAATGGTGCGCCAGCAGGAATATGAAAAAGCCGCGAAGTTGCGTGACCAGATCGGCGATGCCAATGCGCGCCTGGCCGATGCAATGACCTCATGGCGGCGCAGCCAGAAAGAAGCGCGCGTTGAGATCACGGCAGAAGATATCTGCAAAGTCATCGCCGACTGGACCGGTATTCCACTGCAACAGCTTGCCGAAAGCGAAAACGAGCGGCTGCTCAAGATGAATGAAGAATTGTCTGAACGCGTCGTCGGACAACGCACCGCAATCGATCAGATATCGCGCGCCGTGCGCCGGGCACGCATGGGTCTCAAGTCGGTCAGAAAACCGATCGGTAGCTTTATTTTTCTGGGCCCGACAGGTGTTGGCAAGACCGAACTCGCGAAAGCATTGGCTGAATTCATGTTTGGCGAAGAAGAGGCACTCATTCGCTTCGACATGAGCGAATATATGGAAATGCATTCGGTTTCGAAGTTTATCGGCTCACCCCCGGGCTATGTCGGGCACGAAGACGGCGGGCAGCTGACCGAGGCGATTCGCCGACACCCTCACTCGGTGCTGTTGTTCGACGAAATCGAGAAGGCACATCCTGAAATCCAGAATATACTTCTGCAGGTGCTCGACGAAGGTGAACTCACCGATAATGCCGGGCACCATGTCGATTTCAAGGAAACGATCATCATTCTGACTTCGAATATCGGGGCGCGTTTTCTGCAGAAGGGGGGCAAGCTCGGTTTCAGCGGTGACACCGAAAACCGGCAGGATTCCAAGCGCGAACAGGTGCTCGAAGAGCTGCGCAAGCATTTTTCACCTGAATTTCTGAACCGTATCGATGACGTGATTATCTTCGATCCGCTCACGAAAGAAGAAATCCAGGATATCGTCGAGCTGACGATCGACGAGATCAACTATAATGCGTTAGCTAAAAACATGTACCTCACGCTACAGGACGGCGCGCGCATCTACCTCGCCGACAAAGGTTACAGCGAAAAATACGGCGCGCGGCCGCTCAAACGCCTCGTGCAGCGCGAAATCGAAGATGAACTCGCGATGATGCTTCTCGAAAAGAAGATCACGCAGCCGGTTGAAATCAAGATCGGCCTTGAGGAAAAAGAAGGCGTGAAGAAATTGTCGTTCGAGTTTGAGAACATCGGCATCGGCAAATTTGCCGAAATCAAGAATGAATATTTCGAAGACGAAGCTTCGATCGATGAGATATGGGAAAACTCGTTGCACGAAGCGACGGAAAACGAAAGCGAATCACAGATTGAACCTGAGGTAATGCCGAAATAGATTCTGCCAAACAGCCCTTCCACCACAGTATTCTCGTTACAGCTGTGGTCGAAGCGGCAGCATGCATCACAGCGCTGCCAGAAAGCCAGCGCGTCATATGGGACGGCACCGCAGGGCTTGCCGGCCACGCGATTGCTTTGCGAAACGCTTACCCCGGTGCGCGCGTCCTGGCATCGGACGCCGACGCAGAGATGCTCGCTCTTGTGCGCAATAACCCCGAGGCGGCGGGTATAGAACTGCGGCAGGGCAATTTTTCGGCCAATCCCTTCGCGGAGTTTGCTCCTTTTGGCTTTGTTCTGCTCGATCTGGGAATATCTTCGGCGCATTTTGATTATTTTGACCGCGGTTTCAGTTTCCGCTTTGAACAACCGCTCGATATGCGTATGGATACTTCACGCGGCCGTACGGCCGCCGATCTGGTCAATACGCTGCCCGAAGAGGACCTTGCTTCGCTATTTTTCCGTTATGGCGAAGAGAAATTGTCGCGGCGCATCGCGAGGCTGATTTGCGAGCAGCGCAGAGGAAAGCCCTTTGCGACAACGGGCGAACTCAGTGAGATCTGTGCGCACGTGTACCCGCCCAGACACAAAGCGAAAGGACATGCGCAGAAACATCCGGCAACGCGCGTCTTTCAGGCGCTGCGCATCGCTGTCAACGGCGAGCTCGACGCCCTGCAATCGGCGCTCGACAGCCTGCCCGATTTGCTCTGCATCGGTGGCAGACTCGCGATCATCACCTTCCATTCGCTCGAAGACCGTATGGTGAAACTCGCATTCCGTGGCCGTACGCAGATCGCACAGACCGATCCGTCCGCGCGCAGCAATTTTTTACCGGGCGATTTTGAATTGATTTCAGCGGGTGGCATTACGCCATCGCAGGAAGAAATAGCGGAAAACCCGCGTGCACGTTCAGCGCGTTTACGGATATTGAAGCGTATGCGCTGAAGATCAGGTAACCGGTTCCGCCGGAACGGCCTGCAGTTCTTTATAAAGGGTAACAGAGTTCCCCTTATCGTTGTAAGTGACTTTTGTCATATTAACGCGTGAGATAAAAATACCGCGGCCGTTAAGGCGCTCGAGGTTTTCAGAAGCGTGCGGATTGGGCACCTTGCTGACGTCGAACCCCCTGCCTTCGTCTTCTATCGTGAACAACAGGGATTTTCTGTCGTAATTGTACGAAACGCGCACTTTACGGTTCAGAAACGGTTCTTCGCTGGCGCGTTCCTGCAGAAAGCGCTGATAATCCACCACTTCTTCGAGCAGGTTTTTCTTCATCTCGTAGTTGATTTCCAGATTGCCGTGCTCCATCGCGTTGACGAGCATTTCATAGAGCGACAAACGGATTGTCAGCGTGGTTTTTTTATCCACGCCGGTAAAACGGGAAATGATATGCATAATCTCTGACATAAAAGTCGAGATGATCGAAAAATCGGTCGGTAATTCAAACGTGCGCGATTCGGCAATAATGCTGGAATAAATATCATAGTCGGCTTCGCGGTTTGCCGTCAGCGAAAAGAATTTCTCAACAATGCGCGCGATATCATCGATTTCGAACGGTTTTTTCAGGAAATCGAGAGCTCCGTGCCTGAGCGCTGTCACCGCATTTTCGACCGTGGCATTATCTGTAATAACGATAAATTGCGTATTAGTCTTGCTTTTTTTGGTGCGCTCGATAAATTGAATGGCGTCTTCACCGGGCAAAACGAGGTCTATAAATATCAGATGCGGATCTTCGCCGCCCATGATAGTTTTGCTTTCCTCGATGCTGTTGGCCGCGAAAATGCGGAAACGGTTTTTGAGAATCTCCCCGAGTATTTCCTGCAGGGCAACGTCGGGATCAATGATGAGAACGGGGGGTTTCTGCAATCAGGCCTTT
>CAYHJO010000018.1:30718-34929 GCA_964356715.1 uncultured Turneriella sp. | reverse complement strand
GATCTCATCGTTTCGGGTGGTGCCGCCGTGTTCAACGCGACCTATGTGTTTTCGGTACTGGCCTTTGCTGTGGCATTCAATGCCGCGCTGACGGTGCTGCTGTGGCGCGCGCTCAAAAAGGAACGCATCGGCCGCTGGGTCAAATATGTCACCATGAGCTGCGATTTTCTGCTCGTGGCGCTCGTGCTGATTCCGACGGGAGGCAGCCACAGTCTGCTCTACCCGATCAACTATGTCATTATTGTCTCGAACGCTCTGCGCTATGGTATGACCGTGGCACTCGTCGGCACGTTCACCATGAATCTGTTCTATCTCGGTGTACTGGCGAACCAGTTCTGGCCGCAGACGCAAATCCCCGGTTTCCATCAGGAAGTCCTCAAAATTGCGGGTTTCTGGCTCGTCGGAGTTTACACCGGCTATCTCTCGCGCCGCTATGAAATTCTGCGCGGCGAAGTCGAGCGCTACCAGAAACTACTCAGCGACGCGCTGGCAAACAATGCAAGAGACAAATAACGACAGCGAATACCAGGCGAAGGTCGAACGCTCGCTCAGGCGTGGCAATATCAACTTTGATTTTCTGAACCCCGTCCATCTGCCCGATGAAAAAAGCGAAAGTAAATCAGATCGGCGCGGTGGCGCGCGCACCGGCAAACGCGGTCTGTTCAGCCGCGGCTGGAAACCGAGCGTGATGCCCGGCTGGTACACGTGGTGGTGGCTGGCCGCAGCAGCTGCAAGCGCAGTGGGATTGATCTTTGTCTGGCGGGCGGAAAACTTTATCGCCTTACTCGCCGTGCCGTTTCTGCTCAGCGCCGCACTCGCGTCGTTGATTATGCTGGGGTTGTTTTTGGCGCGGCCGCGTTGATTACCAGAAATTATTTCGCCTGCGGCGAAATAATTTCTGGTCTGGTATTCAGCATTTCATTCGCCCGAAAACACAGCTGATCGAGCACCTCTTCCACTTTTTTGCTCTGTGCGGCCAGCGCCGCTTCGCTGAGATCTTTGGGCGGATAGATGGGTTCGCCGATCACAAATGCAACCCGGGAAAAGGGTAGCGGGAGCGAAAAGTCATCCCAATTGGCTCCGACCACACGCCGGGAAAAGCTCGCGCCGATCGGCACGACGACACTGCCCGCCTTCGCCGCCATATAGATCACACCGGGTTTCGCTTCGTAGATCGGCCCATGCGGCCCGTCTGGCGCGACGATTGCCGGTGTGCCATTTTGTATCTTTTTGATGAAATTGAGCACCCCGGCCGACTGTTTACCGAGCGATGCGTCGAGCACGTCAAAGCCGAGCGAGCGCAGCGTTTTCAGCCCGATTTCCCTGAAAAAATGCGTCCAGCTGCGTTCATAGGCTTCGGTACGGGGGTGATCTGAATAGATACAAAAATGCCGGTGGTGCAGTGTAAAAACCGCCGCGGTGACGAACGTGTGCCAGACAGCGACGATGTAATTCTGTTTTTGCGCGCGCAAGAGTCTGAGATGGTCTTCACCTTCGACTTCGAAGCGCAGCGTCGATTCATAGATCGAAATGAGCACAGCGGCTAGGGCAGCAAAAAAGCTCGTCATGGCGCGATAAAATGTGCGTTTTAGGGGGTTTGCAGGCAGCATGATAGCCATCCCTGGCTTGGGCACTTTAGGCTTGCTATTTCAGCCGGCTATCCCGTTTTACCCTATGCTTTCGCTGGCAGAACGCATCGACAGTGCGATACAGAAGAACCAGACCATCAAGGTCAGGGCGTACGCGCTGCTGCCAGAAACCGAAAAAGACCTCAACCTGATCATTTTGCGCCTGCTGAACCGCTATAACAAGCTCGATATGACAGCCACGCTCTATACCTGCATCAAAGAACTCGCGGTCAACGGCGCTAAGGCCAATATCAAACGCATTCTGTTCGACGAGGTCAAAATCGACCTCGAAAACGAATCGGATTACCGCCGTGGCCTCGAGATGTTCAAAGAGAAGCTGACCGACAAGTTTATCAACGAATATGCGCAGAAAGCCAAAGACCGCGGCCTGTTTGTCGATATCAAGTTCGAATACGATGACAGCAAACTCATCGTCGAAGTGCTGAACAACAGCGCGCTGACTAAACGCGAAGACGAGCGCATCCGCGAGAAGTTCCGCGACGGCCTGCGCTACGACAACATCGGCGAACTCTACATGGAAATGCAGGACAACCAGGAAGGCGCCGGCATGGGCATTGCTCTGATTCTGATGATGCTCAAGTCAGAAAACGTCGACCCGCACTTTTTCACGATCTACAGCGACTACCAGAACAAGACGATTGCCAAGATTATTTTTCCGATGGCGACGAATTTCCAGAGCGACCGCACTGATTTCAAGAAGTAATCCGCGTGCTACGGCTTAAAGGCTGTGGCGCGATCGCAGCGATCATTCTTATCGCAGGCAACTGCACGAAATTCGACGGGCATGTGGATGATATCCCACCCGATATTGCGGCTGCGGTCAGCGCAATCGAAAAAATGTCTCCGCGCGACCGCGTGGCACTCGGCAAATCGTCCGAAACGGTGAACATCGGCACCATACGCATTCTCAACCAGACGGTTTTGCCCGATTCCGATTTTTTCGCGCCGCTGCTGAACAACCTGCACTTCGTCACGCAAAAAGATGTCATTTTTGACGAACTGAATCTGCGCGAGGGTGAGAGGGTTCCGATGTGGCGCATCTATGATGCCGAGCGTTATGTACGCGCCCTGAGTCCGATCAAACAGGCGATGATCGTGCGGCAGAAGAACAGTAGCACGGGAAAAACCGATCTGATCGTGGTTACAGAAGATAAGATCACGGCGCAGATCAACGGTTCGGCGACGGGCAGCGGCGGATTTTCGAGCTTCGGCCTGCTCGCGACCGAATCGAGCCTGTTCGGCCGTCTCTATTCGCTCACGGGTTCTTACACGCGGGAAAATTTCCGCGACTTTGCCGGTGTTTCTTTCGGCAAACAACGCATCAACGGTTCGCGCTGGCAGTTTTCTTCCTCTGCAACCGCGGGTTTCTCCTATTCAAAATATAACTACATGTCGCAGGGAATTACCGTAGGGCATCCGTTTCTGCGCGACGGGCAGAAACACGCATTCACGCTTTCCACGCGTTACACCAATGGTGTGGGCTATGATTATTACGGCAGCGGCGTGCGCAAAGGTGTCGACGGAGGCAAAGAATTCGATCTCATCTACCGCACCCGCGTCGAACAGATCGGAGCGCAATACCTCTATGGCATAGGCAAGAACAACCGCATCGAGTTTGGTCCGGGATTTCAACACTATATCCGCCGGGATTATTACATCTATCCTGAAGATCAGTACACCCAGGGCGAATCCGCCGAACGGAGTGTGAGTGAAGCAGCCAAAAACTATTACCGCCCGCAGCAATACTCTTCGCGTTCCGTATCGTTCGCCGTGAACACGCGCAATGGTAACTTCGTGCCGATGAAAAACTTCCAGCGCTACCTGTTCGTCGAGGACCAGTTCGAGGGCCTGCGCACGGGAACAGGTGTCTCACACGCAAACCCCTCTCTCGGATTGCCAGACCACTACACCTCTGCCAGCTTCGGCGCCAGCTGGCAGAAAAACTTTTGGGAACAGACTGCGCGCACCGAAATTTCGGTGGGCCGTGGCGCAATTTTCTGGCACAACGGCACGAACTACCCCACCGACGACAGCTGGTCGGCCGAATGGAAAGCCTTCTACTTCACCAAACTCGGCACATTGGCATTGCGCGAGTCGGCCACCATGGGCTACCACCTGACGGCGGAGAAACGCGCACAAATTGGCAGCATGTTTGGCCGCGGTTTCTATTATGGCTCCATCTTTCCCGACGCCGGCTTCCTCTCGTCTCTCGAATACCGCTCTCCTGGCCTGAAACTACCATACATACTGCTCGCCGGCGTGGCATTTTTCGACTACGCCGGCGTCGGCACAACGCTGGGCACGCTGCAATGGAACCCGATTGTCGGTCTGGGCCTGCGCTCGATGCTCTATGAATTCGACAACAACGTATTCCGCTTCGACGTCGGATTTAACCTGAACGACAGCAAATTCAACCTGCTCAACTCTCTGCAGTTCGGCCTGAGCCAATCTTTTTGACGCAAGCGAAGAATCATGTCGGGGTTTTTTTGGGGGGGGGGGGGGGCCCCCAAAAACAACCAAAAAATATAAAAATTAAAAAAGGGACACACGCCCCGGGACACC
>CAYHJO010000018.1:0-30708 GCA_964356715.1 uncultured Turneriella sp. | reverse complement strand
GCGCCCTAAATTTTTTTCCCCCAACCAAAAAATTTTGGGGTTTTTTGGGGCGGGGGGGCCCCCCCAAAAAAAACCCCGACTAATTGTTCTCGCTTGACTCCGTGGCCGAAGGCCGGAGTCAAGCGCCATGTCCTGGATTAAATCGGCGCTGGTATATCTCGGCATCACCGGCCTCATTGTCGGCGCCGTCTGGCTGTTCTGGGGTAAATCCATCGAAACCGCCTGGAAATCACATGGCGAAAAGCCCACCAAAGCCGCACGCGAGGCTAAAGCTACGGCGGAAAAAAAGGCCGCGAAGGCGATGCCTGAGCTGCGCGAAAAAACCGCGCCGCTGTCGGCCAACATCGAAAAGGCCAAAAGCGGTGTCGCCGGTATTCTGGAACACCACGCCGATGACAACCGCAGGAGCATGAACGTTATGGCGGCACAAAACGACCGGCGCTGGGCAGAAATTTTGCGGCGCAGTGAAAAGGTGAAAATGCCGGCATTGCCAAAAACGGATGCCGCCGCACTTACGCCCGCAAGGCCGCCGGCCGGAAAGGCGGCAGAAACGGCAAAAAAGTCCCCGGAAAAAACTAAGTCGGAGGCACCACGACGTTCAAAGCGCCTGGAAGAATTGTAAAATCCGCCGGGCACACGCCGGGCATCTCTCCGTCGCAATCGAGTAACGCTTTGATATCAGACTTGATGCTGACATGTTTCGCACGGTGCACCGTGATATTCTTTTCAAAAATATGTGTGCCGTTGCGGACCTTCTGCATCTTGGCGATCATCTCGAGTTTGCTCATTTCACCGAGCATCACGACGTCAAAATACCCGTCGTCGGGAATCGCGTCGGGCGCAATTTTCATGCCGCTGCCAAAATATTTTCCGATCGCAACAACGACACCGTTGTAAACGCCGTCAAATTTTTGTTTCTTGTCTAATGTGATTTCCAGGTTTTTGTTCCGGTAGCCGATCAGCCCGCGTAGCGTCGCGATTTGGTAGGAAAGGAACGCGCCAAGTTTTTTGCCCTGACGTTCGAGAATGTCGACAACTTCACCGCCGATGCCGACGTCGGCGATATTAATGAACATACGCTTTGTCGCGGCGCCGTCGTTACCGGTGAAATCGATCATGCCGACATCCATGGCTTTGGTCTTGCCCGTCTGCAGAATCTGCAACGCAATTGCCGAAGAACGGGGTATACCGATCGTGCGTGCGTAATCGCTGCCCGAACCCGCGGGCAAAATACCGAGCGCGGGAGCCTGTTTCACAGCTTTCAGCGGTTTGCCTTTCGCGTCGAAAAAGCCGGCGGCGACTTCGCTGATTGTGCCATCGCCACCCACGGCGACGACGAGTTCGCTTCCGGCTTCGACAGCCGTGCGTGCGAGCTCGGTCGCGTGCAGTTTTCTTTCCGTGAATTGTATTTTGGCATTGCCGTAGATCGATTCAATTTCTGCAAGCAGCTGCTTCAGCTCTTTGTCTGATTTGCCGCCGCCCGCCTGCGGATTAACAATAAAAACGGCAGGTTCGCTGCGCTGCTTGCGGCGTGCCATGTATCAGTTCTTATCACCGGCCGGTTCGGCTGGTTTGCTTTCTGCCGGCTTGTTTTCGGCCGGCGCTTCTGCCGCTGCAATTGCTTCTTTTGCAACGCCGACAAACTGAGATTTACCGTCGTTGATAATCGCCTCGAGTTCTTTTTTGCCCGCGACTTTTTTTGCGGCGTCAGAATCGAGGAACTTGCGCATCGCGTTTTCGAGTTCGATGCCCTGACCGATTGCCGCAGGGTCATAGCTCACGGCGCTCAGCTGCGCCCACTTCTGGTCGATCCATTTAAGGCCGTCGGCGCTGTTGTTCCATTTCTCGTTGATCTTATAACCAAAGCGGATCTTCACCCAATCGCCCTTTTCATCGACGACGAAGCCAACGTGGCCCGCGGGCACGGTGGCCAGTTTTTTGGCCGATGCCTGATTGATATTGAAAATTTCCAGGGAACCGACCACCACAAAAGCTTTGCTTTCGAGACTTGCGGAATCCACAAAACCCTGTTTACCCGTCGTGCGTTCGATCTTAGCCATATCTTTGGTTTTACCGGGATTTTTTGCATCGGGGACTTTGACGGTTTCGAGCACGGTCAGCATCTCCGCGCGGTTGAGCCACTCCGATGCTTTTTTTGCATCGGCAGAATCAAACACACCGACGCCATAAACAGCGTAAGCGATTTTGGCCTGTGGTTTTGATGCATCTTCGGTCTTTTTCTTTCCGCAGGCACTGATCGCGAATGCGAATGCCGCAACGAGGCAGAGCTTATAGGATTTATTTTTCATGGACTGAATTTGGAAATACGATGAGATATTACGTCAATAAAGAAAAAGGACAGACGGCGAGGTGCACAGGCGCAAACTGAAGATCAGGCGCCTCAATTAGTGGGCAAAACGGGCGGAAACCGCAATCCCGCAAAAAATAACAGCGCACAGAGAGCCAGGAAGATCACATAAAGATAAAATACCCAGAGAGCGGTGCGCGGTGGAAATACGAGATTTTCCGCGGGCTCCATGGCGAGCTGGCGCTTCACCGCGCCATGCACCACCAGGAAATACGAAGCGATGGCAATCGCAATGCCGGCAACCACGTCGGCGATAAAGTGCTGCCTGAGAGTCGTGGTCGAAATCGCGATAAATGTGGAACCTATTATGCCCCACAAGCCGACACGGGGTGAAAGCTTCACGCAGCACGCGGTGGCAAAAACAGCGTTCGCCACATGCAGGCTCGGAAAACAGTTCACCGGCTTATCGAGAATGTAATTGAACGCAACTCCCCAATAAAACATGCTTTCCTGTGTCGGGATCCCGGGCCTGGGCATGCGCACGGGGAAAAATATGAAGAATGGCAGCGCTATAAAACTGCACAGGAGAAATCCGACAATCATGCGCAAAAAAATCGGGCGGTGCCTGATCGTGAACACCGGTAGAAAAATAAAGACATACACGAGAGCATAACCCAGAATAGTCCAGGGTGCGAACGGCACCATGCCGTCGACAAACGTGGCCAGGCTTGTGCCCGGTCTTTCACCGAAAAGAATGTTTGGAACCGTATAGATCGGCATACCGATTGCCATGGTCATAAGGCCAAGAAGAAGATTCTGCCCGAGAAGTGGCATGCGCCGGAAAGCTTGCAACATCGAGCGCGGGAAATATCACACAGAATTCACTGTGTAAACAAAAAAGTTGACAGCCTCGCGTCGATCGGCGCGCTCTGTGTCGTGTTACGTGCATTGGCGCCGTCGCATAAACGACACGTAATCGGGGGATCTATGACGAATCGCATAGGCAGCATCGCCGCGGCAATGTGTTTTGCCGCGCAGATTTTTGCGCAGACAGAAGCAGAGAAGCTGCAGGTAATCGAAGTAAAACGCGGTGACACGCTTTCCAAAATTTCCAAAAAATACCTGGAAGACCCGAGCCAGTGGCCCGCGCTTCTTAAGTACAACAAGGTCGATAACCCGAACCTGATTCAGCCAGGCATGAAGCTGAAAGTCCCCGCAAACCTCGGCAAAAAGCCTGCGGCAGTCGTCATCTATAAATCCGGCAGAGCACAATTTGCGCGCGCACAGGAAAACATCTGGAAGGAAATTTTCGTCAAACTCGGGCTTTACTCCGAAGATCAGGTGAAAACCGGACCAGCCTCGACGGTGCACCTGCAGCTGAGCAACATGGCCATGCTGCGACTGCAGGCAGACAGCTTTATCATCGTCAACAAAGCAGACAAAAGGACGAAAGACGTCATTTTCACTCTACAGGAAGGGCGGTTGCAGGCTCAGGTCGAAGGCCTGAAAAAGACGGGAGGCCATCTTTCGGTGCGCACCCCCACGGCGGTTGCGGGTGTGCGCGGCACGGTTTTTGAACTGAGCGCTACAAAAAATGACACCGGGCTGGGCTGTTATGAAGGCCGCGTGGATGTATCCGCGCAGAAAGTGACTGTGCAGGTACCGCAAGGTATGGGTACCTATGTCGAAAAAGGCAAGCCTCCGATGAAGCCTTTTGCGCTGCCCTTACCGCCGCAGATTTCTCCAGCTGATATCTGACATTAGCCACGGGCTTAAGCCCGTGGCTAATGCGTAAAGAAGTCCACTGCTGCTCGCCTCTTCTCGATGGCTTTTCCCCATCCACATTTTAGCCCCGGGTTTAAACCCGGGGCTAAAATGCGGATTAACCATTTGGTTAATTTTTGTGGGCAAATAGTTGCCACATGCGTATTTTGTAACTCATGAACATAGCTGCGTTTTCGATTAAACGCCCCGTCTTTGTGGCAAGTCTTGTCATTCTGATGCTGGCTACCGGATGGATGTCGCTCAAACGAATCGGTGTCGATCTCTTTCCCGACGTCAATATCCCCTTTATTACCATTACCACTACCTACCAGGGCGCAGGACCCGAAGAGATTGAGACACTGATCTCTAAAAAAATCGAAGAAGAGGTTTCGTCCATTTCTGGCCTTAAACGCGTCAGCTCGGATAACATGGAAGGCGTTTCGCTCGTCATGTGCGAGTTCTATCTCGGCCAGGATATCAAAGAAGCCGAGCAACAGGTACGCAACAAGCTGGGAAAAGCGCGCCGCGAACTGCCCGAGGGCATTAACGAACCACTGATACAGCGCTTTGACCCTGCGGACCAGCCGATTATTCGTCTGTCGATTGCGGCCGATATGCCGCCGGCAAAACTTTATGATTACGTAGACCAGCGCATCAAACCGCGCTTTGAGCAGGTGCCCAACGTGGGCGCCGTGCGCATTTCAGGTGGCCAGAAGCGTGAAATCCAGATCGAAGTCGACCGCAATCTTCTCAACTCCAACCAGATGACGATGACCTGGATCGCGAATAACCTGCGCTCATATGGCGCGAACGTTCCGATCGGTAAAAAGGAAAGCGGCGACAAAGAAATCGCGTTCAGAACGCTTGGGCGCTTCGAAGCACTCAAGCAGATTGAGAACACCGTGGTTTCGTTCGGTGGCGATGCGGGCAGTGCGCTGTTACTCAAGCGCGTGGCAAAAGTTTTCGACGGTGTCGAAGATCCCAAATCCAAAGCCTTTCTCTATTTGCCGGTCGAAGAAGATCCTTATGATTTGAACGGCAAAGAGATCGACCAGTCCAAAATGGTGCGCGAGCGCAAGCCGGCGCTGCTGATCGACGTCTATAAGCAGTCGAATGCGAATACCGTCGCCGTGGCGGATGGCACGCTCAAACTCGTGGAAAAAATCAACGAAGATCTGCGTCCTCCCGCCTTAAAGAGCCTCAACGAAGTGAAGAATTCGTTGCGCAACGGCGAGAAGGCCGCAAAAATCAGCGCAGAGATCAAAAAAATCGAAGATGATCCGTTACTGAAGACGCACCCCGCACTCGCCGAAAAGCTGAAGATTCTGAGCGAGCAGATTGCCAAATCACCGAAGGCCAGTGAAACTGCAGACGCAATCCGCAACCTCAAGAGCGATATCAAGAAAGCCACTGGCGCGCCTGAAATGGCGCTGATCCGCAATACTGCGCACTGGATCAAAATCAACGTCGAAGACGTGCGCGAATCGATTATGATCGGCATTCTGCTGGCGGTGCTTGTCGTGTATCTGTTTCTTGGCAACGCGCGCTCGACGATCATTACCGGTCTCGCTTTGCCAAACTCTCTGCTCGGTGCATTTATTCTGATGCTCGCGATGGGCTTCACCATCAACGTCATCACATTGCTGGCACTTTCGCTTTCAATCGGGCTGCTGGTCGACGATGCGATTGTCGTGCGCGAGAACATCTTCCGCAAAATGGAAGAAGGCGAGCATCCGGTCAAAGCCGCCGAAACGGGCACGACCGAGGTTCTGCTCGCGGTGATCGCGACGACTGCGACGGTGATTGCCGTGTTCCTGCCGGTCGGCTTTCTCTCGGGCATGGTGGGCCAGTTCTTGCGGCAGCTGGGCCTGACCGTTGTTTTTGCCATGATCATTTCGCTATTTGATGCAGTCACCGTAGCGCCGATGCTTTCCGCGTATTTCGGCGGCCACGTGCACGAAAAACCCAACTGGCTGATTCGCAATTTCAACAGATTCCAGGATTGGCTCGAAGCCACTTATTCGACGATCATGCGCTTCACGCTGCGCCGACCGCTGGTAACCGTCGGAATCTCCGTGGCGGTCATGCTCGGCAACTGCGCCTCGTGCGGCGCCGTCAAAAAGACATTTTTGCCGCCGAACACACAACCTGAATTTCTCGTGAGTTTTGAAATGCCGCCGGGAACCAGTCTTGAAGGCACGCGCAAAATGGCCGAAGAACTCGAAACACGGCTGAGAAGAATGCCCGAAGTGCACCTGATCGCCTCGGTAGCGGGAACTTACACTGCGCTCGCGAATAAAGGCGAACTCGGCGTTGTGCTCGTCAAGCGCAAATGGCGCAAACGCGAGACCTGGCAGCTCAAAGAAGCGGCGCGCGAGATGTTCAAAGATCTCGCCTACGCGAAAGTTTCCGTGAACGACTACAGCGCCGTCGGCGGCGGCGTGCAATATCCGCTAAACCTCAACGTCAGCGGTGAGAACCTCGACGAGCTCGATAAATATTCGCAACTCGTCATGGCCGAGCTGCGCACGATAAAAGATCTCAGCGATATTTCGGCGGATTTCCAGACCGGAAAACCCGAATTCCAGGTACAACTCGATCCCGAGCGCATGCAGCAGGTGGGTGTCGGCCCGTCTGCCGCGGGTAATGAACTGCGCCTGCACGTTGCCGGCGGCGTCGTGGGCAAATTTTACGAAAGCGGTCTCGAATATGACATCCGCATGCGGTTGAAAGAAAACCAGCGGGACCTCAAAGGTTCTTTTTCGCAAAGTTTTGTGCCGAACCTGAGCCAGCCGTCGCGACCGATTCCGCTGGGCCTTCTCGGCAAGGGTGAGATCAAATCCGGTCCGTCGAATATTTCGCGGCAAGACCGCTCGCGCGTGATCAAGATACACGGCAATCTTGCGCCCGGCGGCGCAATCGGTAACGCCGTCGACGAGGCGCGTAAGATACTCGAAACCAAACTCAAACCACCGCCGGGCGTGCGCTACATCTTCTGGGGCCAGGCAGAAGACCTGAAGGAGCTGATGGAGAATATCATATTGTCGTTCGGCCTCGCGCTCCTGTTCATCTACCTGGTGCTCGCATCGCTCTATGAATCGTTTATTACACCGATCACGATCATTTTCGCAATTCCGCCGGCGATTTCGGGGGCATTTGCCTCGCTCGCGCTGTTCCGTGAGCAACTGAATATTTTCAGTATGATCGGATTAATCATGCTCATGGGTCTCGTAACCAAGAACTCGATTCTGCTCGTCGACTATGCGCTGCAGCGCGTGCGTAAAGGCATGAGTCTCAACGACGCCATCTTCGAAGCCGGCAAGGCGCGACTCAGGCCGATTCTCATGACATCGTTTGCGATGATTGCCGGCACTCTGCCACTGGCTCTCGGGCTCGGCGAAGCGGCCAAGCAGCGTACAGCGATGGGTATTGCGATCATCGGCGGCCTCGTCGTATCGACGATCATGACGCTGTTTTTCGTGCCCGCGGTTTTCGGCGGTATCGACCGTTTCCGCGAATGGATTGAAAAACGCTTCAGACCGAATTATGACATGAGCCTTGTCGGCGAACATGGTCACGATGCGCACATTTCGATGCCGCAAGGAATGCCATCCCCTTCGACATCGCTCAGAACAGGCGTGGAAGCTGTCGCGGCAACGCCGGTTAGGAGCAAGAGAAGCAAGGCGAAATAACACAATCCGGATAGCGCCGCTTGGGCTATCCGGATATGCTCACGAAGCGCGGCTCACCGGTAGCACGGGAGCTGCCTCGTCGTGCAGCGGGCCTGCGGTGTCGGATTTTTTGCCGAGCTCCAGCCGGGCCCCTCTTTCGAGCGTGTAGAGCACAATGCGCTGCAGCTGCAGCGCATCGCGGTCATCAATAAAAGTTTTGTCGTGCAGGTTAAAATTCACGGCAATTTCGTCTTTATCGGTATCGATGCGCGTAATGAAAGCGCAACCGATGCGGATTGCGGTTTTCGGAGAGCGCAACATCACTTCTACGGCGTCGCGCAGATCCAGATAACGGTAACGGGAGCTCTCCATCTTCAGATTCATGCCGTTAAGACTAAGGTTGACCAGGCGGGCGGTCAGATTCGAATCACCGGGCCTGCCGAGGTCTTTGACAAATACGCGGAATTCCCCCGCTTCTTTAGGCACGATGCGCAGGTAAATACGCTCAGCGCGCTCGTGGCGGTGGAACAACGGCATCACGCCCGAGCGCAGGAACTGGAAAAATGGTTTTTCATAGGTGAGGTCTTTCTGCGCAAAGCCGACATCCGCCTGATGGAACACGTCTTCAACCTTAGGGGAAAGCGTTCGTGTCACTACGATGCTGTTATGGCTGCAGAATGAATTAATGTAGCGCACGAGCTTTTTCGCGGCTGCAATTTGTGCGCTCTCGCTGTGCGCGCGCAGCGCCGTTGCGTATTGATCAAACGAATAGACGTAGGCAGTCGTTCGGCCGTTGAGCTGCGGGAACGCCTCAATTTCGGCCCCGGTCGCGGAATGCAGATAAATGTCGTGCAGCAACAGCTGAAATCGCTGCGCTTCGGTCAGGGGTATGGGCAACCCATACCAACACAGTACCTTCGGTGCAGACTGCACCAGTTCGTTCTGCAGAGCCATAGGCCCCCCCACGACGGCAGCCAAGATGGGTAATTACTATCGGTCGGGCTACCGTCAAAAATATATGGCGGCAAAACGAGAGACGGTGCCATTTTTCAGAGTCCACTAGAGTACAAAGCCGACGCCGCGTTCAACTTTATACAGACTGTTTGCGGTCTTTTCTGGCACGGCGGATTTCGGAATGTTGCGTCAGGGCTAATCTCCCGCAGCCCCTTTTCCTTGACGCGGTTTGCTCAATCGGCACTCTTGAAACATGGCCGCCAAGCAGACTCCGAAAAAAAAGGCAACGCACTCTGAAACAAAGTTTGATCCGAAAAAAATTGCGCCCGCGCTCGTCAAAGACGCGCATATCCAGGGTATGGATGCGTACAAAAAGCTCTATAATCAATCCGTCAAGAACCCGCTGGCGTTCTGGGGCAAAATTGGCAAAGAGCAGCTCACCTGGTTTAAACCCTTCAAGCAGGTGTTAAAATCCAACTTCGCGAAGGCCGAGAACCAGTGGTATGTCGGAGGAAAAACAAACCTGTGCTACAACGCACTCGACCGCCATCTCACGACGGCGCGCAAAAACAAAGCAGCGATCATCTGGGAAGCCGACAATCCGGCGCACGCCTCGCGCACGTTTACTTACCAGCAGCTGCATTACGAAGTCTGCCGCATGGCGAATGTGCTCGCGGCGAACGGAGTCAAAAAAGGCGATCGTGTCACGATCTACATGCCGATGGTGCCCGAACTCGCGATGGCGACCTTGGCATGCGCGCGCATCGGTGCGGTGCACTCGATCATCTTCGGTGGCTTTTCGGCCGATTCGATTAAAGACCGCATCATCGACGCGGGCAGTGATTTTGTCATCACCACCGACACCGGCTACCGCGGCGGTAAGGTTGTGCCGATCAAGGCGAACGTTGACGAAGCGCTCGAAAAGATGTCGGGGCACGTGAGAAAAGTTCTCGTCGTGCGCCATACCGGCGACGCGGTGAATTTTGTCGCGAAGCGCGATATCTGGTGGCATGAAGAGGCCGAAAAAGTTTCGGGCGTTCACAAAGCCGCTGAAATGGACAGCGAAGATCCGCTGTTTCTTCTTTATACATCCGGTTCGACGGGCAAGCCTAAAGGTGTACTACACACCACCGGTGGTTATGGCGTCTATGCTTCGTTCACGCACAAAATTGTTTTCGACATCAAAGACGAAGACACCTACTGGTGCACGGCGGATTTAGGCTGGGTCACGGGGCATAGCTACATCTTGTACGGGCCACTTATCAACGGCGCTACTTCGCTGATGTTCGAAGGGATTCCGACTTTTCCCGACGTCGGCCGCTTCTGGAAAGTGATCGAAAAACACCGCGTGTCGATTTTTTATACGGCACCGACCGCAATCCGCGCGCTGATGCGCTTCGGCGATGAGCCGGTGAATAAACACGATCTGTCATCGCTGCGCATTCTGGGTGCGGTCGGTGAGCCGATCAACCCCGAGGCATGGTTGTGGTACCACCGCACCGTTGGCAAGGGCAAATGCCCGATCATCGACACCTGGTGGCAGACCGAAACCGGCGGCATTCTGATTTCGCCGATTCCCGGTGTCACACCCACCAAACCCGGTTCGGCGACATTGCCGTTCTTTGGCGTGCAACCGCTGTTGGTCGATAGTGACGGTAAACCACTCAAGGGCGAGACCGAAGGCAACCTGTGCATCCAGTTCCCCTGGCCATCGATCATGCGCGGTGTTTACGGCGACAAAGAGCGTTTCTACAACACTTACTTCTCAACCTTCAAGGGCTATTACTTCACGGGCGACGGCTGCCGGCGCGACAAAGACGGCTATTACTGGATTACCGGGCGTGTCGACGATGTGATGAACGTGAGCGGCCACCGCCTCGGCACCGCCGAGGTTGAATCGGCGCTGGTGCTGCACCACCATGTCGCTGAAGCCGCGGTTGTCGGTTTTCCGCACGACATCAAGGGCCAGGGCATCTATGCGTACGTGATTCTGAAAGAAGGCATTTTACCCAGCGACGATTTACGCAAGGAACTGATTGCGCAGGTGTCGAAAGAAATCAGCCCGATTGCAAAACCCGACGCAATCCACTTTACGCCGGGCTTACCCAAAACACGCAGCGGCAAAATCATGCGCCGCATTTTGCGCAAGATCGCCGCGGGTGAGATCGATGGTTTGGGCGACACCTCGACGCTCGCTGATCCGAGTGTGGTCGAGATATTGATTAAAGACCGGCCGAAATAAGATTCGCTTAGCGCATGAATTAATTCATGCGCTAAGCGAGAGCATAAAAACTACTGCCGAATACACCATTATCGCATTGGGCAGCGCGTTCTGCCGCAGACTCTGCCAATGCGCGCGGCCTGAGTCGCCAGGACCGGGAACGACGAGGTGGTTCACTTCACCTTAACGCCGTCGCGGATCTTCTCGCCGGGAAAAAGCACCACCTCGTCGCCCTCGGTCACACCCGATTCGATGAGCGCCATGTTGCCGCTGCTTTCGGCGATTTTCACGACTGCCTTCACGGCGCGCTGCTTCACCACGCGGTAAAGCGCCCACGTATTACCCTCGCGGAACAGCGCGCCGACCGGCAGCGTCAGGCTGTTTTCTTTGCGTTTCGCAATCAGCCGGCAACGCACCTGAAAACCTTCGCCCAAATCTTTCGGCCGCTCAAAATCAACGAGTACCCGCACGCGCTGCTCCTCAACGCCTAGCGTTGATATTTTCGTGAAGGCGGCGGGTTCGATGAGGCGGATTTTTCCCGCCAGAGGACCTCCGCCCCAACCGCTGATAAATACGTCATTGCCCGCTTTCAGGGCCACTACGTCGCGCGTCAGGACTTCAGAGACGATTTCGAGCTTCGTTGTGTCGCCGATATCCATGATCGGAGACCCCATCTCGATGGGCCCTTCGCTTTCGCGGTGAACTTTGAGCACCGTGCCCGCAACCGGCGACTTCACCGGTCGCATGTAATCGAGCATCACATGCGTGATGATCTCATTTTTTTTCAGCAGATCGCCCGCGTGCTTTTCGACGCGCATCAGCACTCCCGAGGCCGGCGAAAATACGGTGAATTTCTCTTTCACGCGTGTGATACCGTCTTCTTCTATAAATGCTTCGTATGTACCGCGCGAAACGCGGTGGATTTCCGTCGGCACTGGTGGCTTTCGGTAGAAGATTACCAGCACGATCACCAGTGCCGCAATTATCGAGCCGTACCGGAGGTAACGATTCTGCCAGGTTTTTTTTACTGTATCTCTAAAACTCATATTACTCCCTGATTTTTAAAACCGAAACAAGATCCATCTTGCGGATGCGGAAGAACAGAATAACAAAACTCACGGCCGCGGTCGCGAGCGAAGTCAGAATGGCCGTCACGTATGACCGGCTGCTGATTACCACTTTGAAATTAAATTCCTCGGTGTCGACCGTGCTCATCAGCAGCCAGGAAAACCCAAAGCCCAACAGGCAACCGGGAATCAAAGACAGCAACAATGTCGTCCCCAGCTCAGCAGCGATCATTTCAAACACTTCTGCTTTGGTGAAGCCCAGAATACGCAGAGACCCCAGCTCAAACGTCCGTTCGGAGAGCAAAATCATTGCGGTATTGTAGACCATACCAATCGAAATCGCCGAAGCAAAAATCAGAATGATCGTTACCATCGCAAGCATGCTGCGCGACATCATGTCGTAATAGCTCTGCAGCGTGTTCGCGCGCGTCGAGATCGAGGCGATCTTCGACGAGTTCTTGAGATGGTTCATAATAGCGGTTTCAGACTGCGTGTCGATTTTGAGCGCCGCTGTGGTAATGCTCGGTGCTTCGCCCAGCAGGTGGCTCAGAGCGTCGCGATTCATGTAACACCCCTGACCCATGATTTCATCGATCAGTTTCACGACGACCACTGAAATCTTGCGACGGTTGCCTTCGAGCAATTCCAATTCGATCGTATGACCGGGCCGAATGCCCATTTTGGTCGCGACCATCGAGTTGAGCAACACACCGGCGGGTGGAATTGCCACGATCCGCTTGTTCTCATCGGCGACGCGGCGCAGTACCGCATCCTGTGGTATGCCGGTAACCACCATTTCCTTGGTGAACTGGCGCGACCGCAGGCGCACCGGAAGCTGCCGGTAGCCCTCGGCCATCTGCACACCCTTTTTGCTACGGACTTCATCGAGCGCGGCCGCTGACACGGGACTCAGAAACGAGACGGTCATGCTCTCGCGGTTCAAGACCTCAAATTGCAGATTCAGCATCGAATTCACCGCGTCCGTCGAGAACATACCCAGCACCATGATCATCACCGATGTCGAAAGGCCAAGCACTGTCAGAATTGTCCTTACCGGGCGGCGCAGAAGGTTTCGCAGAAACATGCGTGAAATCGCGGGCATTTTTCTGAACCAGCGTTCGACGAAGGTCTGTGTGAATTTTTCGGGCACTGGCGGTCGCATCGCCTGCGCCGGCTGCATTCTCAGCACCCGCTTGACCGAAAACCACGTACCGCCCACGCCGGCAAGTGTGCCCACTGCGAGTCCCGCAGCGACAATAAATGGGTTAAAAATGACGCGCAGATCCGGAAAGCGGTAAAAATCTCCGTACAACTCAGTCATCGCCTGTCCCAGCCACAGGCCAACTCCCACACCAAGAATCGCTCCGGCCCCGCTGATGACTAACATCAGCTTCAGATAATGCCCCGCAATTTCGCGGTGCGCGTATCCTAACGCCATCAGCGAAGCAATCTGTTCGCGTTGCCGCGCGATGAGCCTGGTTGCGACAATGTGCAGCAAGAAGGCCGCCACGCCGAGAAAAATAAGCGGCAGGAAAAAGACGTTTGTGCGCAATTGTTTGAACTCATCGCGCAGAAATGCATAAGAGGCGAGTTTGTCGCGATCGTACGCGCCCAGACCGCCATAAGGCTCGAGCACTGCGTCAATCGATTTTAACACATGCCGGTGGTTTGCCCCCGGCGCGAAGGTGAACGCGAGATCGTTGAACGCTCCGCCATAATCAAAGAAATTTTCCATCGCCTCGCTGGTCATCCACAGAATACCATAATGCTTGTCATCGGGCATAATGCTGCCCGGGCGAAAGATGTACACGAACTCGGGCGATAGCGCCGTACCGGAAACTTTGAGCACCTGCCTGCGGCCGTTTAGCACGGCGACGAGGCGGCTGCCGGGCACCAGTTTATTCGCCAGTGCAAACGATTCGCTGAGCATCACCTCGTTGCGCGTCGCTGGCAACTTGCCGCTGCGCACACTCAGCCGGCTCAGCACATCGGGCAGCGAAACGAAGCGGCCTGCGGAGGGCACTTTTTCTTCCGGGAAATCGAGTGCTGCCTCTTGCGTGATGCGTGGCTCGACCAGCGCTACGCCACTGGTAGCCGCGATACGCTCGACCACGTGGCGTGGCGCCTTTTTGAGCGAAACGAACCCTTCGGCAAAAGCTGCAGAGGTGTAGAAAATTTCGCGCGCACGGCCGAGCGATTGATATGAGATCAGCGAGCCGACAAACAGTGCGACGCCCGCCGCGACGACGATGGCTATCGTCACCGTCTGGCTTTTCATACCGCCGATTTCGCGGAATACCTTGCGGTCGATCGTTTTCACCAGCTCAGCTCTGAAATGGATTGCCGCCGGCGGTTGCGCCGGTCAGTCACGATATTGCCGTCGCGCATTTCGATCACCCGGTCGGCCATGCCGGCGATCGAAGCATTGTGCGTGATGACCACTGTCGTCGTGCCCAGCGAAACATTCACGGTACTGATCGCCTCGAGCACAACGCGTCCGGTCTTAAAATCCAGTGCCCCCGTGGGTTCATCGCAAAGCAATACATCCGGTTTTTTGGCAATCGCACGGGCAATCGCAACGCGCTGCTGCTCGCCGCCAGAAAGCTGCGCGGGAAAATGCTCCATGCGCTCCGCGAGGCCCACGAGCCGCATCGCTTCAACAGGTTGCATCGGATCGCCGGCAATATCAGTCACCAGCGCAATATTTTCGCCCGCTGTCAGACTCGGAATGAGGTTATAAAACTGGAAAACAAAGCCGATGTGCTGCCGGCGAAACTGAGTCAGCTCATCTTCGCTCATCATCGAAATATCTTTGTCTCTGAAGAGCACCCGTCCCTGAGTCGGCGTATCGAGCCCGCCAAGAATATTCAGCAGAGTGGATTTACCCGACCCTGAGGGCCCCAATAACACGACAAATTCTCCCTCGTAGAGGGAAAGATTGACAGAGTCGAGGGCCGGAACACTAACCTCGCCCATCTGGTACACTTTTGAAATCTGTTCGGCGCGAAAAACCGCGCCTGCCTTTTGTGGCGAAGCGGATTTTTCATTCGGTTTCTGTCTGCGCATGCTGACCACGGTATGTTACGAGTTGCCGCGCAGACAGCACGTCACCCGATTTAGCCATGTTCTGCACGCGCGATTCAGCGCTGTCTTGAAGCTTTCTTCGCGTTTTTGCGCAGGTGTTTCTTGACCAATGTGGATTTTGTGCGTTTGTTTCCCGCGACGACGCGGTTTCGGCCGCCATATTTGGCCTGGTAGAGAGCCTTATCCGCGGCCTTCAGCAAATCATTCATGCTGTTGATACCGTCGCCGGGAAAGCAGGACACACCAAAACTCGCGGTCACGGTAACCGGCTTGCCATCGACCCACACTTCATGGCCGGCGATGGTTTCTCTCAGGCGTTCCGCCACATGCGTCGCAACATCAAGCGAAGTTTCCGGCAGCAAAATCGCAAACTCTTCCCCGCCATAACGCCCGATTTCATCGTACGGGCGTGCATTTTCGAGCAACAACGCCGAAGTCTGCACCAGCACCGCATCGCCTGCATGGTGGCCGAGCGTATCGTTGATCTTCTTGAAGTGATCGATGTCGATCATGATACACGAGATACCTTCAACCGGCAGACGGCGCGCCCGCGCAAATTCGGTTTCGCTGCGCTCGATAAACGAGCGCCGGTTTGTCAGACGCGTCAGGCCATCGATGGTCGACATCTCGCGGAATAAATTTTCGCGTTCGACCCACCGCCGCGTTGCCATGAGGCCAATGTGCGTGATTACCAGCAGCGCGGCTATCTGCGTGACCTGCACCACAAACCAGCCCGCGATGGGAGAACCGTCGGCATTATAGGGAGGGCGCGTGAACAGCGGCGCGTAGCTGAAGATGGCGCTGCTCTCGATAAACCCGAGAAGAATAAAGATCACAGCAGCGCTGATGTACGCGCGGTAAACCTTGCGGATATCCGCCAGCGCCGAGGTCATATAGACTCCGATCATGAGCAGAAGCACACCGCTGGTGAAATGCGTGCCCGACAGCCACGATTGCACAAACGTCACAGCGACGTACGAAATGATGATAAAGGTCTCGAACAGCGACCAGCTGTGTGCCGTGCGCCGCCGACGGTAAGCCAAAACGACGAAGACCAGCATCGCCACGCCATAGACAGCGTAGATTGCGAGCAAACCCACGGCAACGCTGCGGTTGAGCCAGGCGGGCGAAAAAACCAGCGTCAGAATGAGCGATCCGCCGAAAAACAGCGGCACGAGAATCACCATGACCGACAGCAGAATCATGCGGTCGATCTGAGCCCAGTCGAGCGGGTTTGAGAACCAGGAGTGCGCGCGCTCGTCGGCGCCGTCACCCCCGTCATGCGACTGCTTGTTCATGCAGCTACCTCAACGCTTGCAGATTTTCAGGCAGCTGCGGGCATGCGATCACTTGTCTTTGTAGCTTGAACCCGGTAAGACTTTTGTGCAGGCATCTTTCAGCACTTCGGCTGTCAGCGGAGCGTATGCGTAGATTCGCGTGTCAGCGTCTTTGCCATCTTCGCAGAAGCCGGCAACTTTTGCATTGCCCTGCGCATTTTTTTCAGGACACTTGCCTTCTTTAAATGTGGATTCGGCACGGCCGCCGCGGCCCTGCTGGCAGGTGGTTTCGTCGACAAACATATAGAAATCTTTCACGCAGCCGGTGAATATGAACGCGGCCGCAACCATGAGACCTAAGGCATATTTTTTCTTCATTGTTTTCTCCTGTGTGTTGACCATTCCGGGATTGAGGATTTACGGAATTTCCGGGTTCAAATTTCAGAACCGAAAGGGGCTACAAGCATTTATCCTCGCGCGGGGGAAGTCATATGGGAAAAAGAGCCTATACGGGTCGCGGATTGCGCCAGGTAGCCGGCAGTGGCGCGGTTCGCGGCCATGAAAATCCATAGCCAAAATGAGACATAATCCTCCCGTCACGCAAATTATGTCTCAGCCAACGCGCTAATCCGCACGATAATCAA
The DNA here is from genome assembly GCA_964356715.1 of uncultured Turneriella sp. Taxonomy (GTDB): domain Bacteria; phylum Spirochaetota; class Leptospiria; order Turneriellales; family Turneriellaceae; genus Turneriella. Next base: position 13,718 of record CAYHJO010000018.1, on the reverse strand, counting down.
CCATGCTTCGCGGTATCTATACCGGCGCCTCAGGAATGAGCGCCATGCAGGTCAAAATGGATACGGTGGCGAACAACCTCGCCAACGTCGACAAAACTGCTTTTAAAGAAGACGTCGCGATTTTTAAGGCGAACCCCGAAGTGCTGATTCACCGCACGCGCGACGACGGCGTCGGCTGGATGCCGATGGGCGGCTTCGATATTTCGCCGCTGGTCGGCAAGCTCGGCACCGGCAGCGAGGTCAATGAAGTCTATACACGCTTCGATCAGGGCGCGCTCAAACGCACTGACCGCGATCAGGATATAGCGATTAACGGCGACGGTTTTTTCGTGGTGCAATCACAGGCCGGCCCAAGACTCACACGCAGCGGCTCATTCATTCTCGACCGCAACGGCATGCTCGTCACACCCGATGGTTTTCCGCTCATGGGCGAAAAGGGTCCGATTCAGGTAAACCATAACAACTACATCGTCAAGACCAACGGCGAAGTGTGGATCAATCAGGCCGTCGGCAATGACCCCAAGAACTTCACTTCAAAAGACGTGAACCAATGGGAAAACCCGGTGCTCTTAGACACGCTGCAGATTCGCACCGTCGATCATCCGCGCCACCTCGACAAAACCGGCCAGTCATTCTACAACACCACACCCGAATCGGGAGACATGCGCCCGGTTGATCAGGTGAAGTCACCGGAAATTCTACAGGGCTTTCTCGAGGCCTCGAACGTCAACATCGTCACCGAGATGGTCAACATGATCGAAGTCCAGCGGATGTATGAAGCAAACCAAAAGGCGATTCAGTCGCACGACGGTATGCTCGGCACGCTGATTAATCAGGTGCTGCGGGTTTAGTTAATAACCAGTGGCTCCCGGCGTCGCCCCAGACCCGTTCACACCTGCGTCGATCACTACCGCGAAAGGAAATTAAACAGCGTATCGTTCGCCCCGGTTTTCCGGCTCTGTTCGAGCTTAGCGTCGACCGACAGCGGCCCGCCGCCCACCACCGCGAGAATTACGTGGATGATCAGGAGCATCACCACAAACTCGAGGTCTGCGCCGGTGCTGAAAAACCCCTCGCGCAGGTGAACCAGTAGCACCGCACCCAGTAAAATCGGAATTTGCACAGCAGCCGCAAGACGGGTGATAAGTCCCATCGTCAGCATGAGGCCGCCCGCCAAATGGGCGAGACCTATATACTGCGCGAGTCCCTGGTGTATTCCGAAACCAATATGGTTTTGTTCCATGATTTTCACAAGCGTATCCATATTCATGATGAAAAACACGCCCTTCGCGAAAATCACCACCCCCGCCAGCATGCGCACGATATCGAAAGCGTAAGGGTACCATTTATCTGCTTTTTCTTTCCAATGTTTTAGCATAATATCCCCCTTAGCGGCAAGATACACGCCTCAGCATAGCGCAGCCACTAAAATGTGAGACAGCGGTGTATTCTATTTAAGGGAGTTCTGAAAAACCCGGATTGAAAAGCGAAAATGTCTGCGTTTGCGCGCCTGTTCAGCGCGGAGCGATTTCTGTCAGCAGCGTAAAGAACTGCGTGGCCGTGAGCGGCCTGGCGAACAGGTAACCCTGCACGTGGTCACAGCCAAGTTCGGAAAGAATAGCCAGCTGCTCCTGAGTTTCGACGCCCTCGGCGACGACGCCAAAATCCATGGCCTTTGCCATCATGATAATGGCCGACACAATCGTGCGCGGCTGGTGCTTCGCGCCGATCGGCGTAACAAACGATTTGTCTATTTTGATTTTGCTCACCGGCATTTTGCTCAGATAGCTGAGAGATGAATACCCGGTACCGAAGTCGTCGACGGCTATACGTACGCCGGTTTTATGGATTTTCGTGAGGGTTTCGATATTTTTTTCCGCGTTGAGCATCAGGCTCGATTCCGTGATTTCCAGTACGATGTGTTGCGGATCAGCTCCGGTTTCTGCCACAATATCCCGCAGTGCTTCGGCAAACCCCGGATCGTCCAGTTGTTTTACCGAAATATTGATGGCAATATAGGGTTGCGCTCCGGCGGCGAGAATGTTGGAGGACTTCACCTGGGCCAGACATCCCTGACGCAGCGTAAAATATCCCAGCTCGTGAATGATACCGTTCTTCTCGGCGATGGCAACAAACAAATCGGGTGGTATGTTTTTGCTTTCGTGCTGCCAGCGCGAAAGCAGTTCTGCGCCCACCAGGCGCTGCCCGCTGATATCGAAGATCGGCTGAAAGTGGGCTCTGATATCCCCGTTTCTCAGCGCGGTTCTCAGGCCATTGGCAATTTCGATTTGCGTACGCGCATTGGCCTGCAGGTCACTCGTAAAAATCTTCCAGTTGTCTCTGCCCTTGGCCTTCGCTTCGTACATTGCAAGATCTGCGTCTTTGAGCAGTTCTTCTGCTGTATGGGTCGCGCCGGAGCCGAAGGCAATGCCGATACTGCCCGAAGTGTAATGATCTACGCCGCGGATATTAATTTTTTCCCGCAGGGCGCTCACGAGATTGTTTGCGATTTGTATAGCTTCGTATTGATGCCGAAGTTGTCCGCAGAGTAAAATAAATTCGTCGCCGCCAAAGCGCGCGAGAATATCTCCCGGTCGCATCGTATTGACGATTCGCTCCGCTGCTTCGACGAGCAATTGATCGCCCTGCTCATGCCCGTATGCGTCGTTGATCATCTTGAAACTGTCGAGGTCGATGAAGAGCAGTGCAATTTCGCGCTGCGTGCCAAGAGTGCGTTTCAATGCGCTCCCGATGCGTTCAATAATCAGCCTGCGGTTCGGCAGGTTGGTCAGCGAGTCATGGTTTGCTTTCCAGGTCAGTTCTTCCTCCATATGCCTTTTTTCGGTGAGATCGATGATCGAAGCCACTAAGAGTATTTCAGGCACTGCGTTGATTTTCGCTATGCTCACTTTCGCCGGAAATTCCTCGCCGTATTTTGTGTAACCGCAAATTTCGTTGCGCCGTCCCATCGGACGGTCAGGTTCCTCGGAAGCGAGAAATGCCGAGATGTGGTGACCATGTGCTGAGCGAAAACGCGGCGGCAGTATGGTATCGAGCGGTTTGCCCATCAGCTCTCCCGGCACATAACGGAAGAGCTCGCAGGCCTTGCGATTGACGTACACAATTTGCCCGCCGGTATTGATCGCCACGATGGCAATATCCGCCAACGCGAGAATTTGCTCAGGTATGGTGCTTCCGGAAAGCCCCGCAAAGCCGGGAATCTGTTCGGGAGATAATCGGTGCCCCATCGATATCTGCCGGGCTTCGACTTCTTTGCGGTATCTGTCGGGTATCAGCGGTTCAATCTGGCCGAATCTTTCCACAAGGCCAAACGAACCATCACGGTTGCAGCGCGCGAGGTAAGAGTTCACCGCCGCATGGTGCGTCGCGCTGTCCATGGTGACCTCTCCCTGCGGCGCGCTGAGACGCACCATCTCCAGGCTGCCGATGAGGGCATCCGCAGCGGCCGACCCGGCTGCGTTTGCAGCAGCGGCGAAAGCCTTCACACAGACATAAGTCCCTTCACCGAAATTTGTGACGATACCATTGCCTGCGGGCCAGATGCCGCACACGCCGGGAAAGCGGTCGAGGCGCGACAACAGCCTGATATTTGCCGGCGTATTGACAGACATAAAATAGGTATTTGAAGAAAAAAATCCTTCTCTGATATCGGGAGGCAAATGACTCACCATGGCTTCGTCATAGTGCCCCATGACCACCGCCATTCTGCGCTTGAGGCCGAGCTGCGTGAAACCGGTCAGCAGATTCATCTGGTCCGCACCGGCAAAATAGGGCACAAAGACATCGGCACCCGAGCGTTTGAGTTTTTCCAGCAGCGCTGCGATTTTTTCGCTGCCGATAGGCAGATATTCTTCGCCGACGACTTCGCCGCCGCATCCGGCAAGTGCGGCCTTCGCCGCTGCGATCGAACCCAGTGGCCACTCATAATTGCTGCCGGCAAAGAAAAATTTCGGCCCGTACTGCTCTCGCATGTAGGGAATCATTTTTTCAATCTGCTGGTTGGGCAGAGCGGCAAAATGGAAAAAGTAGCGGCTGAAGATACTGCCTTCATAGAAGGAAAAATTCAGGTACGGAATTTTTCGGATTTCGGCGACCTGGTGCGCGACGGCGATTCGCGAGTTGGACAACAGGTTGCCGATGATTGCCGAGCAACCCTTGTCCACCAGCCTGAAAGCCGCGGGTACCGCGGTATCGGGAAGACTCGCGTCATCTTCGATGATCAGCTCGAGCCTGCGACCGAGAACACCGCCCTGTTCGTTGACCTCTTCCGCCGCGATTTTCGCGGCACGGACAATTTCATCCCCGTAGAGGCCGACAATGCCGGTCAGCGGGGGCATGAGCCCGAGTTTGATGGAGTTCTGACTCATTTGCCTGGAGAAGCCGCGACCGGGCGGATGGATGGAATAAATAACAGAATAGATTGTCCAGTATTTTAGCTTGTCGTTTTGCCGCAAGGCTGGAATCTCACGGTGAGGCTGCCCGCATAGACGCAGTGCCTGGCATGCGCAGCGCAGATTAGACATTATATAAAGCGTGCGCGGAAAAGGAGATGACAATCCGCCCCCTTATGACCGGTAGGGGCAGCTTATTAGCTTAGGAGGGGTTTATGTCTTCTGTCAAAAACACCAGTTTTCTGGAGGCTGTGGCCGCGGGCATTCAGCACGAGAAAGATTTTTTCGATTTCTGCATGAAGACGCACGACGATCTGAACGATGGGGCAGTAAAGAAATTCTTTTTTGACCTCGCAGAAGACAGCGAAGACCACATCAAAATGATCGAGGGTATCTATGAAACGTACTCCGGCAACAAGAGTCTGCCAAACCTGAAACATCTGGGCGTGGTACACAAATTCCATGCCACTGCGATTCAGAAGCTGATCAAAAAGCTCGACCGCAATCTGCAGAAAAGTGCGCATGGCAACGATCTCGAGGCGCTGCGGCTGGCATTGCAGGAGACCGAAGATGCCGCGCATGCGTTCGGCAAACTCGCCGACAAGTTTTCCGATACGGGTATTAAGATGCTTTTCAGACAAATATCGCACTTCAACAAAGAACGATCGGTTTTGCTCGAAGGTTCGATGGTGTTTCAGCATCCACTGGCGGATGATAGCGCAGTGCGTGACTTTCACGCCGAGGGCATGACCGTGCAGATCGAGCCGGAAAAAAAATCCGCGGCGAGGCTTGCTAAAAAGCCTGACAAGAAGCCGGCGAAAAAAAACACCAGGAGACCTAAGGCCCTAAAGAAAGCGGCGAAGAAGAAACCGAAGCTCAAACCAAAATAGAACCGGTTGGGGTTCAAATCACGCGGTATTTATGCGCGATGCCGGCGAGTTCGGCAACGCTGCCGGCGTGCAGTTTATCTTTAATATTCTGTTTGTGGAATACCAGTGTGCGCAAAGCAATGCCAAGATCTCCGCAGATTTTTTCACTGTTCACACCTGAAGCCACAAGCCGGAAAATTTCCATTTCGCGCTTCGTGAGCACATCGAGCGGATTGCCGCCGGCCATCGCCGCATCAAACACAATCTGCTGCGATTTGGGCGAGAGCGCTTTGCGGCCCTGGTGCGCAGTCTTCAGCGTCTGCACAATATTCAGAAAGTCGTCGTTCTTTGACACATAACCCACCGCGCCGCGCGCAATCGCCATGTTGAGAAATTCGGGCTCGATATTGCCGCTCATGACGACAATCTTCGCGGCGGGTGAGAGCACGAGAGCGCGCTGCAGTGCTTCGAGGCCGTCGAGCGTCGGCATAAAAATATCGACCAGCGCGAGATCAAATTCGCGCTGCTGAATCTGCGCCAGAAAATCTTCGCCATTCACGGCCCGTCCGACAATCTGGAATTCAGGGTATTGCTTAAAATTGGCAATGAGCCCATCAAGAAACACCGGGTGATCTTCGGCGATAATGAGTCTGATAGACGGATTGACGGCCACGAGACAGAACGGATAAACCGGCGCGGCATGCCATCTTTTTTATGCTGCGCGATTCACGATTCTGCGCTGCCGCGAAGAAACGTGAATCGCGCGAGAGCGTTCATAAGCGCCTCTCTATCGAGCGGTTTAGGCAGCATCGCGTCAAAGTGATTCGGCGACACCCGACTGAGGATTTCCTGCTCGGAGAAGCTCGAATGAAAGATGACGTAAGGTTGCTTTTTCAGCGTCGAGATTTTTTCGGCCAGGGCAAAACCGTCGAGCACCGGTAATTTGCCGTCAAGCAGCACAAAATCGAATGGTTCCGCCTGCAGCAGCTCCCACGCAAGCTGACCGTCGCCCGCGAGTTCGGCTGAGATACCGAGCTCGGCCAGTACAGCCTCAACCAGACGCAGGTGAATCACATTGTCTTCCACGACGAGACCCTTGAGCCGGAGGAGATTTTTTTCCACAGCCAACAGATCCGCCTCTGCGTAATCGGACTGCTTCGCCGCAGGCACAACCCCACAGGGTATTTCAAGCCAAAAGGTGCTGCCCTTATGTTCGGCGCTTCGCACGCCAATCGTACCGCCGTTGGTCTCGACAAACTCTTTGCAGATAACGAGGCCCAGACCGGTACCCTCGTTCGGCGCCGGAATACTTTTCTGCCCGGCAAATTCGGCCGCGGCAAACAAGCCCGCAAGACGATGCGCCGAAATTCCTGCCCCGTTATCCGCGACTTCGATGCGTACAAAATCGCCGCGTTCGGCGGCTGTTAGTAAAATTGCACCGCCGGCGGGCGTGAATTTCATCGCATTGGCGAACAGGTTACGCAGCACGGTTTCGAGCATACTCTGGTCGGCGTGCAGCCATAAATTCTCCGCGACGTCGGCTGCGATCGCGATGCGCTTTTCTGCCGCGATGTGTTCAAAGAGCGCGGCGATCTTTTGCGCCAGTGGCTTCAGCTGAATATTGTCGGGAAGGCTCTTGAGCTGGTTCTTCTGGCTAAGCGCCCAGCTGAGCATATTTTCAAGCAGATTCACGCTCTCGCGCGTTGTGCGGGCCAATGCCGGAATCATCTTTTCTTCGACTTTCATGATTCCGGCATGCGCGGCCTCGAAGATACGCGCCATGCCGACGAGCGGGCTTCTCAAATCGTGCGCCATAATGGAAATAAATTTCTCACGGGTGTTGATTGCCACCGCCAGTTCGTGGTTTTTTTCCTGCAATACCTCGGTGCGCTCGGCGACCTTGTGTTCGAGGTTTTCTTTGAGTTGAGTGAGGTCGCGGTTGGTCACCGTTAGCGTCGCGGAAAGGTTTTCGGAATGCCGGTAAGCGTGGTAGAATTTACGCGACAACAGCACGGCCTGCACGAAAGCAAACACAATCAGCCCAACGGGCAGCATGCTCGTCGTATAGATATACTCCATGGAAAAGAGCAGGTCGTTAATCATCGTCGCACCCAACAGCAGCAGCAGCAGCAAAGACACCAGCGCGTTCTCTTCGCGCCGCCAGACCGCGACACCCATCGTTCCCAGCGCCCAGACGACAATAGTCATGAGAAATAAATAGTAGAATAGAATAAAGCCAGTGAAGACGAACGGTTGAAACAACAGTACAGTGGCAAAAAACAGTAAGGCGACAATCCACGAATAACAGAGGATGAATTTGCGCGTTTTCTCTGCATACGCATAGGCGATGAATGCGATAATAAAAACAGGCGTTATGTAGACAGTGGTATATTCGAAGCGCAGTTGCAAATCGAGCGGAAATTCGGGGAATAGCTGCGTGAGAAAAAACTCGCCGGTGAATGGCACGCGAAAGGCCACCATCAGGCAAAACAGTCCAAAATGCAATACGGGCAATTCCTGCCGCCGGTTGAAGAACAGCGCAAGGTGGTAGAAACCGATGATAAACAAAGCACCAAGCAGAATCGCATCGGCGAAAAGCCCCTTTTCGCGAATGCGGTTTATTTGCTCCACCGTGCCCAGATAGTGACTGAACCACAGGCCACCCGAGCGGTGCAGGTAGTTGGAGATATGAAAAACCAGCTCAATCTCGCCGCGTTCGGGCATGGCGGGTAAGGTGAGCACTTTGTATGCGCCGCGCGAATCTGCGAGCGAAGTTCCGGGTTTGCCCGCTGAAACAGCGTGCCTGCCGTTGATAAAGAGCGTATAGGCCGTACCCGCGGTATCGAGCCTGAGACTTAAGGGAAAATCCGCCGGCGCAGCTTCTGGCAGGCGAATGCGCAACCGATACGTCGCAAAATGATCTGCGCGCATTTTTTTGCCACCGAAGGTATGGTGGTTCCACGAGTCGGGCACTGGAATCAACATGCCATTCGGCGGCGGCACAGAGAATTTCTGCGGCGCGACGAACAGCCCGTAATAAAATTCCCATTGGCCGTCGAGCGCGACCGGCCCCTGCCGGGCGATGTCGTAACCCTGCAGGTTGAGCACGCCCGCTTCTGCCTGCGGCTTTGCGCGCGCGCGATTAGCGCAGCCCCCAATTAGCCCGGCGATGACAAAGAACAGCAAAGTTGACGCAAACGGGCGGATGGTCATCGAATCGACGATTTATGCCGCGCGCATAGCCTTTTTCTGGTTTCGCAGGGTCAACCTGCGCAAATGCGCAGGTTGACCCTGCGCTTAATACCGTTGACAAGACTGCATTTTTAGGCTATTTTCGCGGCGACGCATGCGCATACTGACCCGAATTATACTGTTCTCTGCGCTGTTTTTGGCGGTATTTTCCGCTGCGCACGCTGAACTCGCGCGTATTGGCATGGTGCACTTCACCGGCAACGTCGAAAGCGCCGGTTATCTCGGCACCTCGCTCGCCTCGGCGATCGACGACTCGCTCAAGAAAAAGTTTGCCTACCAGCGCATAGGCGAAGACAAAATCAAGAGCGTGCTCGACGATCTTTCGAAAGTCGGCATTTTTGACCCGCGCAAAATTCCCGAAAAGAACAACCTGCTGCGCATCGCGGTCGCGCTCAAGGCCGACATTCTGATCTATGGTTCGTATGGCATTATACCCAAAGCGCCGCTACCAGCGGGGCAAAAGCCGCCCGAGCAAGAATCGACGCAGATCAGCATGAAGACCTATGTGTATTATGTGAACGAAAACCGCACCGCGGAACTGCCGGAGCTCAAACCTCTGCTCGACGGTTCGATCTTCGAGGCGATCAACACCTCGGCCGAGAATGTCGTCGGCGAATTCAAAAAGATTACCGTAGAAACCGAAACCGACGGCGATATGGGTTCGATACCCACCGCCGCTACGCTGCGCATATTGTGGCTGCCGGTTGTGGCAGAAAAGCAGAAGGATGCAACGCGTAAAACGGCCAGAACGCTCTACGAAAACATCGCCGAAGCGGTGCACGAAGAGCGCGACGCAATACGCATCTCGGCCGACAGCGTGAAAGAATATGCCGAACAGAAAATCTGGAATTATGCCATGGCCGCAGCGGCCGGCGCAAACACACAGTTTCTCGCTGACGCGGCAGACGCCCTGAAATCAGACCTCGTGTTCTGGGCGCAGATCGAAACGGAAAAAAAGAACAAATACCTGGTTGTCTCGGCCTATCACGCGCAACTGAAAAAAATTCTGTTCAGTCTGCGCGAAGAGCTGAGCGGCAAGAGCGCAGAAAAACTTTCGCGGGCGATTTTAGCACAGCTAAACTCACTGCGCTTTTCTGTTACCGCGCAGATTGCAGGCCTTAAAGGTTCGGGTCTCGTGCTCGAGTTTGGCGGCAATGAATTCCCCACTCAGCCGGGCGAGACGCAGAAAGATTTCGGCAAAACCTTTACGTCGGGCGAGCAATTCACTCTCGCCGTCAAAAGCCATCCCAAAGTGCCGCGGCAGCTCTGCCATGTGCGCAATGCTCAGGGCAATGTCACGTTCAAGAATGTGGAAATCCTCATCACCTGCATCACCGAAACCGTGCCACTCGTCGTGAAGACGGTCGGTTTTTTTGGCGACGAACTCTTGCTGTCGCTCGACGGCAGGGAAGACATGAAGGTCACAGGGGTCGGCGAGCAGCAGTTTAAGAGCCGTGTCGAAGACCTGCAGGTTTTCGATCTGTCGATTTTGAGCCTGCCTAAACGCCCCGCGCAGAGCTGCCGCGTCAGCGAACCGTCGAAACTCGCAGAGGCGAAGGCGATCGAGGTTGCCGTCGAATGCCGCAAGTCAGTCGAACACCAGCTCTCGGCCTATCTCGGCTACCCGGCGATGGGCAGCCTGGGTGCGAGCACGAGTAACATTCAGGTCGATGGAAATTTTCCCGTAGGAAAAATGTCATCGGCGCTCGCGGTTGGCGTCGTCTATCAGGTGAAAAATCTTTTGCCTTATAACTTTTTGCTTGGCACGCAGGCGAATTTTTCCGCGGCTTCGGCGACGCTGCCCGTGCAGATGTTTGCCGGCGATACCTCAACCGACACGGTCAAAACCAATATGCTGCGCGCCGACCTCTCGGCTTTCACCGCCTACCCGTTTCCATTGCCCTACCGGCTCGAACTTCTGCCCTATGCGGGTTTCGGCTTCTCTTACCAGACGCTGTGGCGCAGCGGCGGCTCGACGCTGTCGTCTGGCCTGACACCGCTCGTGAGTCTCGGCGCGATTCTGCAATATGACTTTCAGCCGCAGCTCAAACTGCTCTTCAAAACCGGGCCCGATCTTTACTTTTACAAAAATGGAGAAAATCTGATGGTGTGGAGCTTCAGCTTCGGCGTCGGGAAACAATTTTTATGAGGGTTTCACTATGAATTCAAAGAAGCTAAAGGTGGATTTTCTGCGTAGCGTGATTCTAATGCCGTGGTTGCTGTTGCTTTCCCATTGTATGGCGGTCAACGTTCCAGAAGACTATGTCGCCGATATTTACTTTCCGGCAACACCCGGCATCGCGAGTCTCACGCCTTTCACGAGTATGTCCTGGACGACGCTGAGTGTACCTGTGCTGGTTAAATTCAACAAACCGATGGATGCCTCGACGGTGACGGTCAACACGACCGACACAACCTGCTCGGGAACGATACAGATCACCACCGCCGCAGATAACTTCGCCACAACCTGTCTGCAATTCAGCTCGCTCAGCGCCACCACGCGCAACTCTGTTTTCTCTGCCGCGCTTTTGGCCGACCTCGACCCCAACAGCGACTACATTATTAAGGTCGTCGGTACGGTCACCGACTTTCAGGGCAAGAGGCTCGGCGCCGATGCAACCTATCCGTTCAAGAGCGGTGTGCCGCCGGGGGCAGAGCCCTATGTACTCAGCGTTTCAACCTCTGGCGGATTCGGGACCAGCCTCGATTTTGTAGTTACCTTTTCACGACCTATTGTCGAGACAAGCATAGGCACGCTCGCCCAGAACAGCTGTGGTGACAGTATCATTCTCTCTTCTGATAATTTTATCGCCAGCTGCAATCCCAGCTTCAACGGTATGACGCCAGGCGCATTGGTGAACGGTGCGACCGCCACATATACTATTAACTACAAAGCCTTGGCCGCGGGAACTTATGTGTTTAAGGTAAAAAAAGGCCTCATTGATAAGTTTGGTGTTACCTCAGTTGCCGACTACACGGTGAATTATCCGTAACAGAACCAGGTTGATAATACTTACCAGCCGCAGCCTGCTAAGAGGGGTTAAACCCCGACGAGATCGCGGCTTTCAACCATCACGCAGGCACCGATGATATACTGGAAGTCGTTCGTGTCGAGGTATTCGGCAACTGCGGCGTCGGCAGCACCGGGCTGTAGCCAGACCTTTTTATAACCCAGCTCTTTCGCTTTTTTAAGACTTTCGAGTGTCAGCGCGGGAGGTATAACAAACACCAGCAGATCGACGTTAGTCTTCTCTTTCAGTTCTTCGAGGCTGTGCAGCGCCGGCACACCTTCAATGGAGGTTGCCTTCGGGTTGATGGGATAGACAGTATAACCTTTGGATTTCAGATCTTTGAAGATAATGTTGCCGTACTTGGTCGAATCATTGCTCGCGCCAATCAGCGCAACGGGCGGCATCGTGCGGAAGTGCTTAACCAATGCATGCATGTGACATAATCCTTACGCCGTATCCGGCGTCAAGTTGGCTATCTGGCCACGGGCTACCTGTGGTGAGCCTGTCGAACCATAGCCCGTGGATAGAGGAGGTAGAATCACTTTACCTTCTCCAGAATTCTTTCTACGTTTACTCCATAGCGTTCGAAGATTTCGTTTTTTGCGAGGTCATATTGCAGCAGTGCAATATTGAAATTCACCAGCGACTCAAGTTCGCGCTGGCGGTTAGCCACCATGTTCTCAAGCGCCTGGCCAACGAGCTGGAAGTTGAGCTTACCTGTACGCGTGCGCGCCAGCATGCGACTGTAAAAGGCCTCTGATTCTTTGCGCGAGGTGCGGCTGGTCTGGAAAATTTCGAAAGTCAGGCGCACGTTTTCGAGACGCGTCATTACTTCGTCGCGTATCTCCTGCTCGGCGTTCTGCATTTTGATACGGCTCTGCGCGAGTTGCATGTTTGCATTACGCTGGTTGACTTTCACTTCCTGATCCCACAGCGGGTACGAAGCTTTCACACCGACCTGCCACTGCGGGCTCTGCAGTGCACCTGCCGCCGCAAAACCCGGAAACTGAATGAACTGGTTAGTACCCTGTGAAACGAGATTGAAATAGGCGTTGAGCGATGGCATTGCCTGATTGTCATAGAGATCGCTCTGCAGTTCGGCGATCTCCAGCTCTGTTTTTGCATTCTTAAAATCGACTCGCTTCTCCATTGCAGCCTTGAGCGCCGCGTTGGAATCGAGATCGGGTAGCTTATCCACCAGATTCGTAATGCCTTCAATTTTTGTATCGACCGGCATGTTCACCGTGCGCAAAAGTTTGCGCGTTGCATTCTTGAGGCTTTGTTCGGTCATCGCGACCTTGGCCATAGAGTTCGCCACGCGCGCATTATAGTTGTTCAGATCATACGATTCACCCAGACCAAAACTGACGTTACGCGCCACGATTGCGCGCACCTGCCGGTTGGATTTTTCTTCGAGCCGGGCGTTTTCGAGTGCAAACTTTTGTATTGTCACCTGCCAATAATCGGTCAGCGCCTGCACTACAAGAGCCGAAAGCAGGTTCACGGTGTACGCGCGCTGCGCCTCTGCCTGCTTGTTGGCAATCTTGTCTAATTTGCGGTCGGCGTAACCAAACGCATTTTTGAGCAGTTCCTGTTGTACGTTGATAAAATAGCCGTTGAATGTGCTGGTTGCCGCCGGTGAAGGAATACCCAGAAAATTCGGACCCGCTTCGGTATGCAACTGCTGGTAACGATAGCCACCGCCCACAGTTGTGCCAGTGACAAACAATTTTGAAATTCCGACGCTCGCATTGTATTGGTTGCCCTTGGTGTCTGTCGCGAGCGGCGCGGTGCTGAAATTCAGATGCTGGCCTTCGGCGCTCACAATGGGTGAATATTTCTTTTCGAGCCTGCGCGCTGCAGTATCGCTCATGACAACGTCATATTTTGCGGCCTGCAGGGTCAGGTTTTTCTCCAGAACTATGTTGATTGCATCCTGTATCGACAGTTGAACGCCACCGATACTGAAACTGGCCTCTGCGGCTTTCTGCACGTCGGGTTTGACCAGCTGCGGCGTTTCGGCGCTGTCCCTAGCCGCATCTTTTGCCGTCACCGGCGCGGCTTTATCTTTTACCGTGGATTTTTCCTCCGGTGCAACAGCGGTTTTAGGCGCGGCATCTGGTTTCGCAGCAGGGGCTTTGGGATCTTCAGCGAAGGCCGGGCGGATCAAAAAG
>CAYHJO010000017.1:0-35048 GCA_964356715.1 uncultured Turneriella sp. | reverse complement strand
CGATGCACAGCTACGCGGCATTTTGCCGGTTCCGGGTGGGAACGACTTTTACGTACACCGCTCGTTGGCCGCCAGCTCGGCGGCTTGCACGGCAATTAAGGGTGCCGTATGGGAAGATGTAAACGGAGTTTGTTCAGTTCCAGGTTACACTACGGCCGGGAGCTGTATCGGCACCTGGATTACAAACATATGTTCGACTCGCGCCCTGCGTAATGCGTATGAAATCCTAAATGACGGCCGTGGCAACGACAACGGGTTATGTGAAACGGGCGAGGCGTGTATTCATACGCCGAATATAGGTGCGTATCAGGGCCATGGCAAGCTGACGCCCATGGGGACGGTTTCGGGCGGTAACTTTTCTAATGTAGATGTATACCGGTATGAGACGAACGGTATATAGTTTTTTTTTGGCGCCCAAACATATCATCAACCGGCGCCTTTCCCGAGTTGCGGCAGCTTGAATTTCAGCGTGACCTCGCCCGTCGCCGCGTCGATCTCGATCGACTGCGCGCCGGGTGCAAGCGTTTCTCCCGTTGCCAATTGCATCAGCCCCGATAAGAAGGCCATGCCTTGCTGTAGGGTCTCTTCGAGCTTTTTGGCGTGGAGAGGCTCTCCCGATTGTGGCAGCTCGGCACCCGACGGCGCTGCCGTAACTGAAGGGACCGTATATTCCTCTCCGGCTTCCTCAACGATCCGGGCCTTATCGGATGCTTTTTTCCGCGGCTTTTGCGCGACCTCTTCCTGCCCAGGGACTGCGGCTTTGCTGAAAAAATCGCTCATCTCTTTTAATTGAGAAAATATCGATCCCTCTTTTTCTCGCCGGAGATCGACGGTATCGGTCGTCGAATTTTCGTCGAGTACCGCGTCGAAGAGATCCTGCTTGATTTCGAGCCCCTCGGCGATGCGCTCTTCGAGCGAATTTTCAGTCACGAGATTTATCGCCAGAAGCGAGGGAGCCTTCTGGCCTAACCGGTCGATGCGGCCGATGCGTTGGTTTTTCTTCGCCGGGTTCCACGGCAGATCGAAATTGATAACCGTATCCGCAACCTGAAGATTGAGTCCGGAGCCGCCCGCCTCGGTCGAAATAAAAACGCGGCACTCGGGATTCGTCTCGAATTCGCGGATCAATGCGCCGCGGTCGGCGATTTTGACATCGCCGCTCAAAACGACAAACCCCAGGCGCAGTTTATCCAGGTGATTCCCGATGAGTTCGATCATGCGCTTCCATTCGGAAAAAATAATAATCTTACGTGCGTTATTCTTCATGTCGAGCTTATGGATCAGTACGTCCTCGAGCTCCGCAAGCTTTGGGCAAATGCGCGTCGTCTTGTCGACGAGGTAGAGTGAATCGCAGGTCATGCGCATGAGCAGAAGCCAGCGTTGGATCTCCTCGCGGTCGGCCGGCGTCAGATATTTTTGACCCAGAAGGCGCGAAACCTGGTTGGCATACGAGGCATGCGCGCCCGCCTGGTCCGACGTCATGGGCACCGGAATCGTTACTTCGTTGAGGTCCGGGAGTTCGCTAAGCACGTCGCGCTTTTCGCGTCGCAGCACGAGATGCCGCACGCGTTCTCTGAGCTCGGCCAGATTCGTGTACGCGACAATTCTGTCCTTTTTCTCTTTGTCGAATACGAAGTATCGTTCGGAAAATTTCCATAACGGCGCCAGAAGCATGTCGTCGGCAAACTGCACAATAGAATAAAAATCCATCAGCCTGTTTTCGATCGGCGTTCCTGTGATAACAAGGCAGTGTTTTTTAGGGATCGCTTTCACAGCCTCCGCGGTCTTTGTTTCAAAATTCTTGATTTTTTGCGCTTCGTCGAGAATAATAAAATCCGGCGGATGATTCGTGAGAATCGCCACGTCGCGCATAATCGTCTCGTAATTGGCAATGACGAAATATCCCGGATGGTTCGCATAGATTTCACGCCGTTTTTCCGCCGGCCCCTGGATGACGATCGGGATTTCGGCGGTATACCTCAGGATTTCCCTTTCCCATTGCTGTTTCAGCGATGCGGGACAGATGACGAGCGTGCGTTTGAAATCGAAGACGCGCTTTTTCTGCATCGCGACCGCAATCGCCTGCAAGGTTTTGCCGAGCCCCATTTCGTCAGCCAGGATCGCGCCTTTGCTAAAAGTACCAAACTCAATCCCTTTTTTCTGATAGTCGTAAAACTGCACACTGATCTTTGTCAGGTCAAGCTCGGTTTTTTCCGCGAGCTTCTTCAGAAGTTCCGCTTCGAAATGATTTTTGAGTATGTCGTAAACCTCTGAGCGCACCAGAATCTCTTCGTTCTCAGCAAATTGCGGCAACAGCTTAAGCAGCGTCGCATAGCTCTTGGTGGGCGCGCGGTGATCCCCGTCGAAGCATGGCGTCAAGATCCCGGGCAGCAGTTCTTTCTGTCTGGGAAAGTACGTTATGCTGAAGGGATCCAGCGGGTCAGCGGCGATCTCGGCGACCCTGAACGCAAGTTGTTTCGTGCGCGCGCCGAACTTCCGTTTCACGCGCGGCAGAGCGTACATAATATGCTTGCATGTGCCCAGTTGGTTCGTGCGGAAATCCGGACATGTACAATACGCAGTCGCTGTAGGGAAATCACGCACCCAGATTTCGTAGTTTTTGAGACGGCGGTTGGCGATGAAATGCGGCCCGTAGGGGGATACTCCCGTCTTCAATCTGAACTTTTCGGTGCGCGCGCGTTTTTCGCGATCGGCAAGCACGATATTCTTGAGCGTCGGAGTCATGCGGATGGAAGCCGATGTTCGAATCTACGCGTCATTTGAAATTTGAATCTGCGCGCCCCACAAGGTCTCCGGCAAATAGTATTCTGTCGCTAAGCGGCGCGTTCAGACTCGCTTCGCTGTTGCGGCCCAGGTTCATTACCAGCGCCGTGACGCGAAGCTGGCGCTTTTTTTTGTGCCAGCAGATGCGGTCGCGCACCGACGGCGAAATTTCCGCACGGCCGTCGGTCATGAATACGATATCGCCGTGCGGCAGGCCCGATTGAATCTGCATGTCCAGCGCGGTCAGGAGCGGGCGTTCGAAGTTTGTGCCCGCCCCAAAATTAAACTCGGCAAGATCGATGAGCGCCTCACGGCCGTCGGCGGAAAAATCCAGGATTGTCTGCTCGTCCTTGCCACCGAATAGGATCGCGCGAAAATCACGCCCGTCGGCTTTCGCGATTTCCCTGAGGGCCAGCCCCAGAGCCTTTGAAAGTATCTCGTTGTCACCGCGCATCGAATGGCTCGTGTCGATGCAAACCACCAAAGGACCGCGTCGCCGGCGGTAGTTCATGTCATAAGACATCAGCTCGCCTTCGACAAGTCGCTTGAAGAAACCCTTTTTTGCCGTGGTGGAGGCCAACGCGGCGAGCTCGGACGGCAAAAGCATGGCAAAATCGCTGCCCGCGGTTACCGAGTGGACTTCTTCGGCCTGCAGCGCAAGAAAATCGCGAATCGCGGTGAGTTGGTGCTTCAGAGCGAAGGTGAGCTCAAGAAATTTTCTGAAACGGCCAACGGCCATGAGCTGTTCCTTCAGATTAAATCTTTCATGGTGGGACAGAATATCCGCGCCGTGCCGGCTGTGTCGGCCGTGTTCGACGTTCGAATCCCTGTCGACGGCTTTGGCGCCGCCAAAGTTTTGCCCGTTTTTCAAACGGTTAAGCAGTTGCGCGTTCTCGAAATTCTCCTGCTCTTCGGCATTTTTTTCCTGAACGCGCATCATCTGCATGGACGCTCGCGCACCCTTGACACCCTTGAGCGTACCCATGGCGTTCTGCAGAGCGCGATCGGCTTCGTCGATCGACTGCGTTTCGCTGAGCTCGCTTGCCGAAAGGACCTGACAGAGCGCGGCGGCCGACGCCAACGCCGCCTCGAAAGACGCGCGCGCGTGCATGAAACAGTGAGCGCGCGCCTCGTGGAATACCGGTGCGCTCAGTACCTTTTCTTCGATCATTGCCCGGTGGTATTTTCCCTGCGGCTGAAGCGCGTCATAGTCCGCAAAGCGAATCGCCCCTTTGAATAGCAGAAAGAACAGATCCGCGACGACTGCCTCGGCTGCGGGCAGACTCTTTTTCAGCTGTAGCAGGCGGCCTGCGTTGGCGAGAGTCAGTTGCGACGCATACGATTCGGCATCAAACGCATCGTGGCGTACGCAGAGCTTCTGGCCATCGAGCGCGCTTCTGAGCCAGGAATGCGGAATCTGGTCACGCCGCGCCATCGAGTAATAGGGCGCATTTTGTCTCGATTGCCGCCGTCGCGCGGTCGAACTTTTCAAAACCCTCGCTTATCTGCGGTGAATTTCGCGCGCGCTCGTCTCCCATCAGAATCTTGAGACGCCTCTGCAGTTCGCGCACCTTGAAGCGGGCCTCATCTGTGACGCGCTCAACCTCGTCCGCGCCGAAGTAGGTCTCTTCGAGGTAGCGGCGGATTTCGTCTGCCTGGTGCGTGAACTTGTCGAGGCGGGCTTCGACGGGCGAAGTAATAGCATCAATGGCCGCCGAAACAGCGGAAAATTCATCCCACTCAGCCCACAGAATATGCCGCAATATTGCAAAGTCCTGAAGCTCCACCCGATTTCTGCCCATGAGCAGCGCGTATGCGCGCAAAGCCGCGAGACTCTGCCGGTAGCGACGATCGGAGACGGTGATTTCCAATGCCGAAAGACTTTTTCTTAGCGCCGCCATAGCCTGGATAATTTCTCCTCCGACGGCGATGGAATCTGAGCGGCGCTGCAGCGCTTCGAGGTCGTTAAGCGTTATGGTAGTCACCGCAACCGGTTGTTCGGTGCGCAGTAAATTCTTGAAATTTTCCTCATTAACCAGATAACCGACCCGAAAACGGAATAAGAAGCGATCGTAAAGCGCGCCGAGTTCCTCGCCGTCGTGCGTTTCATTCGTCGATGCGAATAGCGATGACAGGGGGCAATCCACAACACGGTTGCCGTTAAAATAGCGCCGCTCGTTGACGAGAGTTAGCAGCGTGTTCAGAATCGACGAACTCGCTTTGAAGATTTCGTCGAGAAAAGCGATATGTGCTTCGGGCAGCTTTCCCCGTGTTATACGGTAATATTCGTCGTTCTCCAGGCCCCTGAGGCTCACCGGACCGAACAACTCTTCGGGAGTCGAAAATTTCGTCAGCAACCACTGAAAATATTCAGCGCCAGCTATCCGGCGGCAAAGCTCATGCGCCAGCATACTTTTCGCCGTACCGGGGGGGCCGACGATCAGCAGATGCTGGCGTGAGATAAGCGCGGTGAGCGCAACATCGATGAGCTCGTCCCGCTCGATGAAGAGTTGCTTAAACTCCGCGCGGATTTCCTGTATCATCGCGGTCCGGCGCTATCTCAGGCTCACGCCAGCCATGCGCTTGATTTTGCGCTCGATTTCATTGACGTCGAGAAAGCGCAGCGCAGTCACTGGCTTCTTCAGCGTATCGATCAGCGCGCTGCGTACGGCCGAGGAGCCCGCTTTGACGACCAGCGGTTCGGTTCTTCCCGGCTGGTTATAATAGGTCCAGCGCGCAAAATGCACGGTTTCGCGGCCCTGATCAAACACGGGTGCGGCACCATCCAAAAGCACGTTAATCGCATTGCGGATGAGCTCTCGCGGCAGTTTCGAGAGAATACTGTCGGTGATTCCCAGCGCTTCGAACTGGCGGTCGAGCTCCTTGACGCGTTCTTTGACTTCCGGCGACGGCGCATGATCGATAATCCAGCCGCTCAAAAGATTGATGACTTTCGCAAGGCTGAGGCCGCTCTCCGCCTGATAGCGCAGAAACTCGCTTTCGGAATCTTTGAGCGTCTTATGCGCACGCAAACTCAGCTCGTAGAGCTGAATGAGCGGAGGTCCGTTGCGCGTGAACAGACTGTGGTGTGCATAGTCGAAGTATTCTTTAAGCTCATTCGGTTCAAAATTTTTGACCTTGAATACGTCGGCTTTCCACAGGTGGATATCCTCCCAGCTGAAGTGCTCCATGATGCGGTCGTCTTCGACGAGTTTCTTGTAGAGTTTTGTGCCAGGACAAGGCGTCAGAACACCGATCTGGTAGAACGTCGGCTTAAGACTCACAAAATAATCGATGTCTGGCTTAAGATTCTCGCGAGTGTGGAAATCGAATCCCAGAATCATTGACGCGATTGTCGCGATACCGTGATCCTGCAACCCCTTGAAGACCTCAGGTGCGGATTTCGCCCCGTCACGTTTTTTGTAACCGGTTTTCGAGTGGCCCTCGTGCGATTTTGCCTCGGCTTCTGCCTTGGCCTGGGCCTCTGCGGACGGGATAACCGTGTTGTCGGTCTGAATGCCCGACTCGACGCCGATCCAGACGATGCCGAGACCGTTCTCGCGCAGCTCCTGCGGTTCGAACTTAGACAGCGCGCCGATCGAGCCGAAAGCGAAATAGCGGAAGCCCCAGGTTTTTTTGTCCGAGCGGATGAGCCGACCGAGTTCGCGCACGTATTCCGGATTCAGGAACAGATCCTCATCGAACAATGCGAACACCTGATACGCATCGCCATTTTTTTTCTGGTGGTTCTTCATGAAGTCGTAGACCTGCTGCGGCTCGGCGACATAGATCTTCTTATGATGGAAAAATGCCGAAGTGTTGCAGAAATCGCAAGCCGCCGGACAACCCAGCGAGACGAGAATCGACGGCACACGTACTTTGAAGAACAGCTGCGGCAGGTTGAAGCTGCCGGCCGGCACATGGTATTGCGTGATCGGCCTGTCGAAGGGCGTATCACCCAGAAGGCGGCGCATATAGCGTACGCCTTCTTCGCGACAGAGGTAGTCGGCATTTTCGCGGATAAATTTTGCCGCGCCGGTTGGGTCATTCGGCACGCCGTCCTGCAGCATGCCGACGCCGTAGCCGCCCATGACAATGACAGTCTTGGGTGACGCACTGCGGATTTCCTTCATCATGCGCACGACCTTTTCGTTCTGATAGCTTTTGAAACCGATGGCGATGACGTCATAGCCTTTTTTTACTTCGGCGGCGAATTCATCCCAGTGCGGCAATTCGAGCACCGTCGTCGGATGGCTCAGATTTTCGGCAATGACATAGAGAGCGAAAGCGTGCAGGTGCGAGGTCATTGCAAACGCGCCGTTATCGCGCGCCAACCGCGACGCCAGCACGTCGTACATGTCGGCTCCCCATTTTTTCTCGTCGGGCCCGTAGGGCGAGACAAGCAAAACCTTCCTCTTCGCGTTACCGTTGATTATTGTGTTCATTCCCTTCTCCTCTTTTGCATGCGACGGGCTACGCGCTCGTCTTCATGACCTTTGCGTTTCCTTTTTTGTTCGTGAACTCGATAAACTGCCTGATTCTGGCGATAATGAGATTCGGCGTGTCGTCCTGCAAGAAATGGCTCGACCCGGGAATCTTGAGCGTTGGTGCCCGGTTCATCAGGCGGCGCTCGAATTCCTCGAGAAACCACGGCACAAATACCGGATCATCCATACCCCAGATAATCTGCGTGGGTATGTACCAATCCGTCATCTCTGCCCCCGTTTCGACCAAAAGTTTCCAGACCGGGTCAGAGGGAGTCATCGGAATCTGCCTGCAGCTTTCCAGGTGCGCGCGGCGCGAATGCCAGGTGGGGTACGGATCGCTGTAACCGCGCATCACCTCATCGGTCAGACGCTCTTTGTGGCTTATACCCAAAGGGATCAGATATTTCACAAAGCCGTTGAATCCCTGCACGAAAAGTTCGCCCAAAACCGGAATCTTCAGCGGATAGAGCAGAAAGAGTCCCCAGGGGAAGGGTCGCATTTTCAAGAGGTCGCTGGGCGTGTCCGGCATGAAGCCGGCAGTGTTCATGATGACGAGGCGCTTGATGCGCGATTTGTTTCGCGCGGCCCAGCCAAGGCCGATGATGCCACCCCAATCCTGAACGACGAGCGTGATGTCTTCGAGGCCGAGCTTATCGACAAAAGAGCCGAGACGCATGATCTGCGCGCGCATCGAGAGGTCGGCGTTGGCCGATTTTTCCGAGAAACCGAATCCGATATGGTCGGGTGCGACGCAGCGATACCTATCTTTGAGTCCGTTGATGAAGTGCCGGTAAAGGTACGACCATGCAGGGTTACCGTGTAGCATGAGAATCGTTTCTCCCTTGCCCTCGTCAACGTAGTGCATGCGGTAGCCGTCAACAGTAACGAAGCGCGACTGGAAGTCGTAATCAGGGTATGTTGCTTTTGCCATGTATATTCTCCCTCTTATTGTTTTTTGAAAGGTTGTATATGTATGCTTGTTCTGATTCTGATGCAAGCGGGCGTCGGTATGCATCCCCAAGTTCGTGCGTGTGCGAGCGGGAAAAACCGTAGCTTGCATAGAATTTCCAGGACATCGTCGAATCGGTAAGCAGCGAAATATCGTCAGCCCCGCGCGCGCGCATGCGCCGCACCGCCTCATCCATCAGTAAGCGGCCATAACCCTTGCCGCGCATACGCGACTCCATCGCAAAAAGCACGATCTCGTAGTGAGGGTGGTGCAGCGGATAGCGCAAAAAGATCGGCAGATACGCGCGCATGAGTTCGCGCTCGAAGTTTTTCGCTTCGGTTTCCATCCGCACTGCTCCGATGAGTCGGCGCCATGTAAAAACCGCCATGCCCGAAGCGGCACACAACGCCCGTTCGATTGTCAGCGGAGCTACGCAAAAAATCGCTCCACCTGCGCTACCGTCTCTCTCATCGATCAGAACAAGTTTCAGATCGGCGGCGGCATCGAGCAGATCGAGCACCGCCTCGCCGTAACCTGTTGCGTTTTCCCAGAATGGCCGAAAGTTGTGCGCGAAGGCAGAACGCAGAGCACGCACGACATCCTGTTTATGTCGCGTCTTATCGTATTCGCAAATGGAGGTCATTTTTCCTGTTCCGGTTTCTCGAAAATATTGAGTCCCATCGCGGCCTCTTCGACGCCCAACGCACCGCCGCCGTTCTGCGTGAGACCGAAGCGGGCGTTTGCGACCTGGCGCGCACCGGAGCGCCCCTGCAATTGCTGCACGACTTCATGAATCATCGCCAGACCTGTGGCTCCAATCGGATGGCCTTTACATTCGAGACCGCCCGAAGTATTGAGCGGGCGCGCTCCTCCGAGGCGGGTGGCACCGCTCTGCGCATATTTGCCACCCTCACCGTGTGCGCAAAACCCCAGCGCCTCCGACTGGTGTAGCTCGCCGAAGGCCGTCGCATCGTGCACTTCGGCAAGCGAGATGTCGTCGGGTCCGATGCCGGCGATTTCATAGGCTTTTTTCGAGAGGCGTTCGGTAATGGGAATGCGCGGCACGGCCATGCCCGAACCCAGAAGCGATGCCCTGACCTTCACGGCGCGCGACATGAGACCGGCTTTTTTGACCGCCTTTTCGCTCATGAGAATCGCGACAGCTGCGCCGTCGCCGATCGGCGCGCACATCGACCGCGTGATCGGCCAGCTGACCATACGATCGCGCAATACTTCGTCGGCGGTCATGCGGTTCGTGTACTGCGCCTGACCATTCAGCGAGGCATGGTAATGATTTTTTGACGCGATTGCCGCGAGCTCCTCAATCGTGGAGCCGTATTTCGCCATGTGCTTGCGCGCGAGGTAGCCGTAGATATCCATCCACGGGGAATGCTCTCCCGAGAAGGATTTCGCGAGATCGCGCACTGTATCAAATCCCATGCTCTCGGTGAGAGTGATTGACGTCGTCACGACATCCTTCGCCGTCTGCAGCATCTTCATCACCGGGTTTGCCGTATCTTTTTTCACGGCCGGGTGATATCCGTTGGGTGGGTATTTTCTCAAATGTGCTTCGAGAGAAGCCTTGTCCGCATCTGTCATGGCAAAATCGGTCAGCGTCTTCAACGTTTTATCGAGATTGCCAACGTCCATACCGCCAACCATTGTCGCATAGGTGCGGAACTTCCCGGAACCAGACATCTTTTCCATGCCGACTGCCATGGCGATGTCGAATTCGCCTGACTTTACCGCCAGATATGCCTGATTGAATGCCGTCGATCCGCTGGCACAGGCATTCTCGACGTTGATGATCGGGATTGCGTCGATACCGAGCGGTCTCAGCGCCACCTGTCCGCGTATGCAGGTCTGCAAACCGTGCGTCCCCCAACCCGAGTTCGCAAACCAAATCGCTTCGATATCTTTTTTATCCAGCGCGCTTCCCTTAAGGCAGGGGAGAAATGCTTCAGCGGTCAGATCCTTCTCTGACTTGTCAGGATACTTGCCGAACTTGTTGATCGCGGTTTCTACAACGTAGACATTGCTCATATAGTTTACTCTCCCTCTGTTTTAATGCCCACCGGCGCCGGAAACAGGCGCGGGTACGCGGATGTACCCGCAACCTGCCGGCGTCCGCTCGTGCGGTACGCACCGGTCGGTATGTTCCAGAAATTCGCAATACGGATGGAATCTGTCGGGCACGCGGCCTGGCAGTCGCCGCAGGAAACGCAATCGACGCCCGCAATCATGCGCGCCTTGCGGTTATTCAGTTCCAGAGCGCTCGCGGGACAAACCTGCACGCATGTTTTGCAGCCGTCGCAACTTTCCTGATTGATAACCACCATGCCACTCTGGTAATCGGTCTGCGTCAGATTTCTGACGCGTTCAAATAGATTCAGCATAAATCCCTCCTGGATTGCCTGCAGGTCAAAGGGCGCATTAGTATACCGTCCTGCCTTCGCCATGCTCATCGTCGTACCAGTCGATTCGCGGCATATCGCGCTGCACTTCGCCGTCCGAATCGAAACGCGGAAAGCCGACGGTGACCGCGATCTGGATTTCCCACGGATATTCGATCCCCAGCTTCTCCATGAAGGCGGAATCATACTTCAGAAACTCGACAAAGCCGACATAGCAGGTGCCGAGTCCCATCGCGTGCGCCGTCAGTACCATATTGTGCGAAGCGAGCGCAGTATCGAATTCCGGGTGTGAAACGCCGCGCTTGTCCTTGAGTACCAGAATTACCGTCGGCGCATTTTGGAAAACGATGAGTTTGCCCTTGAGGATTTCGGTAATACCGCCGACGGGCCTGCGCTCACCCGCGTTCATACGAAAGATGCCCAGGAAGGTGAGAAGTGCCTTGTGCGCCCAGCCGTGGGGTTCGGCGTCTTTCAGAAAATTCAGCGGCGCCATTTTTTCGAGAATGGTCTTCTCCATCTCGTCAATGAGCCCTTTTTTCTGGATCACGATGAAGCGCCAGGGTTGAAAATTTCCGGCCGACGGCGCAAAACGTGCCGCTTCGAGCATGCGCCGAATCATGTATTCGGGAACCTGCTGCTTTTTGTATTTGCGCGTCGACCGCCTGCGCAAAATTACACGTTCGACGGGCGTGAGCTCTGTCGATGTCTCTTTGCGGGTCTGAACATCTTTCTTCTCTTGCTTTCGCTCTGCTTTCGCCACAATCTGCGGGATTTCCTCAGATTGGTCGGATGTGCTCGCATTCGGTCGCTGTAAGGTTTTTGCATAAGCCATGGTGTACCTCCCTCGTTATTCAGGCCGACGCGCTATGGCGCGCCATTGCCGCTTCTGCATCATAGGTGTCCGCCGTAACTGCCTCGGCAAGTAGCGACTGCTTCACTACACGATGCGTCCCTGTCTTCGGAAGTTCATTCACGATGCGCACGTAGCGCGGAATGGCGTAGCGTGCGAGCTTGCCGTTTAGCCAGCCGATAATCTCTGCCGGATCAAGTCTGCGCCCTTCGACGGGCACAACTGCGCACATGATGTCATGCTCGCCCAATGGGGATTTAATGCCGTACGCCGCGCATTCAAGAATATCCGGATGCTTGAGGATTGCGTTTTCGACCTCGTAGGCGGAAACGTTCTCGCCACGACGCCGCATCGATTCGGTATTGCGCCCGACGAAGTAGAGATAGCCCTGGGCGTCGCGATAGACGACATCTCCCGTGTGTATATAGCCATCCGCCAGCTTCGAGGCGGTTGCCTCGTCGTTCTTGAAATACTCTACGGCTTTGCCCTCCCCCTTGCTCTCGAACCACAGCTCGCCTTTCTCGCCGACATCGGCATCTCTGCCGTCTGGGGTGACGACGCGCGCTTTGACGCCGAACATCGGTTTGCCGATCGAACCTACAGGAGCATTACCGAGATTGATAACCGTCTTGCCGCCGCCGTCGACGGAGCTGTAACCTTCCCAGATTGTGACGCCGAAGCGGTTTTCGAATTCTTCCCATGACTCGGCCGGACACGCGGCCGATAAAATCATGCGTACGTTGTTTTCGCGGTCTGTCGGCCTGGGAGCGTTCTTGAGCAGAATCGGAATCATGGCGCCCAGAGCGTTGAACGTAGTCGCGCTGTGCTCATTGACTTCATCCCAGAAGCGGCTCGCGCTGAATTTTTTTGACAGGGAGACCGGAAGCCCCATCCACAGAGACGCTCCCATCGTGAGAAAGAGCGCATTCGCATGGAAGAGCGGCAGGCAGGTGAAAAGAATGTCGTCTTTCCTGTAAGCCAGGCGGGAAATCATCGCTAGCTTGCGCACCGTCTCGTTGCTATAGCGGTAGACGACACCCTTTGCGGCACCTGTCGTGCCGGAGGTGTACATGATGGTGGAGATGTTTTCCTTGTTGAATCTGGCGCCCAGATTATCACCGCTCTGTCCTTTTATGAAGGCTTCGAGGGCTTCCGCGTAAGTGGGCAGCGCTCTGGCTGAAAACCCGGTGTTGCGTACGAGGACCAGTCTGATTGCCGGCAGTTGGCCACGAACATCTTCAAACGCCGGCAAAAATTCGTCGTCGATCACGAGCACAGAAACTTCAGAGTGCCCCAGCAGGTATTTCAACTGCTCGCCGACGAGTGCGGTATTTACCGGAACACAGTACATACCCAATTTCTGCGTAGCGTAATACGTTTCCAGAAGTTCAGGTGAATTTGCGCTCATGAGCGCAAGCCCGGTACCCGCGGCGAAACCGCGCTGCCTCAGCGAGCGCGCAACGCGGTTGCTGTTGGCGTTGAGCTGCGCATAGCTCAGCCTTTTTCCTTCAAAAAAGAGACAGGCCGCGTTGCCGTTGCCCTTCGCATTCCGTTCGAGTAAATCGGCAAACGAAGGGGTGCTCGCAAACTTCAGCGTCTTTGCAGAAAGCGATTGCATCAGCGTGTCGGCAAGGGTGCCTCCGGTTACTTCTTCGGCAACGAGATCCCCCAGAATCTGCGGGATATGCGAATACCATTTGACCTCGGGCTTACCATGCTGTGCGGATTTTGGGATTTCCACAGTCGGCTTCTCCATCGGCTCAATTGCCATCTCGTAAATCTCGCGGTCGCAAATCTGGTTCGCGCCTTCGTAGATCATGAGGAGTTTGATATCGCGGTAGATTTTCTCTACCCCCGAATCGTGGCGCAGTCCATCGATGCCGCAGATTTCGACGGCCATGCGGGCGCACGCGAGGCCGATTTCCGTACCGGTTACTTTCACGTTCGACGCAATGTCATTGGCGAAGAGCGCCTGGTTTGCATCGTACGAGTTCATATTGGCCGAGAGCAGGCTTTTCACCAACGGGGAGGCGAGCACGAGATCGCGGTAGATTCCGCTGTCGGTCATGAACTCCGGCAGGGCGGGCAATTTGTCGAAATCGACCGTGTCGCCGAACATGGCCTTAAAAAGTCCGAAATCCTTCTGTGCGACGGCCGACATATAAAGAAGCGTACGACCCGCCATGATGTTGCGCCACATGAGGGCAAATTTGTGCTTCACCCAATCGTGTTCGACAAGCTTTCTGCCGCGCACGCTTCTCTCGCGCGCGTACGCCAGCGACTTCTCCAGTGCGGCGCGCGCGGCGCCAAGAGCAAAGCCGCCGACACCCGTGCGTGTCACCCCCAAAATGAGTTCGACTCCCACCTTATTTGCGTGGCTGCCTGCCATCATCGTATTCAATACGTATTTGTCGGGAATAAAGCAGTCGTCGAAGATGACCTCATCGGCCGAACAGAGACGCACTCCCATTTTATTCTCATTGCGGCCGATCGACAGACCCTTGAGGTCGCGGGGTACGAGGAACATACGATAGCTCCCCCCGGGATTTTCTGCTGTGCGCTCGAAAAAGATCGCGACGATCTGCTCGGCAATTCTGCCGTCGCTGATGAAAATTTTTGTGCCATTCACCTTATAACCGCCCGAAACCCGGGTGCAGGTCGAAGTAAAGCGCGAATGCTTAAGGCGCTCGGCACTCTGCACATCGCTGCCGCCGCTCGCTTCAGTGATCGCCAGGGCAAACAGCAGGGGATCACGCTTCTTTTCGCGACGCACGATCTCAGCCAGCCATGGCAGCGACTCATTGGAAGAGCCCGAAGCGATGAGGCAGGATAGCGCCAGCGTCGGGACGAATATCAGGTTCGCAAGGCCGAGGCAGCCGCCGGCAATCTGCTCGATAATGAGCATCATCGTCTCGGGTCTCACGCCGAGACCGCCTGCCATTTTCGGCAGCCAAAACGAATAGAGCTGATAGTCGCAGGCGGCTTCGAGAATTTCGCGGGGAATATGGTCGTGATCGAAGTACGAATTCCGCTCGAGATCGAGCGCAACCGGATCCAGTACCTTACGCCGGAAATCGCGCGAGCGCAGATACCAGTAGAGAAATTCCTCACGCGCCGACGCGTCATATAGAGTACCTCCGAAAAGGAACGGATATTCGCGGCTGAGTTCGCGTTCGAGACAGCGGCGTTCGTCGCCTGTCGGAATAACGGTGACAACTGTATTTGAGCTCATTTTATTTCCTCCTTAAACCGCCATTGCGGAAACGATAAGATCCGATTTTAAAAATTCCGAACGACCAAACAGCGCCTGCAGCTGTCTTGCGTCGCGGTAGCGCTGTTCCTGGTTGAAATCACGCATGTACGCATAGCCACCCATCATCTGTACCGCATCGGGCATGAGATCGGCGATGCGGTCTTTGAAATCAATGAGCGGCGGCAGCATCAGCTCGTCGTCTAGCCTGCCTTCGGCGGCAAAAACTGCAAGGCGGTCGGCCGCGAAGAGAGCCTCCCAGGCGGCGATCTTCAGATTCGCCAGCATCACTTTGAGCGGAGTTTTGTCGATGAGCTGCGAACCCGTCTGATACCGCTGATGGAGATAATCGCCAGCATACGCCGTAGCCCCGAGCGCGACGCCCCCGATTATTGCGAGAGCAGCACCGGCAAACCGGTTACGCGCCCCGATCATAAGGTCATGGGCATCGCCCTCCGGGCCGATGCGTCCCAAATCGTCGCCGCCCACACCCTCGAAAGCTACATCCCCCTGCGGGCATTGCCGCAGACCGTGCATCAGCAAGGCTGGCTCGCAGCTTACGCCCGAAGCTTTTGCATTTATCCAAAAAAGCGAGTAACGGCCGTTTTCCAGCGCCGGCACGATCAGTATCTCCGCGACGGGAGCCAGAGTCAGATTGCGGATTTTTCCGTTTAACCGCCCTTTCTCCAGGCGCAGCTGGGGCCATTCATCGCGGGCGTCATGGAACACAGGATACGCGGCAAGACTGCCGCCGATGAGACCGGCGAGCATGCGGTCGCGCGCGAGACCCGAAGTATTTTTGCCGATCAATGCCGCGCCAATCGACTGAACCAGCAGCATTGTCGCAAAAGAAGCCTCATGCTGCGCGAGGCCGATGAGAGCCGAGTTGAGTTCCCGAAAGGATAGACCCGCTCCGCCGTCGTCTGCCGACACGATCAACCCAAACATTCCTTGCGCAGCGAGAACGCGAACCTGCTCTTCCAGAAAGGGAACAAGAGGAAAAGTATCGCTTTTCTCGCGTCCGGGCACGAGCTGTTTTGCCGCAAACCTCGCCATCGCATCGTAAATATCCGCGTTCTCCGCCGAGAGCCTCAGGTCTCTGATCAGCCGCTGCCGTATTTCTGCTGTTTCGAATTCCATAATTTCTCCTCTCCGGTTTTAAACCAATACCGGTTCAGTTTCCTTTTCTTGCGCAATGTGTCTTGTCCGCGGCTCGGCCCGTTTTAAGCGAAAGGCAAAGCTCTTCACGCGCCTGACGTCGATAGGCGATCCGTCGCTGTAAATAAAGAGGGAAGGTATTTCACGGCGGTGCCGCAAAATGCTCTCTGCAACAAGTGCGGGACCGCAACCCCAGGGAGAAACGAGCACTGCCCCGTCGCATGCCCTCACCTTATGATGATGCAGCACGCTGCCCACGGTGATCGGAGCCTCGCCGCGCGGCGCGCCGTTCAGATAGGGCTTTGATTCCGCGAGATAAGCGGTCACATCGGGTTGCGGCAACCACGGGTGCAAGATCCGCGCTTCTTCGTAGAGCGCGGAGCGGATAAAGCGGATTGCATTTTTATAGAGCAGATGTCCAAAAAAATCTGTCGGCATGCCAAAAAGATCTCCCGAACATATCTCGGCGAGGTACTCGCCGGTGAGGCAGAGTGGTTCTGTAAGGACTCTTAGACCTTCATGCGCAAGGCGATCGATCAGACCGTCGTTGGAGAACTCATCGTGACGCAGATAGATATCACCCGAAAGCAGAACGACGCGATCGGCCTTGTTGCGGTTCTGCCGTGTCATCTGCACATACTCGCGGCCTGCGCAGCGGATGAGATCTTTGAGTTCCGTCCAGTCGGCTGCCATGCTGACCGCGTCCATGAGGTCGTGGCGCACCGGCTTTTCGATCAGGCGGATGATATTTTCCGAATAGCGTTCATACGCCTCGTGCGCGGCGCCCGGGCGATCTTCGATCGCCGCATGGTATGCATAGAAGGCCTTGATGATATCCCATGCGACAAAACCCGCCCAGAGTTTCGTGGCATAGAAAGCCGAAGTGAATGGCTTGAAGCGACCGATACTCATATCCGGGCGATCGAGTTTGGCGAGCGAGATGCGGTCTTTCACGCGGAACATGCCGTTGCGGCAGGGACTTTCGCCGCCGACCTGCATGAGAACCGTCGGCTTTCCCGGGGGATTATCCTCCATGTATTGTCTGAAGCTCCCCCAGATAATCTGGTAGGGTAGGCATTCTTTTCCCGAACAATCGCTCTTGCCGAGCGAGAGCGTGCGCGCTGTCGCCGGGGGTGCCGCCACAACGTCGTAGCCCAGCGAACGGTACGACGCGGCGATGATCGGCATGAGCTTGTCGCTGATCGAGAACAGCACGTAGCGTGTGTCGCGGCGCAATTCTACATCGGGTACGTCTTCGCCCAGCCTGTCGGCTGCGCGGTTGATGCCATTTTTTGTGCCTTCTTTGACAAATTGGCGCACTGTATGCATGAAAGCCTGCACGCGCGTGACGTAGCCTGCAGAGCCGCCGTGGCCGTCGGTTTCAAGCACCGTGTGCGGATAATCGTCGAGAATTTCGGCGAACACCCCCTCGACCATCGACGCCGGACCGCAGGCAAACGAATTCAGGAGCAACGGAAAGACGTCGCCGCGCTGTCTCGCATCGCGCGCCGCACGGCAGGTGCGATTGGCGTCGGCCCAGTAGATCGAGGGCATATCGGGCGAGGAATCGACCGGATACGCGTCGATCGGAATCGCCATTGCACCGTTCAGCCGCAGGAGCTGCGGAATTCCCGCGTTGACGCCCTTCTCGTGCAGTACATGCAGCTGCCCGCAGAGCAGCACCAGCGGGATATGCCGCTCGCGTGCATACTGCATCGTATCGAGACCTGCTTTAAGGTAGCGACGCTCGAAGGAGCGCTGCGCCGCGACGGCTTTCCTGGCAGCGGCTTCAACGAGGTGTTCTTTTGCCCGAAGTTCGCGGGCAACGCTCCTCAGATTCTGCGCAAACTCGGGAGAGTCATAACCGTGTTCGAGCGACACAACGGGCCGAATGATCTTCGCGGATCTTCCCTGGCTTGCCAGCGCTTCGGCAATCATGTCGGGCAAACCCTGCTCCATGCTGCAGGTGCGCCCGGGCTTCGTTCCATCGTAGTGCAGAAAGGTCATCTTGGGAAAGAAAATATCGCCATCGCCCTGCGCGCAAACCGCATGCGCGAGTTTAATCGGGCCGCACGAATCGTAACTATAGCAGAGCCGTTCGCCTTCGGCGAGCGCGTCTTTTGCGGCTTTGACGACATTCACGCGCAAGCCGAGTTCTCTGAGGAATGTGACCCAGAAGGGTATCATTCCCTCAAGCATCGCCGCCCGCGGGAAACCGATTACCCTTTTGTCTGTATCGCTTTCTGCCGGCGTCGTGAATTCTGCGAGCAGTTCTTCGCGTATTGTCAGAAGGTCCGGCGCGCCTTTTTCTATTTTGAAGGCAGCGGCGCTGGATATTTCGTACTTGGGGCAGGCGCCGCCGGAGAGCACGGTCGTATCTTCGCCACCGATACGCACGGTCGTTCTTTCGATCGGGCAGAGCGTCTGGCACTTGGGGTCGTTGCAGCGGAACTCGCTGCGGCGTGCGATTTCAGCCTGCAGGACGTTTTCGAGCGGCAGAGCGTCGCTCGCTTTGAGGCGCTGAATCGGTAGCTCAGTGAGCGCGCAGAGTCCGATACCCCAGGCGCCCATCGCACCCGGATTCGGCGGGATAATCACGTCGCGTCCGGTGACCGCTGCCACCGTCCAGGCCAGCGAGGCATTCGATGCAGGTTTCCCCTGAAAGAAGATCGTTTTTGCGAGCGTTCGCTGTCCCATTACGCGGTTGATGTAGTTGTGGATAATAGAATACTGAAAGCCCCCGAAAATGTCGCTCTTTGAATAGCCTTCTTTAAGCGCTTCGTTGGCGGCGTCGGCCACGAAGACGGTGCACATCTGCCCGAGGTCGGGCGGATTTTCGCTGGCCGAGGCAAGGCGCGCAAATTCGCCGATATCGTCGACTCCGTAAAAAATCGCCTGTTCTTCGAGAAAAGAACCGGTGCCGGCGCTGCACGCCTTGTTCATATCGCTTTCGACGATTTTACCGCCGCTGATGTGGATGTACTTCGCGTCCTGACCGCCGATCTCAATAATGGAGAGATCTTTTCCTTTTGCTTCGTCGCAGCGGATTGCCGCGGTCGCATGCGCAACGATTTCATTGGCGACGAAGACACGCACAGCTTCGAGCGGAAAAACCGCGCGCAAAAAGGTGCCTACCGCTTCGCGTCCTGATCCGGTGAGACCAACCGCACGGATGTCGCGCGCCCCGGAATCGATCAGCTGGCGAATCAGGCGACGCGCCGCATCGACGGGATTACCGCGTGTGCGGTCGTAGACGTCGTACACAGCTTCTCCCGTTTCAAGATCGGTGAGCACCGCCTTGCTGCCCGTAGAACCGATGTCCATGCCGAGAACCACCGGCCGGGCGAGGGCTTCGGCACGGTAGACAAAATCGGGCATGACATGGACGCGGTCTTTCCAACGGCTGGCCGCCCGCTGGTCCACAAAACGCTTGCGCGCAAGCCGAACGAGACTATCGGGATCTTCAGGTAGCTTTACCGCAAAAGCACCGCCGCTCATAAGAGAAAGCGCCGCACCGAGTGCTTCGAATTCGAGCGCATGCGGCGCGATGATCGGCGCTTCTCCCAACGCATCTTCAAATGCGCGCATGAACGAGCGGTTGCGCGTCACACCGCCGATCACGTAGACCGGACCCGGAACCCGGTTACGGTCGAGAAGGCCCAGGACGTTGCGACCGACCGATTCAAAATAGCCGCGGAAAAGCGCCGCAGTGGGCTTTCCCTGGTTTGCGAAATGCGTCATCTCGCTTTTGGCGAACACGCTGCAGCGCGCGGTCACGGGAATACCTTCCGTTGCCGTCAGCGCCAGGCGGTCGGCAGCGGCTATATCCATGCCGAAACGGCCGGCAATTTTCACCATATTCTCGCCCGTGCCCGAGGAGCATTTGTCGTTTTCGAGATAATTATAATTGAAGCGTTTCGCGCCATTTGCCGCAGCAGAAAGGCCGCGTGACAGAATGCCGTAACCGCGTGCACCCACCGATACGACATTGAGCGGCCCCTGGAATTCTTTCAGATATTCACACGCCGCTTCCTGGCAGGCGTCTTCTGATAAGACAACGGCCGGATTGACGAGTTCGTCGGCGTAGAGTCCCGTCACGGCGAGGGCGTCGCAGTCTTTGACCTGGTAGCGGCCGTAAAACTCACGGAAGAGTCGCAGCGGATCACCGTCGTGCGCAGCAGATTCCAGGCGGATGATTTTCCATTCCGCCCGATCCATTTTTTGAAGCAGCGCAAAGCCCAAGGTGGCCTTACCGAGATTAAAACCGGCCAAGTAAGTCATGGTCGTACCTCGGGCGAACGGACTACCCCAAAGGACTGTAAAAAATTTGATCCCATAGCACCGCCTTGGACAAGAGCAGGAGGCCAAACCCTGACCTTAGATAAATATTTAGATCGATTTATCTCTTGTCTCAGGACATACTTATGCAATGTTGAACGCAGTGTCAATGAAAACTATATTGGGTTGATTAGTTTTTCCGGTTACTTATTATGTCCGGCAATCGAATATTTCTCGAATACCGCATCGAACCGCACGACGACCCGGTTTGAAATCCGGAACGCTCCCAAGAGAGCGCCGATCTCGCGAATGCACATTGTTTTCAAACAGAGCGTACTCTCTCCCGAGACACCGATTAAGTCTTTATCTTCCCGCATCGAAAAATTCTCGACGGGAAATACCGCGCTTCCCGAAGGCTGAGAGATCATGAGCCGTGCTGTCTGTCCGTCGAAATCTGCCCGGATATTGAGGCTGGCCATTCCCCGGAAGACTTCACGCTGGATCTTGCGGTTAATTTCGCGCCTATCGGATTGCGTCAGGACCGCCGTATCGACGCTGCCTTTGCGCATAACACCCGCAACCCTGATCCCGGAAACGGGTGCCTCCATTTGCACCAACGAATGCGGTCCGTATTCAGCCAGGCCGCGCAATTGTTCCACGCGCAATTCGAGGTCATGCGCGAAGGCTGCAAAGAGGCCCTCGGCAAAAGTGTAGATACGCACCGAAGTGCGGTCGGGAACAAGTGCGCCCGTACCTGTCCACGCCGGTGCGTACCCGGATGTCAAAACGGCACTCCCAGCTTTTCCGCAACCCTGACCGCAGAGGTCACTGCGTCTT
Source organism: uncultured Turneriella sp. (assembly GCA_964356715.1). Lineage (GTDB taxonomy): Bacteria > Spirochaetota > Leptospiria > Turneriellales > Turneriellaceae > Turneriella. The sequence continues at coordinate 14,041 of CAYHJO010000017.1, read as the reverse complement.
CGTGCAGGCCGTAACCGAAATAGCTGCCGCAGTAATACGAATTCAAATCCCCGTTGAGAGACGGCAGGTGCTTAAGCGTCGCGTATGAGGCGTTATCATACACCGGAGTTCTGAAGAACGTATCGAGTTCGATCAGTTCTTTTTTGATCGGAAAATTCGCATGCTGCGAGCTGATGTAATCACATTCAAAGGGAACGCCGGGCAAAGCCCACATTCCGCCGCTTACCGATGTTTCAAAATGGCCTGGTCTTCTTTTATAGAGAAACATGAAACCAGTCATGAGTTCTTTCGCCGGAAAGCTCGAGTAATCTCTGTGAAGGGTGATTGTGCCATCGCGGAATTTCCACGCACCGAGGAGCTTTTTTTCTCTCACTGTCGGCTTATCTAAGAGCTTCAGAGCGGTATCGGCAGCGCATCCAAAAACGACATGATCGAAAACCTCTTTGTCGCCGTTCTTGTGGACGATAGTCACCTTGCCGTGCTCACGCACGACTGAGGCGATCCTGCTGTTCAGGAAAATCTTTTTCGCGATCGGAGCTGCGAGCGCATCAACATAACTTTTCGTCCTGTGCGCTGGTGCGATGATCTTGTAGAACATCTTCGGCGACAGTAAGTTCATCCATGAAAACTTGCCGAGTACGAAATCCGCAGGCGCGTCGAGAACTTCCCTGCCGCTCATCGAAGACAGAAGGCAGATCGCACACAAGAAGAGCACTTGCGACATATCGGAACCTGAGATGAAAAGGTTTGTGTCGAGAAATTCCTGGAACGATTTGCCGGCAAGCTTGCCGGCTTTGTGTTCGTTGATCCCAATCCGGATACCGGCGAGCAGGCGGCCGTAATCGAGTAGTCTCTGCGGCCGGAACATTTCGAATTTCTGCAGCCACAAACCTTTCGGGCTGAGCGGGCTGATATAAAGAGCCGCGTTGGTTTCCAGATCGCGACAGGCCATAAAAGCTCCGAACAGCGTTCGCACGGGGATATTCAGCTTCTCCAGCAGCGCATTAAAATTGGTATAGGTATCTTTGTCGCTGAAGGCCGCAGCCGCAATATCCACCTCTGTACCGTCGGGCAACTTATGCGTATAAGCGTTCCCACCGAGCCGCCCCGACGATTCATAGAGCGTGACATCATACTTCTTGTTCAACAGATAGCCAGCCGTCAGCCCCGCAACACCACCGCCAATAATTGCCACTTTTTGCATATAATCCCCCTTTTAAATACTCGAACGGTTGTTCGAGTTTTACATACAACTGTTTAGCGCGTTAAGTCTGTAAAGCAAAAAAAGGGATTCTATTTCTTCATGCCCGGCAGGAAGAAAGTATTCTTCAGCCCAAGGACGGAAAGAATCTGTGCAGAGATATTCCGGGCTCCTTTTTCGAGTGCCAAAAGCATGAGTCCGCCGCGAATGAACCCTGACAGGTTCACCGAAACTTCGTGGATATCTACCTTTTCCGGGGTGACTACCATGTCGGCGATATATTCAAAGACCATGCCGAAAATCACAACAGTGAGAAATTTAACGGGTACCGGCGGCAGATTCTTTTCCCGAACGGAATGCTCGATGTCTTCTTCGAGACTTTGGAGAAACGGAGTGATACGGCCCTCGTAACGCAGGTTGCGGATATGCGCCTGATTGCGGGCCATGAAACGCATATATTCCGGGTTGCTCCTGATAGCTTTGAAAAATTCCTCGAAACCGCTTTCAAAACTCCGCTGCCCGCCGAACGCCTCTCGCCACAGCTGCCTGCCTGTATCGCGCAGATCGACCAGAATGTTGTCGAGGATGTAATTAAAAACCTCTTCTTTATTTTTGAAAAAGCTGTAAAAAGACCCGGCAGAAACACCGCTTACTTTGATAATCTCCCGGACATTGGCGGTATCCAGCCCGTCATTGCCGAAAATCGTAATCGCCGCTTTGACGATTTTGTCCCGGTTTGCCTTCTTGAGATTCTCTCTTTTTTCTGACTTCCGGTACACCATTCAGCAATACCCTTTTCCGAACCGGGATACATCCGGCAAGTGGATTAGCGGGTGAAATAACCTGGATCGCCACCGTACGCCGTTTGCTGTCGAAAAAGACTTGCCGCATTGGCAATAAAATGAACAATGTTTAATTTAACTTAGTTCACTGGAGGTATTATGTCAAGAGTAGTGATTTTGGGCGGAGCCGGGGCAGTCGGCAGCGTGGCGGCGCGTACCCTCGCCTTGGTTCCGGGGTTTGATGAGGTGGTCATCGCCGATCTCAACGAGGCGCGAATCCGGGAACTTGCGGAATCTCTCAACAAAAAAGGCGTCACGTACCGGAAGGTAGACATTCTGAATAAAACAGAGCTGAGCGCGTTGATTGCAGACGCGGATGTCGTGCTCAATTGTGTCGGCCCCTTTTACAAGTTCGTAAAGCCGGTGCTCGAGACCGTTATGGAAGCCGGCAAGGACTATCTCGATGTCTGCGACGACGTCGATGTTACAACTTCGATACTGGAATGGGACGATAAGGCTAAAGCTATGGGTCTGCGGATGCTCATCGGCATGGGTAATTCGCCCGGCATCACCAACCTGATGGCGCGTTTTGCGGCAGATCACCTTTTCGACGAAGTCGAAGCTGTAGATATCTTCCATGCGCACGGCGGTGAGCCGGTCGAAGGCCCGGGCGTAATTGCGCACCGTTTCCATTGCATGAGCATCGACATCCCGATGTACCTCGATGGCAAATTGCAGTATGTCAAATTTTTTGAAGAGGGCGGCCTCGCGCTCCAGGAAAAGGTGGATTTTCCCCTTGTCGGGGATAACGTTACCGTTTACCCGTATCCTCACCCGGAACAGGTCACCATACCGAACTACATCAAAACGCGGCGCGTCACAAATAAAGGAACGGTTGTGCCACAGGAATACTACGATCTGATCACCGATGTCGTAAAGGCCGGCGGACATTCCCGTGAGCCGGTCGTGAAAGACGGCAGAACAATCATTCCTTATGACGAATCGATCAAGTATATTCTCGCGCAGCGCGAAGAAATTCTGAAGCGCGTGAACTTCGGCTCGCAGTGCGGTTGCGTGAAAATTGTCGTGACGGGCCTCAGGAAGAACAGGCGGGCTAGTTACGAATTTGTGTTGGCATCGAAAGACCAGGCGCTCGGTGAAGGCACCGGGATTCCCGCCGCGATGGGAGCGATTCTGATGCTCAAAGGAAAGATTAAGCGTCTCGGGGTTTATCCGCCTGAAGCCGGTGTCGATCCGCTGCACTTCATGAAACTCGTGAAGTCGGTGATTAAGTTGACGCAAAAGAATAAATCGTTCAAGGGATTGCAGGTATTCAAAACCGATGATTCCGGCAGGCGCAAAGAGGTGGACGTAACGCTCACCTTCACAAAAATATACATACTTCAGGCAATGCGCTCATTGATCGGAAAGTTATTCCCTTTTGTCCGGCGGAGATAAAGAAAGCATGGTTGAAAGTCAGGCAATTCTCGCCATCGACCACGGTACCTCGGGCATCAAAGCCGCCCTGATGACGACGCAAGGCCGCCTCATTTCGTTTGTGTTTCATAAGACGACTCTCATCCACACACGCGACGGCGGCGTCGAGCAAGACCCCGACGAATGGTGGCGGGCGCTGGTAAACGCGGTTCGGGAGCTTAGTGCCGGACACCCGGCCTTAACGATCAGGGCGATCTGTGTCTCATCGATGTTCTCTTCGATGGTGCCCGTCGATCGCGACGGCAACGCACTCATGAATTGCATTCTGTGGCTCGACACGCGTGGCGCTCCGTATATCCGCAAGATGATGGGCGGCCCGCTGCGCATCGACGGCTATGGCGTGGACAAACTGCTCAAATGGATACCGATCACCGGCGGGGGGCCGACTTTCTCGGGCAAAGATGACATTGCGCACGCCCTCTTTGTTAAGCATGAGAAAGGCGAAATCTATGACAAGACCTGGAAATTTCTGCCCGCCAAAGATTATCTGAATGCCAGACTCACCGGCGAAGTACGCTCTACCGCCGAGGCCATGACACTGTTCTGGGTAACCGACAACCGCGATATCCACAATATCCGGTACCATGACGGATTACTGCGTTCTTTCGGCATTGACCGCGCTAAAATGCCCGATTTGGGAAAATCGACAGACAAGATCGGCTGTTTGCGAAAGTCTGTTGCGGCCGAGCTGGGGCTACCGGCGAGTACTCCCGTCTTCGGCGGTTCACCCGATCTGCATGCCGCCTGCCTCGGCTCGGGCGCTGTCAGGAACTACGAGGGGCACCTTTACGTCGGCACATCCTCGTGGATACTTTGCCACATGCCGCACAAGAAAACCGATCTTTTCCATTCGATCGCGACGATCCCATCGGCAATCCCCGGTAAATACCTTTGCGCCAATGAGCAGGATATGGCCGGAGGCGCGCTGGATTTTGTAATCCGTCGGATTCTTTATCCGGAAAATGGCCTGGCTCAGGTGGAACGCTCCGCTATCTATGCGCATCTGGAAAGCGCGCTCAGCCGGAGCCCGGCCGGCAGCAACGGCCTCATTTTCACACCGTGGCTGAACGGTGAAAAATCACCGGCAGAAGATCACCAACTGAGATCCGTATTCTATAACATGTCTTTGCGCACGACACAGGATGATTTGATACGGTCAGTGTATGAAGGCGTCGCGTTCAATTCGCGCTGGCTGTTGCAATATGTGGATAAATTCACCGAACGGCGCAGCAAAACGCTGAACATCATCGGCGGCGGTGCCGAATCCGACGGCTGGTGCCAGATTTTCGCCGATGTCCTGAATGTGAAAATCCGCCGCGTCAAAGATCCCCGGCAGGCAAATGCGCGCGGTGCCGCGTACATTGCTGCTATCGGACTCGGGGAACTCACGCTCGATCAGATTCATCAATTGACTGAAATCGAGCGCGAGTTTGAACCTTCGGAAAAAAATCAGACAATGTATGATTTGTTGTTTGCCAACTTCCTGAAAATTTTTGAACACAACAGACCGCTCTTTCATTCGCTGCAAAACGGTTTGAGCAAAATTCCCGGCCAATTGTAGCGACTATTTGCGGAAACGCGCAATAAAATCGTCCACCAGTGGTTCCACATATTTCTCGGGTTCGGCTGTGATGTAGCTGAGAATTCCGCGGTGGTACAATGTGATCCAGCCGTGCAGCATGCTCCACACCTCGGTTACAAGTATTTTTCTTTCGGTTTCTGACATGAAGTCGCCTGTCAGATTTTCAAGAACGGCATAGACCGTCGCGAGCACCTGAAGAGAATGCCGTCGTTCTTCTGCCGCGAGACTTTCGAGACTGGTGTCCTTGAAATCGGCGTAGTGCGGCGCCGGGACGACAAACATCAGTTGGTAATGATCCCAACGAGTAAGACCAAAGCGAACGAAAGCCAGCATCATTTCCCGGGCTTTTGCATACGGATCTGCTGTGCGGTTCATGGCTGCGTCAAGCTCAGCCGCAAGCAGCCCGTAACCGCTGATCACAATCCTGAGGAATATTTCGTCTTTTCCCGAAAAATAGTTGTAGATATTCGCCGCGGTCATGCCCGATTCGTGCGCGAGCATGCGCATTGTGAGAGACTGAAATCCGTGCTTCGCAATTAGCTGCATCGATTTCTGCAATATTTTGTCGTGGATCGCGCGGACGACTTCAATTTCCCTGGGAAGGCGGGACATAGTACGCCCCTATCGCGATTTGTGACGCCATGTCACCCATCCTTTAATCCTGTCTAAATTCCGCCTATTGTGTAAACGCCTTGATCTTCCTCAAGTTGCGCTAAAAAAAATTTCATGGCGCGATCCGAACGCCTATCGCTGCAAAACAAAAAAGGTTTTCCCCCCGGACTGGCCTCGCGGACACCCGCGCATGGTCCTTTTTGATTTTCAGAGCCCGTACTCGAAAGCCGAATCTTATGCGTACGACTCATTCATTGCGCCCGCAGTCACGGATTTTGCCAGCCGGGTTTTTCCTGAATTCCGCGCGCAGCTGCGAGCGGGAGCAAAGGTGCTCGATGTCGGCTGCGGCGGCGGACAGAATGCGGAAAAGCTGCTGACAGAATTTGAAGATTTTACCCTTACCGGAGTTGACCTCTCCGCAGAGCAGATAGAGCGTGCGGGGGAGAGGCTTGCCCGGTTCTCAGGGCGTGTCGCGCTCAAGACGGCAAATGTTCTTGCACTGGATTTTCCCGCCGAGGAATTCGACATTGTCTACAGCATTGCATCGCTGAAGCACTGGAGCGACCAGCAGAAGGGGCTTGCCGAGTGTGTGCGCGTGCTCAAGAAAGGTGGCACGCTGATCATCGCAGAGGCAAATAAAGACGCCACCTGGCAGGATTGTGCTTCCTTCACCGACCGTTGGCTGATACCTTTCTTTTTCAAACCAGCTGCTACTGTCTTCTTTAAGTACGTTGTGGCCGGGAATTCTTTGACGCAAGAAGATGGCGCCCGGCTTCTTAATAAGCTGCCACTCGAAAAAAAGGAAGTACGGCTTATTCCGGGTCTGCCGGGATTCTTCCTGACGGGACAAAAGACGTAACCATTGCAGGAAAAAATCCACCAGATTAAGGGCAAGCTTTCAAACTCGTATGTTTATGCACGGGGAAAAGCGCTGCTTGTCTTTGATGCCGGCTACAGGGATGAACGCTTCATCATGGGCTATATCCACCGCGCGCTGCCGGAGGCGAAAGTGATGCTGGCCGTCACGACGCATTCGGATATTGACCATAGCGGCGGCCTCAATGCACTGGCGCGCGCCGCTCATTGTAAGATTGCCGTCTTTGAAAAAACCAGTGCAGGATTCAGCTTCGATAGTCTGGCAGAGGCCGGCACGAAACTCGTTACCGGCGTGCAGGAAATGATGCGGCCGCGATTCTGGCGCATGTATACATCGACGGCCCGCAAAGAACGAAAACTGGAACTGCCGTCTGCGAAATTGGAGCGGCCGTCGGTCCCGGCAGATCTTCTGCGGGTACAATACGACTCTACGCTTAAGGCTGACGAGTTGCTCCCGGGCTTTCCCGAGTGGCGGCTTCTCTGGACACCCGGCCATACGGAAGATTCCTGCTGCTATTATCATGAAACTGAAGGTATACTCGTGACAGGCGATACCCTCCTCGGCTCGACAACATCCGGCTCGACAGTGTTGCCGTCTGTTTATTCAAACATGAATCGCTTACGTGAATCCATCCGCCGCCTGAAGAGCCTGAAAGTGAGCGTTGTCGCACCCGGACATGGCAAGATGCTTACAGGTGAAGGTTTGTTGGACACCCTACAAAGTTGAACAATTGTTCATTTTTTTATTGACGCGCCGTTCAACCTGAGAGCCTGTTTCGTATAGGGGGAGCTAATGGCTGAAGCGCGAAAACCGACGGATGGCATTGTTGATCGGGCGGTAAGGCTCGGCCTACGTGCGCTGGGCAGTTTTGCCGGCTCGAAGCTTGCACAGCAGACCGGGCTCAGCGAGCTCGCGCAAGAGGCATTGTACCTCGGTACGCGTACTGTCGTCAGCACGGGCAACGAACTGGGCGGCAGGTTTGCCGCCGTCCGCTCGATGCTGCCGGTACAAAAACTCAGACGTCCGGAAAAAAAAGCCGAACTGTTTTTTGATCTCACTTTCAGCGACGAACAACAGATGATCGGCGAAATGGTCGAGTCGCTGGCGCTAGGGACGCTGAGGCCGGTGGGTAAAAAAGCCGATGCAGGCGAAGAAATCGGCGACGCCGTCTTTAGCAGAGTCATGGAAACGGGAATCTTCGGGGTGACGATCCCCGAAGCGCTCGGCGGTGCCGCCTTCGAACGCAGCCCGGTCAGTGTTGCGCTCATTGCGGAAAAACTCGGTTACGGGGATTACGCGCTTGCTCTGAGAATTCTCTCCTCCATTTCTTTCATCAATCTCATCAGCGACTTTGGTTCGGATGCGCAGCGCGCGAAGTATCTGCCAGCGTTTGCGGGCAAAGATTACGTGCAGGGAACGCTCGCGGTCATGGAACCGATGCTGCGTTTCGACGTTAGTAAAATTACTGCGCATGCCGAGCGCAGCCACAGCGGCTATTGGTTGAACGGCAAGAAGTGCATGGTCATTGCCGGCCAGAAGGCCGATGCCGTTCTGCTTCTGGCCAAACTCGAGGGATCGGGGATTCAGGCATTCATTTTGGAGAATAATCTTCCCGGGATAAGCTGGCGCGAGGAGCGCAATATGGGCCTCGGTGCAGCCTCACTCGCCACGCTTCATCTGGAAAACGCGCATGTGCCGGCCGACGCTCTGCTCGGCGAAACAGAACAACCATTTGCATTGGATGAATTTTTGGATTCAAGCCGCATCGCGCTCGCGGCACTGAGCGTCGGTACGCTCAAGGCGGCGATCGACTACGCTGTCGAATACTGCAATGCGCGCGAAGCATTCGGCGAACCGATTACACACCGGCAAGCGGTGGCATTCATGCTTGCCGACATGGCCACTGAGTACGAGGCGCTGCGCCTCATGGTTTACCGGGCGGCAAGCCGCTCAGAGCAGGGCCTCGCGTACCACCGCGAAGCGTACCTCGCCGATCTCTATTCGGCGAAATACTCGATGAGCATTGCCACCGATGCGGTGCAGCTCTTGGGCGGGCACGGTTACACGCGCGAGCATCCCGTCGAGATGTGGTACCGCCACCTGCGTGCCAGTGCGATTCTCAAGGGAGCGATTACCGTATGAGGAGCCAATATTCATGAATCTCGAAATCCCACAGAAATTCACGAAGATAACGCAGCTTTCAAGGCAGGTGGCGGAAAATACTTTTCGACCAATTTCACGCAAGTACGACCGGGCCGAACACGCCTACCCCGTCGAACTCGACATGTTCGATTCGATCCTGCGCGGCATGGAAGAAGGCGGAGCGGGTCTGGGCGCCAGCGGAGCGACGCGTGAGAAAAAATCGGCCGATACGGGAGAAATCCGCAACGGCAAAAATATGCTGCTCGTGCTGAATACGCTCGAAATGTGCCGTGGCGATGCGGGCCTTCTGCTCACGATACCCGGTCAGGGGCTCGGTAATGCGGCGATCGCCGCGGTTGCGAGCGAAGAACAGAAACAGCGCTTCGGCGGCAAATGGGCTGCGATGGCGATAACCGAGCCGGGTGCGGGTTCAGACTCGAGCAATATTTCGACGACCGCAAGGCGGGACGGCGATCACTGGATACTGAACGGAGAGAAGATCTTCGTGACGAGTGGTGAACGGGCAAAGCTTGTTGTCGTCTGGGCAACGCTCGATAAATCCCAGGGCAAGGCGGCAATCAAATCGTTCGTCGTCGAGCACGGAACTCCGGGCATGCGCGTCGAACGGCTCGAAAAAAAACTCGGCATCCGCGCTTCAGACACGGCGACGCTGGTCTTCAGCGATTGCCGCATACCGCGCGAAAATCTTCTGGGCAGCGAAGAGATTGGTACTGAGCAGAGTTTCGCCGGCGCCATGAAGACGTTCGACAACACGCGGCCACTCATCGCCGCGATGGCGCTCGGCGTGGCCGGGGCCGCGCTCGAACTGACACGCGAACTCTTTGAGAAAAACGGCTTTCGGTTCGACTATGCAAAAGACGCGCTCGACTTGAGCGCTGTTGAAGCCGAAATCTACCGGCTCGAAGCAGAACTCGAAGCCGCGCGGCTTTTGACGCTCAAAGCCGCGTGGATGGCGGACAATGCTCGTCCCAATTCCATGGAAGCGTCGATGGCGAAAGCAAAGGCTGGGCGCGTCGGCAACGAGATCACGCTCAAATGCGTCGAACTCTGCGGCGCGCTGGGCTATAGCGAAGAGCTGTTGCTCGAAAAATGGGCGCGCGATTCCAAAATATTCGATATTTTCGAGGGCACGCAGCAGATCCAGAAACTCGTTATTGCGAGGCGCCTTTTAGGCAAAACCTCGAAGGATCTCAAATGATCGCTTATCTGCCCGAGCAGACGTCGGTTCTTTTGACGCTGGCGCGGGCCGCACTGACTGGACTTACGGGAAAAAACGGCGGTGAAAAAGATTATGTTTTCGCTGCGAAAGAATACCGCACGACCGTGAGCCCCCCTTCGGCTCGCCTCGTCGCCGATTATGTAAAAAGCTGCGGTGGAAATCCCGCCGACTACCGCGACACTCTACCCTGCCATCTGTTTCCGCAGTGGGGATTTCCCGCACTCATGCAGACTCTCTCTGGTCTGCCGTTTGCGCTCACGCGCATCGTGAACGGCGGTTGTACGCTGACCATCGGTAACAGTCTGCGCCGCGAAAAAAATCTCGAAGTTACGGCGCGCCTCACGCATGTCGATCAGGGGGAGCGCCGGGTCATACTCACGCAAGAAATTGTGACTCGGGATTCTACCGGCAATTCGATCAAGGCACAGCAGATTTCCATCGTGCGGCGCGGCGATGTGAAAACCAGCGCAGAAAAGCCCCGCGCCAAGGAAGACGTACTTATTCCCGAAAACGCGCGCGAGGTGAGTTCCTTTTTTGCGCATGAGCGAAGCGGTCTTGAGTACGCTTTTTTTTCCGGGGATTTCAATCCGATACACTGGCTTAAGCCTTACGCGCAGGCGGCGGGATTCAGGCGGCCGATTTTGCACGGCTTCGCGCAACTCGGCCGTGTCTATGAGGGCATACGCAGGAATATTTTCTGCGGCAAAATTGATCCGATCGCCGAAATATCCATTCGCTTTGAACGGCCACTGGTATTGCCGCAGGCCTGCCGCGTCTATTTGACCGACGAGGGGAAATACTTCATCGGCGCCGCGCCTGGTGCGCTCGCCTTTGCCAGTGGAACAATTAAGAGGCGCGATACCTCGGTCACGCCACAGGAGTGAGTTATGCAGGATCTGTTACTTGCCGCCGGAAAAAATCCTTTCTTGCGCAGGCTATTGAGCGATATGGGAGTGCCGGCGCCGGTGGCCGTCGAGCGGCAGGTGGGAGCGATCGGCACGCACCCGCTTGCCGACCGGAAAATAATCGTAGCGTCAGACGATGCTGCGTTTATGCTCACGCAGCTCGCCGATGGAGGTGCGGATGTCTATTGCACGGCCAGCGTCGAGCCGAAACTTACAGCACACGCTGTCGCCGCAGGCAGGTCAATTCTGAGCGTTACAAAACTTGATGAGTCTACGGACGTTTCCGGTCTCATCTTTGACGCGAGGGGCATCAGCAGCGAAAATACTGGAAATATATATCGTTTTTTCCATAGATATATATCCCGTTTACAAAAAAACGGCCGCGTCCTCGTCGTTTCGCGCGGCAACGATGCGATCGTAACGTATGCGCTCGAAGGCTTCATGCGTAGTCTTGCGAAGGAGATCGGCAGCAGGGCGGCGACGGCGAACATGATCTGTGCCGAAACGCCTGGGACAGAGGCGTTGACCGGACCGGTGCGCTTCTTCATGTCGCGCGCCTCCTGCTATGTTACGGGACAAGTGTTGAAAATTTCCGGTGGCGATCAAATTACAGAAGCATATCCGGTTGCGCAAAGCCTTAAGGGCAAGGTCGCGCTCGTAACCGGCGCGGCGCATGGTATCGGCGCCGAGATTGCCGGCGTGCTCGCCGCCGAAGGTGCGTACATCGTCTGCCTCGACCGCCCCCAGGAATCAGAGGCGCTCGCTCAGACTGCGCGCAAAGTCGACGGGCACATTTTTTATCAGGACCTCGCAGAAAACCGTGCGGCAGAAAAAATCTCGGCGTATTTTGCCGGCAAATTCAAGGGCCTCGATATTGTCGTGCACAATGCCGGCATCACGCTCGATAAGACGCTCAAGAAGATGCCCGCTGAGAGCTGGCAGCGCGTCATGGACATCAATCTTTCCGCACCGATTCAGATCACGCGCCGCTTGCTGGACGATAAAACGCTGAATCCTCGCGCGCGCGTCGTCTGCCTGTCCTCGATCGCAGGCATTGCGGGTAATTTCGGCCAGACGAATTACGCCGCCTCCAAGGCCGCTCTGCGCGGCTTCGTCGCGGCGATGGCAGACGAATTCTCCAAGAACGATTCGACGATCAACGCGGTCGCTCCGGGTTTTATCGAAACGCGGATGACCGAAGCGATGCCCTTCTTTACACGCGAAGTCGGGCGCCGGCTCAACAACCTCGGGCAGGGAGGCAGGCCCGAGGACGTGGCGCAGGTTATTTCGTTTCTGGTTCAGCCGGCTGCTTTTGCCGTGAACGGTCAGACCCTGCGCGTCTGCGGCGGCAGCCTCATCGGAGCATAACGATGGGTCCACGCGAACTCACGGATAACACTGCGGTCATCGTTGACGGAATCCGTACGCCATTCGTGCGCGCGTTTCAGGAATTCAACGGTCTGGACACCATGGCTCTTGGCTCCCTGGCTGTGCGGGCATTGCTGAGGCGCACCGGTGTTGCCGATCAAATCGACGCCGTGATTTGGGGCGGCGTCATATTGCCCACGACGACTCCTAATACGGGGCGCGAAATTGTGCTTGAGACGGATTTATCTCCCCGCGTCGAAGCCTTTACAGTGACGCGCGCCTGTTCGAGCAGCCTTCTGGCAATTACGCAGGCGGCCGCCGCAATCGAGCGCGGGGAATTTGATGTGGTGATCGCCGGCGGCTCCGATTCCGTTTCCAGCGCCGAAGTGCCGCTACCGCAGAAGCTCATCCGCACCATGGCGCCGCTTGTGATGAACGGCAAGTCGGGGCCGTTGGATTATTTGGGGGCTCTGGCACAGCTCATGCCGTTTAACGATCTTTTGCCGCGCATGCCTCGCGTCGCCGAGCGTTCGACGGGTGAGCTCATGGGCGAAGCTGCGGACGACATGTGCCGCCGCAATGGCGTAAGCCGCGCCGCACAGGATGAACTGGCGCTTAAGTCGCACAGGAATGCAGCGCGGGCTATAGAAAGCGGGCGCTTTCGTGAAGAGATTTTTCCGGTGGAACTAAAACCGGGACGCGCTGTTTATACAGATTCCATCGTCAGGGGAAATATCGAATACGCGAGGCTTGCGGACCTCAAACCCGTTTTCCGTAAAGGCGGCAGCGTCACCGCAGGAAACGCCAGCGCGCTGACCGATGGCGCTGCCTGCACGCTCATCATGAGCTACCGCAAGGCGCGCGCGCTGGGCCTTAAACCCAAAGCCCGCTTTCTCTCCTGGCACTACAGCGCCGTCGACCCGCGCGACCAGCTCTTGATCGGGCCCGCGATTTCGATGCCGCTGGCGCTTAAACGCGCAGGCCTTAGCGCAGCCGACATGGACTTCGTCGATATCCACGAAGCGTTCACAGGCCAGGTTCTTTGCGTTCTCAAAGCGTTTGCTTCGCAGGATTTCGTCGGCCGCCACACGGGGTCAGATGCGGTTGCCTCCGAAATACCTCCGCAGAAAATCAATATCCATGGCGGGTCGGTGGCGATCGGCCATCCCTTTGCCGCGACGGGTTCGCGCATGGTGAATACAATGGCAAACGAGCTCGCGCTGGGCAAAAGGCAGCGGGCACTCCTCGCCATCTGCGCGGCAGGCGGGCTCGGCGCTGCGGCGGTACTCGAGGGGGTGGATTGATTAGCTCTCAATATCTCGGCGATGTCGCCGACGCGGCGCTGGATCTCTGGAAAGAAGAGAGCGATATCTCGCGCCTTGAACCGCTGCTCAGCCTCGCCAGGTCGCAACTCGAAGGCATCCGGGTTGATCTGGATTTCGCACCCTACCTCTCAGACCGCAATTCACCGCTTGCACGAAAGCTCGTGAGCGCGCTGAGGGCCGTGGCGCTCATCAGGCCGGGGAGTACGGTCTTAAGCAGCGGTTTCGGCGCTATCGGCAGGCCGTCGGTTTTCTACCGCGCACTCAGTTGCGCCGCGAGGCGGCGAAAACGCCCGCTGCGCCTGACGTGGATTACGGTAAGCGCGGCGGGCGCGCGCGGCCGCGCCGAAGGTTCGCTCGAAGAGCTTGCCGAGCCGGGCCTCATCGCGCGCTATATCTCTGGACACATTGAAACCGTGAAGGCTTTTTTTCCGCTCGCCGAGAGCGGACAGATGATAATCCACACTCTGCCGCAGGGGGTCATGACTTCGCTTATCGCCGCGCAGGCAGAGG
>CAYHJO010000016.1:0-35063 GCA_964356715.1 uncultured Turneriella sp. | reverse complement strand
TGCACCTTTAGCCGCCTCGCGGGAGATATATTCATTGCGTTTGCGGTTGAGCTGGTCGATGCGCGCCTGAATTTTTCCGCGTTTAGCGTTCTTTGCGCTCACAATCTGTTCGATTTCCTTCTCGCTTTTGCCTTTGAGTTCGCCCGGCAGTTCTTCTTTATTCACCGAGGCAACCGATTTTTTGCTGCGGAATATGCTGGTAAGATCCCAGTCATTGCTTTCGGAATACTGCGCGCTGCCCTTTGCCGCCGCCCGTTCTACTGATGCACCGCTCGCGGGTGCTGCAGCCGCGACTTTCTGATCCTGTTTTTGCATGCGCGCTTCTTCGTCTTTGCCCATGCGCCCCATCGGAATCACGGTCGAATTGTATTCCGAACCCAGACGCTGTATCTCATCGTCGTACGGTGTCGCCACCACCTGCACCATACGGTCCTGGTTGATGACGTGAAAATCCCCCTGCGCGAGCTGCGCGCCGGCGAGCCACTGCGTGGCGATGCCTTCCTGGCGGTTACCGCAGAAAATCGTGTTCACAAAAACACCCTGCGCCTTCGCGCTCTCGATTACCGGCTTGAAATCAACCGGCCCCTGCGTGAAAGGTTCGTTGCCGGCAATGAAGATCACGCGGTAAACGTCGTCGTACTTTTTCCACGCGAGCTCTTTGAGCGCGCGCTGAATGACCGCGCCGCAGTATTCTTCGCCGCCGTTGGTTTTGAGCTCGAAAAGTTTCTCCGATACCTTGTCGAGGCTCGACGTGAAGGGCAGTACCAGGCGGATATAATTGTCGGATGCATTGAGCGAACTATTGCCATATTCATACAGCGCAACTTCGATGCGCGGTTTTTTTCCTTCGCGGTTTGAACCTGCCAGCGTATTGACGATTTTCCAGATCTGTGTACGCGCCTGATCGATAAGGCCGTCCATGCTGCTCGAGGTATCGATCAAAATCGCGATCTGCACGAGAGGCTCGCCGAGGTAATTGCCGCCGCGCTGTGTGACGACGACATTGCCGCCGACATCGCTGCGCGGCACATCCGCGCGTGCGGTGGCAACGATACTGGCGGTGGTGACGTCGACGAGCCGCGTGGAAATTTCGAGTTTATTGCCTTTTTTGGCGAGAATGCTACCGGTGAGAATATAATCCGCCTGCAGAAGCCTACCTATACGCGTCTTCTCTGTCGCGCCGGATTGATCGATCTGGTGCTCGCGCAGCACCTGCTCAATGCGGTCGCGCTCGATCACGGTCACCGCACCCGAGGCTACAATCTGTTCGACGAAACGGTCTTGCACCGCCGCCGCCTCTTTTTCTGCCACGGATGCGGCATCGGTTTTTTTTGCGGCACCGGGTTTCGCTGCCGGCATTTCTGAGTGGCGGAACGCCAGCACGGCTACCGTTTTACCCGGGTTCTTCGTGAAAAAATCCGAAATTTCGCGGGAGGCGCCCTGGATATTGGCGGCTGAGGCTGGCAGGCAAAAAAGGAGTGCGGCGGCGATGCCGCAGAAGTTTTGCAGGGGTTTCATGCGGCTTAGACAGCCAAGCCACCAGAAAAGTTCGATTTTTTGAAAAAGATGCCCGGACAGGGTGAGTTTGTCCGTTAATCATATAAGACATGAGCAGAGCTGTAGAGACTGCACCCGAGAGAGACCAAACCGGCACAGCTGAAAATCCCACACCCGAAGCCACGCATCAACCGTGGTGGCGTCGCTACCGCATGGCGTTGACGGCTGGCGGCCTGGTGATGATTGCCGCGACACCCTTTGCGATGCGCCTGGCGATGCCGGTGGCGCAACCACACATCGACAAGCCGACCGACCAGCCGACGGTTGCCGTGCAGCAGACCCGTTCAGGCCCAATCAAATCTTCGACATGGTCGTCAGACTACAAGGTGATGCTGCAATACGCCGAGCTCTACGACGAATTGCATCCGTTCATTTACTCGATCAAAGGCCGCGCGCATAACCCGCCCGAGCTGGCCTCGGGTTGGGGGCACACGCAGAAACTCGAGCGCGTGAAAGCATTGAGGATTAAAAATCCCAAAATCAAAATCATTCCCACGATTTTCCGCTGGGAAAATCCCGGTGAGAAGATCAACGAAGTGATCGGCATGGGCGGGCGCAACGATATACGCGACCAGCACATCGACAAGATCATGCACGAGGTCGAGACCTATGGCTACGATGGTATCGACATCGATTACGAAGGCATGAGCTGCGGCAAAAAAGAAAAGTTCGAACAATTCATCGTGCTGCTGTCGCAGCGTCTCAGACAGAAGGGCAAACTGCTGTCGGTCGCTGTGCACCCGAAAACGCCGTTCGACGGCGAAAATGTCAGGAAACAGCGCTGCGCCGGGCTGAAGAACCCAATTGTGATGGATTTCCGCGAAAACTGGCGCGGCCCGCTGACGCACGACTACACATTTCTCGGCAAACACGCGGACATGGTCAAGATTATGGCGTATGAGCTGCACCCGCGCAAATACAGAAATCCCGGGCCTGGACCGCAGGCGCCGGGAACCTGGCTCTCCAAAATTATCGAATACGCGCGCGACAAAATTCCCGCGGAAAAACTCTACATGGCGATACCTACTTATGGTTACGACTGGGGGCTCAACTGCAAGGCGCCGATCAAAGCCGTGTATTACAGCGACGTGCAGCGCATCAAAGGAAAAGATCACAAGCTACAGCAGCCAACCGACATCAACAAAATTCTCGACACTGAAAAGGGCGCAAAATCGTGGAGCAATCTGAAAAAATTCCGCGACGTGCATGAAGAAAAAATTTACGAAGATCCGTCGTTGTGGTACAGCAATGGCGGATGTAAACGTGTGGCCTTCTTCATAGACCGCACCGCTTTCGCGGAAAAAATGAATCTTCTGCAGAAGAGCAATGTCGCTGGTTTTTCGTTCTGGCAACTCACCAAAGACAACGACCCCGATATTCAGCAGTATCTCTCTACGACACTCGCCAAATCCAAATGAGAAGAGGACAGACGCAGAACACGTGGGTGAGGCGCCGCCTCACCCACGTGTTCTGCCTGATTTTCTTTTCAATTTCTGCTCGCTTTGCTGCTGGCCAGCAAAGCGAGCCGCCTGAGCTGCACGGCATGCAGACCGGCGTGCTCGCCGACATGACGAACTATATCGTAAAAAACCGCGCGCCGGTGTTTTCGCTGTTGATCTCGCGCCGCGGCCATTTGGTCTATGAACTTTATACGCATAACCTGACGCGCAACCACAACCACTACCTGATGTCAGTGACCAAAAGTTTTACGGCAACACTGGTCGGGCTCGCGATCGACAAAGGTTTGATCAAAAGCGTCGACCAGAGCATCACCGAAATATTGCCTGCAGAATTTTTTGCCTCGCCGGCCGAGCAGAAGCGCTTCAGCAACATCACCGTGAAACAGGTGCTGGCAATGTCGGCGCTCGACGCGCTGGTGCCTCCGCATGCGCTGACACCCGAAGCCGAAAAGCGCAACAGCGATTTTCACGCAGCCACCAACCGCGCAAAATTTGCGCTCACGCAAAAGCTCCTAAAAAACCCCGGGGAAGATTTTCAATACCAGGATATCACGCCGTCGATTGCGATCGGTTTAGTTACCGCTGCATCGGGCAAAACCAGCTGGGAATTTGCCAAAGAAAATCTGTTCGACCCGATGGGTTTTGTGAACACCGAATGGACACACCGCGACGCCGACGGCCTTGACCTCGGCGCGTACGGTCTGCGCCTGAGGCCGATTGACATGCAGAAGTTCGGCATACTCTACCTCGACAAAGGTGTGTTCGACGGCAAAAAGCTGCTCTCGAAAGAATGGTCTGCTCTGGTGAATAAGCCCGTCATCAAGTCAGATCCAAATATAGCGAAGCCGAACTACGGCTATTACTTCTGGCATCCGTATTTTTACAGCGATGAAAAAGCCCTGCTGGCGTCGGGCTGGCGCGGGCAGTTTATCGCTGTCGTGCCTGAAAAAGATCTCGTGGTGACGATGACAGGTTGTTTTGGCGACGGCTCGGAAAACGAATTTTTTCTGAAATTGCTGAATTCATATGTTTTTCCCTCCGTTTCTGCCGGTGCGCAGAGAAAAGGCGGATCGCAGGCGCTGAGAGCAGCTCTGTCACAGGCGCTGTCTTCTACCCCGGTCGACCTTAAGGCAATCGAAGAACGCATGGTACCACTCTTACCCGTCGGCAAGCCGGCACGCTGAGACGGCAAGCCGCGGCAGTAAATCGGCGACACATCGCCGCAAATAGTTGACAAATTAGTCTATTATTATGCGCTCCCGCATGCGCATACCGGCTCAAAGGTGGATCGTCACATTTGTTATGATTTTTTTTGCGGGTTTTCCGGCTTTGTCGGCGGCGCGCGTCACCGTGAGCGACTTTCAGGTGCAGTCGGCAAATGCGGCGTATAAGTTTCTCGGCAAGGGTTTCGCAGAATTCATTGCGATCGAACTCATGAAATCGGAAGCCATCGAACTCGTCGAACGCGAAAAGCGCCTCGACGCAATCCGCGAAATTGAACTCAGCCAGACCGGCCTCGTCGACGAGAAGAAGCAGATCGAAGCCGGCAAACTTCTGACCGCGGAATACGTCGTGCTCGGCAGCATCTACGACATCAATAACCAGCTTTCGATTACGGTGCGCATTATGGAAACGCGCAGCGCGCGGCTCATCTGGCAGGATAAAGTGACGGGCCGCCTTGCACAGTACGATTCCCTCTCAGCGCAGATCGCCGCGCGCATTCTCACCAAACTGAACCTGATCGTGCCGGCCGCGGTGCGTGCGAAACAGGATTCGGTGGCTGAGAAAGCCGAGGGCGTGGTGCTGAATTTTTCGACGGCTGTCGACGCGGTCGACCGCAATGAAACCGAGGAAGCCAGACGCCATCTCGATCAGGCGAAGCAGCTCGACCCGCAGAGCGATGCGATTGCCGCCTACCTGCGTAAGCTCGTGGTAAACACAGCCAAGTTCCGCACTATTTCCAATGAATATTTTCCAAACACGAACCCGGCGTCTCTCGGCCTCATGCGACAGGACCGTTTTTTTCTGTCGGCCGCCGTTGTAAACCTGCAGGAAGACAGAACGCACCTGAAGTCGATCGATCGCCACGTCATCGAACAGGACATCCGCATGAATATCGGCTATCAGGCACCGCTGGGTAAAAAATGGGGTATTGGTTTAGAGGGCATCTTCTTTCACTATAAGGATGAAGTACAGCAGGGGAAAATTCCCACCAGCACCAATTCTAACCAGCAAGTTATGACCAATCCGGACAACTTCGGCGGAATTGGATCGGTGAGTTACGCTCCAACGGAGAATATTTCATTTGGCGCCGGCGTCGCTGTCTACCAGCAGGTCAAGCGGCAAATGTGGAGCAGTGCGGCGTTACCGGCTCCCGGCAGCGAAGGCAGCATTACGGAAATTATCCGCAGCACACAGCTGGGTTTCTCTCTCGGCATGCTGCTCAAGAACACCTCTGGCACGCTCATCTTCGACACGCTGGTGGGTTATTCAACGCAGAGCACCTATCTGCTGAATCCCGCGAGCTTCACGGTCGGCAATTCGGTGCGCGCGCCGGTTTACAACGAGAACACCCTGACTTTCGGCATGTTCGGCAAGCGTGTTTTTCTCGCGCTCAAGGAAATCAACGAATTTTATCAGGATCGCGACTACTACAATGCCCGTCTCATACCCGTGCTCGAATTCTGGCTGACCAACTGGCTGTCGCTGCGCGGCGGCGCCGAGCACAATTATGCCAATCTGTCGGGCGCCGTATTCAACAATACCGGCTGGGTCGCTGGCCTGTCGCTGCGCGGCATCGCCTCGGGCTGGGATTTCGATCTCAACTACACCAATCGCAACCGGCCGTCGCGCATCGTCACGGGCGAAATTATTAACGAAGGGATTGTGTATTTTACGCTGAGCAAATCCAACAACTTCATCACGCGCTGAACCAGCAAAAGACCGTTGTACGCCCGGCAAGCGTCACCGTATTGCCCACAAAAGAGATAAAATCATCCATTAATTTATTTACGCCACGAAAGACCCGCTCACTTGTACTGCGTGAGTCTTTTGCGCCGGTTCAGATTTCTGCACCTGGCCGGGCTGTATTTTTTCGTTCTGCAGCTCGCCGATGCGCCCGCGCTCGTCGCCAATGCGCGCACTTCAAAATATCTGATTTGTCCGCATACCAAAGCGCAGTTTCTGCGCGGCAATCCGTGCCCGTGCGGCCATAAGCACGGTAAAAAGCGGCATACGCTGCGCATCGTCAGCCAGCTGCCCGACTGCGATACCTCCGAAGATGCGGATCGTGCACGCGCACCGGGCTTTGAAGCTTTTGTCTTTATCTTCGACTACCAGCGTCTGCGGCAAACCACGGAAAAGTTTCTGATCTTTTCGCGTGAAACCGCGATGCCTGCCGGTTTGCTGTCTGATCCCCCCGACCACCCCTCTTAGCGACTGACCGGTGTTAACCGGCCACACCCGAATTCTGCCGCAGCGGAAAATGCAGCAGAGTTCGTTATTCCCGTTTTGACAGTATTCTGCAGTGTCTGTGAGCGCGCCGAGCGTGCGCCGCTAATTCTGCAGTTACCGGCCGGCAAAACAACCCAGTCATTTTCAGGGAGGGGTTATGCGTGGTATACTCAGCTTTGCTCTCGCGCTGTTCATTTCCGTATCGCGATACGGCGATGCGGCGATGAAGCATTTTATTTACCGTGACCTGCAGGCCACGGGTGCAAACGGTTTGCCCATGCCGCAGAAAGCCGGCAAACCGCTGCTGGTTATCTTCTGGGCCGTGTGGTGCGAACCGTGCGTGCGCGAGATGCCGCAGATAGCCCAACTGCACGAGAAGTTCGACCCGCAGGGTCTCGAATTTGCCGGCATTGCGGTGCAGAGTCCTGCGGCGGCGGCGGAGAAATTTCTCGCGCTCTACCGCATTCCGTTTGCCAACTACCTTGATACCTCTGCTGAATTTGCGGAAACCCTCGCGATACCCGGTGTACCGACATTGCTTCTCGTACACCCCGACGGACGCATCGTCTATTCGCACAGCGGCGACACAGATTTGCCGCTCACTGATCTCACGGAACAGATCAGATCACTCTTGAAGCAAAAAAAATAATAAGGATTATATATGAAAAATTTATTTACATCAACGAACAGGCGATTACTGGCAATTTCGCTTGGCGCAGCCACCATGCTGCACTGTGCGCAAGTCGACGAAGCTGCCGCGGCCACAAACTCCGCGCCTTCGGCTTTAACTTACGCCAACGCGACATTGGTGCTCGCGCAAAGCACATCGATCGGCACGGTGACGCCCACGGTCACCGGTACCATCAGCAGTTGCAGCGCGACACCCACGCTGCCTACAGGGCTCAGTATCAGCAGTTCAAACTGCGCTCTCAGCGGTACTCCGGCGGCGACACAGGCACAGACAACGTACACGGTGACTGCGTCGAATGCGACCGGCAGCACGACGGCGACTGTCAAAATTTCGGTCGTCGATTATACCGCCGCAATCGTGGGAACTCCGACGCATTCGGTGGGCAAATCGGTGTTCCAGATCAAAATCAGCAATTCGGCGGGCGCCGGCCAGGCGGGGTTGAATCCCACTGTTGTGCCGACGATGGATATGGGAACAATGGTGCACACGACACCGATGGACACAGTGACCGATGACGGTGGTGGCAACTATACGGTCAAAGCCTACTACATCATGGCGTCGATGGGTGGCACCTGGTATATCAAAACCTACAATACCGCCGGCACGACTGAGATCGCCACACCGCTCACGGTGACAGTCGGCGGCATGGGCACTGCACGCGTGTCGCTCAGCGAAGGGAGCGACCAGTACAACCAGATGGGTACGGCGACGAACCGTCCTTACTTCATCTTTGTCGATACGATTACAGGCACCGCCGGAAACCACACGGTAAATATTTTTGCCGCGACACGCAAGACCCTCATGTCGCATGTCGCGCTCATCACCGGGCTGACACTCACTCCGCATACCGGCGCCGACTGGAATACCACGACGCTGGCCGTCACGATGTCGACGGATGGTGGCACCACCTTTCCATACACGCTGACCAACAATGGCTCGGGGCGTTTTTCGGTCGGCAGCGTCACAGGGCTGACTGCGGGCAGCAAAAATCTCACGTTCAGGCTGGTTGTGAACGGCACCACCAAGATGAGCGGGGCGAATACGTACGGCACGCTCACGGCCATGGTGCCATAGAGGCTATGCGAACAGCAATCACCAGACTGGGCCCCACCGGGGCCCTGCTGGCCCTGTTCTTCAGTGCCGACATGGCGCCCGTTTATGCGGGCTCGTGTTGCGGCGGTGGCACCGCGGCGGCGCTGCTCATGCCTAAGTCGGCGAAGCTGCTCGTCGCCGGCGGTGCGGACGCAGAAAAATATGCAGGCTATTACGATCGTGGCGGCCGCTATCTCAGCGATCCGCCGGGGTCTGACCTCATGCAATACCGCCTGAACGGCGGTGTCGCATACCGGCTGGCCTCACGCTGGCAGGCGGCGCTCGCCGGCAACTACGTGTTCAATGCCAACACGTATAGCGGGCTGCGCTCGCGCACAAATGGCCCCGGCGACTCGATGGCCTCGGTCACCTATGAAGCCTTTGATGCCATCAAGTGCGTGTGGAAAGTCCGCTCGCTCGCGGACCTTGTGCCTGCGGTTTATCTCGGCGCGCAGGCGCTTTTGCCGACGGGCATTTCACCGTACGACGATGTCAAATCGAGTTTTGACATTACCGGCCGCGGATTCTACCGGGCAGACGCCAAAGCGATTCTCGAAAAGACGATCTATCCGTTCACGCTCGCCGTGACGCTCATCTATGGCACGCATGCGGCGCGACCGGTGAACCGCGATTATGGCACGTACGTCGAACCCTACCGCAAGCGCCTCGGCGACCGGCTGCAGACAATGTTCGGCGTCAGCTATTCGTATTTCACCGATGCGATGGCGAGCATCACCGCGACGGTGACGTACACGTATCTGAACGAGACCAACGCCACCATCAACGGCCGCGAAGACGTGACGTCGGGATTCCACCGCAACATGCTCGGTGTCGCGATGGCGTATGCGAACGCCGACCGCGATCTGATCTACATTGCGAGCTACAGTCCCGCGGTCACCATGGCTGAGCTGCAGCGCAATTTTCCGACAACGCATGCAATTTCTTTGGGGGTAACCTATGTTCTTCGCTGAAATACAATTTCTGAAACCAACAATGCGGATTTTCAATCTACTGGTCATATTGACCGGCATTGCAGGCTGCTCGAATCTTCTGCCCGACGGCAGCGATCTGCGCAGCCGCAACGGCAGCGGTCAGGGTTTTGCCGTCGGGCAGACTGCACCCGATTTTTCGCTGACCGACAGCGACGGCCATGCCGTTACGCTGTCGCAGTCGCTCTCGGGAAAAACGGCAGTCGTCATCTATTTCACTATGTGGTGCTCGATCTGTACCGGACATTCGGACGAAATGCTGAGCAGCATGCTGCCGGCCTACGGCAATACCAAATTCCTGCTGGTCGATTATGTCTCGGCTTCGCCCGCAGAAGCAAAATTGATGAAAGATTTCAGCGGCTACGGTGCCACTGGTTTTACAGTGCTCATCGACAGCGGGCAAAACGTGCTCAACAGCTATGGCGGTACCATGGCCACGACGGTGATCATTGACAGCACGCTGAAAATCCGCCTCAATGAAAGTTACAAGAAAGACCGTATTGTCGCGACGCTGGGGGCAATGTGAAAACGCTGCCGCTGCTTCTGGCACTGCTTGTTTCGGTCGGCCACGCGCAAAATGAACATGAAACCCTGTTCAGGGAAAAATGCAGCAGCTGCCACGCGCTGCCCGACCCGCAGAGCCTCAACGAAAAACAATGGCAGGCCGTGCTGCGCACGATGCAGAAGCGCATGAGCGAAGCGGGCAAAACGCCGTTAAACGACCTGGAATTCAAAAAGATTTTTTGTTTTGTGAGCCAGAAGCCCGCCGCAGAATGTCAGGGCAGCCGCTAGCCGATCAGAACGGACCGGCAATTGGCCCGCCAGCCTCAAACCAGTGCGGGTAGTGTTTGCGAAACGTCGCCACCATGAGGTCAAACGGCATGTCGGCAAACGTGCCATGGTCTTTCAGGTATTCCATGTGCTTTTTGCCGTCGGCCGAAAACTCGTGGAAGACTGAATCGTGCCTGCCGTCGAATTCGAGTGGCTTGATCTTGAAAAAACGGCACAGGCGTTCGTTGAACGCCGGCGTCGCCTTCACCCATTTTCCGTCGAGGTACAGATCGGTGTAGCCGTGAAAGGCAAAGTAATCGCCGCCCAGCATCTCGAGCATCTTGGGCGTCGCGAGGTGGTTCGTCACATCGGCAAAGCCGAGCCGCGAGGGAATGCCGACCGCCCGCGCGCAGGCCGCAAGCAGAATCGCTTTTGGAATACAAAAGCTGCGTTTCGCATGCAGGCAATAACTCGCCTTAAAAATTTCGCGCGTGAAATGCTCAACCATCATGTCATACATCACGAGATCGCGCACCCTATAATAGAGCGCCACCGCCTTGTCGATGTCGGTGGATTTACCCGCTACGGTTTCGAGAGCAAAACGCCTGACATCCGCATTGTCTGAATCGATCGTTTCTGTCGGTGTCAGGTATTCCCGCATAGCAGATAGAAACCCGCCGCAACTCAGGCTGTCATGCCCGATCGCAACCTGTTTCTCCTTTACATGGCAGCTCACGCAACAGTGCAGGAAAGATGCACATTGCGGATATTTTGAGGGCCAATAAACCCGCGCTCAGTTTCGAATTTTTTCCGCCGAAAACTCAGGAAGGTTCTGACGCACTGTTCAAGACCATCAGCGAACTTGCGCCGCTCGAACCCGCGTACGTCTCTGTTACCTACGGTGCCGGCGGCTCGACGCGCCAGCTGACGCACGACCTCGTCGTGCGGCTCTCGCAAGAACTGGGGCTCACGATTGTCTCGCACCTCACCTGCGTCGGCGCCAGCAAAGACGAAATCCACCAGATTTTGCAGCGCTATGACGAGAGTGGTATTCGCAACATACTGGCTCTCAGAGGCGATCCCCCTAAAGAAGCCGCGGGTGTGTTTAAGCCCCATCCCGACGGCTTTCACTATGCTGCAGAGCTGGTTGCTTTTATAAAGAAGAACTTCCCGAAAATGGGCGTCGGCGTCGCGGGTTTTCCCGAGGGGCATCCTGAAACGCCGAACCGTTTGAAAGAGATCGAACACCTCAAGCACAAAATCGACTCCGGTGCGGATTATATCTGTACTCAGCTGTTTTTCGACAACCATGACTTTTACGATTACCAGGAACGCTGCGCACTCGCTGGCATCAACGTGCCGATCATTGCCGGCATTATGCCGATCACCTCGCGTAAAGGCATGCAGCGTATGGCGGAGCTCTCACTCGGCTCACGCTTCCCCGCAAAACTGCTCAGGGCACTCGCGCGCGCCGAGGACGATGAGTTCGCGGAGAATGTCGGCATCCATTGGGCGACCGAACAGGTGCGCGACCTGATCGACCACGGCGTCGCGGGTGTGCATTTCTACACTTTGAACAAGTCCAAGGCCACGCTCAAAATTTACCAGGCGCTCGGCATCAAAAAATCCGCTGCATTACGGCAATAGCATCGGCCGGCAATTTCCCGCATCTTAGCCGCGCCGGGAAACCGGGTTCGCAGCCAGCGCCGCGAGAATTTCGTCGAGCGAGACGCTGGCGATCACTGAAGCCTTGTCGCTCATCGCATAACTGAGAATCAGCTGGCGCGCGTGAATCAGTGAACCGCAGCTGTAGACCACGTTCGGTACATAACCTTCACGTTCATTGCCTTCGGGTTTAAGCAGCGGCTCGCGTAAACTGCCAAGCACGACCGTCGGATCGTTGATGTCGAGCAGCAGCGCGCCGATGCAGTATTTGCGCATCGCGCCAACACCGTGCGTAATCACCAGCCAACCGGCTTCGGTTTCGATCGGAGATCCGCAATTGCCGATTTTGACCATCTCCCAGACTTCGCGCGGCGCGTGCAGAAGAATCCTTTCGTTCCAGCGGTGGATGTTATCGGAAAACATAATGAACAGATTCTCGTCATCCTGCCGCGACAGCATGGCGAAGCGACCGTGAATGCGCCGCGGGAAAAGAGCCATGCCCTTGTTCTGGACGCCCGTGCCGTTGAGCGTGACGATGCGGAAGCTGAGAAAATCCCGGGTTTCGATAAATTGCGGCAGAATATCGCGCCCGTTGTAGGCCGTGTAGGTGGCGTAGTACAAAACCGAGCCATCGGCTTCAATAAAGCGTACAAAGCGCGCATCCTCGATGCCGTTACTTTCATTCGGGGAAACCGGAAAAATGATGCGTTCGCTCATCGTGAGTTTTGGCAGAAACCGCAACTCGTAGTTCGACTCGGCAAGCCAGCGCATGCACTCGAGCGTGCGCTTAAAATCGTGCGTGGCGACTGCGACCGTTTGGTGAACGCGAGCCATGCTGCGGTGGAGTTCCGTGAGCGTAAAAGTGTCTCCCAGAGGCGCCATCACCTGCGTTGTGTGGCCGTTGACGAAACCCATCTCGTGCAGTTTGGTGATAAAGTTTTTTTTGTCGTAGGTTGGATTCGGTACGACATCGGGAATAGTGACGAAAGGCGAAACGGGTTCGACGCTGATACGACCATCGGCGGCTACGATGCCCGTGCGGAATTCAATCGAAGAAATGTGCCCCTCGCCGGTGGCACGCAAACTCAGAATAAACCGTAAACTGCCCTCGGTTACGCCGCTTTGATCGGGATGCGGCACAATCGAAGGATTAAACAGCGCTGCGGATTCCAGCGCGTACTCGCCTGAAAAAAGCGCTCCGATGAGCAGCTGCCGCGCCACAGACAACGACCGCGGCGCCTCGATATGCGGCAGCACCTTTTCGTAATGCGCCGCAAGCAACAGCACAATATCGTAATGGCGCGAAGCGAAGTCGGCCTGCACCGCTTCGAGTTCATGCTCGACTGCTTCTTCGCTCAACGCCAGCGCCCGCGCTATGATATTTTTCACCAACTGCTGATTGCCTGAAATAAACGGCCGGATAATCACCCGCGCGCTGTCGGGTAAAAAAGTCATCTGACGACGAATTTGTATGGGTTTCATGGAGGCTGCGAAAATAACTGGTTGGGGGTCACAACCGCAGCAAAGTTCAACTCGGCAAGCGAGAGATGAAAAGCAAGTGTGGATTCCGCCCCCTGATTTTCATTCACACGATCGGGATGCAGGCCGTCGCGGCAACCGCCCGTTTTTGCATCATAAAGCGGTAATCCGAGATCGTTACGGCCGAGAAACCACTCAAACGTGCGCTTTGCCAGCGCATTCCAGCTGGCGTCCCCCGTTGCGCGGTAGGCCTCGAAACACGCAGAGATCATCGCATTGGCTTCTACAGGCTGCTGGTCGAAAATTGCCCTTTCGCCCTCGCGTTGGTAAAAGTCTTTATTGCCGATCGGCCTGAAGTAGCCCTTCGGCGCCTTCTGTATTTCTGCCAGCCAGCGCAGGGAGCTGAGACCAATCCCGAGCACTTCTGCATCGCGCGTCCAGCGGCCGCTGAGAATCAGCGCATGCGACAGCCGCGCGTTATCGTAACTGAGAATCGGTTCAAACCACTGCCATTTTTCCGAAGAACAGTTCTTCCAGGCGCTGACGAGTTTTTGTGTCAGAATATGCCGTGTTCCGTTCATCACACTGTCGCCGGAGAAACGACCGAGATACTCATGGATCGCGAGCAGCGTGAAGGCCCACGCGCGCGGCGAAGTGAAATTTTCGGTCAGCGGCAGCGCGCGTTGCAGAATGCTGCCGCACAACTTGCGGTGGCCTTCGTTACGCGAACGTCCCACGCCGGTGCCCGCCGCCCACAGCCCACGCGCATGCCCGTCTTCACTGCCTTCTTCGGGAGACCATTCGCGCTCATGGCTCATAAAATTGCGGAAGCGCGAGGTGCCCGGTGCAAGAGCATTCCACAGGAATGCCAGGTAAGTCGTGGCGAGTTTGTCGAGGCGCAGCGAAGGTGGCTGGCCGCCGAGCTCGTCGAGCAGATTACAGAGAATGTACGCGCGTGCGTTGTCGTCGGTGCAATAACCTTCGGCGAAATTCGGAACATTAAACACCGCATGCTGAAAAATGCCGGTGCGGTCGGTCATGCGTTCAAGGTGATCCAGGCGCAGTGGAGGAAAATCCTGCGGGCGACTTTCAAGAGTCCAGGCGGCGAATGCACGGCGCGGGATTTCCTGATGGTCGGCGCGCGCATGCTCAAACACTTTCAGATATTTTTCGGCCGTTGCGGACCAGATCATGCCGCGTCCCATGTGGTACGCATTCTTGCGCGTCTCTTCAAAGCGCTGCGGGAGACTCAGGTATTCTGCGACCCCGGCCGCAATCGCATCGTGGTCACGAAACGGCACAAGAATGCCACGCCCGTCAGCCAAGAGCTCCTGCGCATGCCAGTACGGCGTCGAAATCACGGCCTTGCCCGCACCGAACACATACGCGAGCGTACCCGACGTGATCTGCGCTTCGTTAAGATAAGGAGTGATATAGAGGTCGCAGGCGCCGATGAATTCGCGCAGATCTTCGAGTGTTACAAAACGATTGTAGAAAATGACGTGGGTCTTAACACCGAGGTCTTCTGCCAGCCGTTCGAGACTGAGTCGGTAGCTTTCGCCTTCGCTCGCCAGCAGATTCGGGTGTGTCGCCCCAAGTACCAGATAGACCACCTCGGGGTGCTGTCGGATAATTTCGGGCAGCGCCTGAATTACATATTCAATGCCCTTTGCGGGTCCCAACAGGCCAAAGGTGAACAGCACTTTGCGGCCTTCAACGCCGAACTGGCTCTTATAAAACGACGAATCGAGAAACGGCATATCAGGAATTCCGTGTGCGATAATATCGATCTTGTCATCGCTGACCGCATACGTGGCGCGTAAAATTTCGGCGCCTTTATGGGCCATAACGACCAGCCGGTCGCTGAGCCTGATAATTTCATCCATCACCTTTTTCTGCTGCGCATTCGGTTCGCGCAACACCGTGTGCAGCGTGGTCACCACTGGCATGCGCACTTCTTTGAGTAGCGCGAGCAGATGGCTGCCGGCCGGCCCGCCGTAGATACCGAACTCGTGCTGCACGCAGAGTATTTCTATGTTATTGAAATTGAGAAAATCCGCGGCGCGGCGGTATGAATCGAGTTCGGGTTCGTTCAGTTCAAAGCGCACCCGCGGCGGGTAGTCATAGCCCTCGATGCGGTCGTTGACCGCGCCTACGATACATTCGGTTTGGGGTGATGCCTGCGCCACCGCTTCGCACAGATCGTGCGTGAAGGTTGCGATGCCGCACTGCCGGGGTACGTAGTCGCCGATGAAGGCGATGCGCGCAGGCACTTTCGATTCTATAGGTTCGTCCATTGCACTCCCAATTCTACGATACGCGAATCACACAGTCAAAGAATTTTACGAATCTTCCCGGTAAGCCCGTATGGAGCTGCGCGGTCTGCACCCGGTATTAACCTTGCCGTCCGCGCCCACTCATACCTGCTGCACCTGACCTTAGGTGGAGAAACGTGAGCAGACAGTTAGCTATCATTTGCTGGTTACTGGTGGCCGCCGAAGCCGCGCTCGCAGCCATTCTCGGTTTCAATGAAGCTAACACCGTAGCCAACCTCGGGCCTATCGTTTCGGTAGTGGTGACACTGGCATTCGCAACCCTGCATGGCACCGCGCGCTATGGCTGGCGCAATTTTGCGATATTCTTTTTGATTGCCGCAATTGTCAGTTGGATATACGAGAATTTGAGCATTCTCACCGGTTTTCCCTTTGGTCACTACCATTATACCGAGCGCCTGGGCCCCAAGCTGTGGCTCGTGCCATTAACGATCATTCCCGCTTATATTGGAACTGCCTACCTCGCGTGGACGATGGCACAGGTGTTACTCGGCATCTATAACAGCGCTCTGACGCTGCGCACAATTTTTCTGCTGCCGATCACCGCGGCATTCATCATGGTCATGTGGGATGTCTGTATGGATCCGTATATGGCGACGATTTTGGGCAATTGGGTCTGGCATGGCGGCGGAGCGTTTTACGGCGTGCCACTGGTGAATTTTTTTGGCTGGTACCTGTGCGTCTATACGTTCTACCAGCTTTTCGCCTTCTATCTTTTCAAAAGGCAAACGCACAGGCCACCGCCTGGAATGCATGGAAAATCCTACTGGTTGCAGCCTGCTGCAATCTATCTCACCGGCGTGCCTTTCTACGCCATCAAGCTCGTTTACGGTTCGAATCGGGCGATCATGACCGCTGACGGTAAGTCGTGGTACACAAGTGATATCTACGCGTCTGCTCTGCTCGTGACCCTGGTGACCATGGTTTTCGTGGCGGCGCTGACGATCTTCAGCGTCCTGAATAGACCTGAAGGGGAGGGTCGTGATTGAACTGCGCATTAGGACGCAGCTATTGCCGCAAAGTAGCCGCCGGTCGATTCACAGCGCCGTCAGGAATTCCACTCCGTTCTTCGTCTCCGAACGGATGCGACCCTTTTCGAGCTGCACCGCGACCATCTTTTCGACGGCCTGCGTCGTCGCCTCGCGCTGCGCGCTGCCATGCCGGGCGACGATCACTTCAATCAGTTTGGATTTCGCCATGCGCCGGTCGCGCGCCTGTTTCAGAGTGAGCAGAACATCGGTCACCGCAGCCATGTAACGCTGCAGTTCTGAAAACCGTCTTCCCCGTACAGCAGAATGCAGCACCGATTCGGCTGAAACGCGGCCGTGAAATTCCTGCATTGTGCGCTGGTTTCCCCGGCGACGATTTCGAATAGGAGTATTCAGCACAGGTGGATGTGGTTGCTTATTCCTGAACAAGGGGGGAAAAGCAATGCAGCATCGAACCGAAAAAGACACCATGGGCAACGGGCAGGTTCCCGCCGATGCCTTCTGGGGCGAGCAGAAAGTAGGTTCGCTCTTGCTTTTCGCTATTGGACCGTCGGCAAGCATGCCGATTGAAATTATCTACGGACTCGCGCTCGTCAAAAAGACCGCTGCACAGGTGAACCATGAGCTTGGTCTGCTTAGCGCAGAAAAATGCGAGCTGATCGTCAATGTCTGCGAAGAGATTCTGCAGCATAAGCTCGACCGCGAATTTCCGCTGGTGGTCTGGCAAACCGGTTCGGGAACGCAGAGCAATATGAACGTCAATGAGGTAATCGCGAATCGGGCGCAGGTAATCGCCGGTGGCAAACTGACCGACGAAAAGAAAATCTTGCACGCCAACGATGACGTCAATAAATCCCAGTCGTCGAACGATGCATATCCCACGGCGATGCATATCGCCGCTTACAAAATGATTTGTAAAAAAACAATTCCCGGCATTCTGCAATTACAGGAAACATTATCGCGCAAAGCCACCGATTTCAGCGGCATCGTCAAAATCGGCAGAACGCACTTTATGGACGCCACACCCGTCACTCTCGGGCAGGAATTTTCAGGTTACGCGCAGCAGCTGGCGAATGGAATTCAGGCGCTCAGGAACGCGCTGCAGCGCGTGGCCGAACTCGCCATCGGCGGCACCGCGGTCGGAACCGGCATCAATGCACCACCGGGATTTGACGTGCTCATGGCTAAAAAGATCGCCGCATTTACCGGTTACCCGTTCAAACCGGCGCCCAACAAGTTTGAAGCGCTGGCTGCGCACGATGCGATGGTTGAATTATCCGGGGTGCTCAGGCGCTGTGCGGTGTCGCTCAACAAAATCGCCAACGATATTCGCATGCTGAGTTCGGGGCCGCGCAGCGGCATCGGTGAGATCACGATACCCGCCAATGAACCCGGGTCGTCGATCATGCCAGGAAAAATTAATCCCACCCAATGCGAAGCGCTGACCATGGTGTGCGCGCAGGTCATCGGCAACGATGTGACGGTCAGTTTTGCCGGCGCGAACGGCCATTTCGAGCTCAATACATTCAAGCCAGTGATTGCCGCGAACGTGCTGCAGTCTGCGGCGCTTATCGGCGATGCCTGCGCTTCTTTCAACGAGCATTGCGCGACGGGAATCAATCCCGATTTGCCGGTCATCAAACAACATCTCGAAAAATCGCTGATGCTGGTTACTGCGCTGAGCCCGCACATCGGTTATGAGAATGCGGCACGCATCGCCAAAGCAGCGCACGAGGAGAACAAGACCCTGCGCGAGAGCGCTATTGCGCTGGGGCTCGTCACCGGCGAACAATTTGACCGTTGGGTTGACCCTGTGCAGATGACGCGTAGCTCGAGCTGAGAGTTGCCTGAAATAAGCAACGCAGCCAGACATGCCAAGGCGCGCAATTCGCAGTCTGATTCGGGAGAGGAAAAGTGCTCCCCGGACGGGATGCTATTCGAACTTTGTTCAGTATTAAATAAGCATAGGAAGGAGAAATTGGTTGATCTTGCGCCGACGCTTTATTATATTGATATAAAGCCCTATGAACTATACCGTGTTGATCCATAAAGAAGAGGATGCCTATGTCTCTTTTTGCCCGGAACTGGACGTCGCAAGCCAAGGGAGTACCATTGAAGAGGCTAAGAATAGCCTCAAAGAAGCTATCGATCTATTCCTTGAGCACGCACCGGAAGAAGAAAAGCACCGTCGCATCCATTCGGAAATATTCGTAACTACCGTCAGCGCCTAATGGGTCGATTCAGAGTTTTCTCTGGCGGCGAACTTTGTAGGCTTCTAAAAGAGCACGGTTTTGCCGAAGTCCGGCAAAAAGGCAGCCATATTGTCATGCAAAGTCTTTATGAAGGACGGACTTATACGACAATCGTACCGAATCATAGAGAGATTAAGATCGGCACCTTGCAATCCATTATTCGGCAAAGTGGTTTGGAAAGGGCGTTGTTTGAGATCTAAGTACCGCCAAGAATGTGCTCCCGAAGCAGGATTCGAACCTGCGACACGGTGATTAACAGTCACCTGCTCTACCGACTGAGCTATTCGGGAATATGCATCGCCGCCTTGCGGCAACTTGCCCGGAAAAACCGGAATTTTTGACAGGGCGTCAATCGTTTTCAATGCCAGCAGACGGGTTTTGCGCCTTCAGAACAGCGGCTTTTGCTGCAAAGCCACGGTAATACCGGGGGTAAACAGTATCGGCTGTTTCCGCTAAAAGCATTTGACCCGTCGCTGGCGCCAGGAAAGCTCTGCTCCTGGAAGCGCTGCACCAGCTCTATTTCAATTTTTATTTTGTCGGATCTTTTATTGTTTTCGCGGTCTGCGCTTCATTTGCGTTTTTTCTTCTCACTCTGAAGAATAAATCTTCTGCAACGCTGCATTTTGGCTTCGCGCTCGCATTCCTTTCGGTCTTCAATGCGGCGTACCTGATTCCCTATTCGATTTACCATCCGCTGGCGGCATACCACCGCTGGATCACGGTCGGCACCATCTTGCCGGCGCTGTTACACTTCTCGCAGTTTCTGCTGCGTTTTCCCGATTGCGACCATCCGCGCTTCACGAAATTCATGCTGTGGGCGCAATGGCTAATCCACATTGTGATGTGTTCGGCGTTCGTCTATATCTCCGCCCAATCGGGCACTGTATTCAATGTGCAGGGCCAGTACTTCGATCTCGACGCCGACCAGATCAGTACTGTGCAGTCGGCGGTGATTCTCGTCTATATTCTCGTATCTGTCGCGATCGGCATCTGGCGCTGTGTGATTCGCCGCGGTGTGACGCGCTGGGCGCTTCTGGCGCAGGCGCTGATTCTGTTTTTTGTCATGATGATTCCCGCGGTGCTGAATTCGCTGAGCCGCGACGGGCGCGTGAGCCGTGAGCTGTTCCAGAACGCGTACGCCATCTTTCTTGTTATCGGCCTTTTCATCCTGGTAGTCGTGTTTCTCAACACCACGCCCGACCGCACGACGTTCATGTCAAAGATCATCGGCATCAGTCTCGCGACATTTCTTCTCATCATGCAGGTGCTGTCATACCGCACACTGTCTCGCCGCGACGCAGACTTTGATACGCTCAAAAAAGAAGAAGCCGGCCGCGTGCTGCTCGGTGGCAAAGCGCCCGCAGATCTTGTTTGGCTGAGAACCGTCGACCTTAAAACCGGCAAGGCGGAGGTCAAATTCGGGCAACCCGCCCGCTCTGCCGCGATCGACCGCATGGCGCTGGTCGCGTGGCGGTCGGGTATCGCGCGCGATGCGGTCAGCCGCACAGTGCCTGCGGGTGAGCGGCAAAAATGGTTCGAGAGTCTCGAAACCGCCCGGCTGAAACAGAAAGGCAGCAGTGCCGAAGAACAGTTCGCCGAGCTCGAAGCGCAGCTCTCGGTGATGCGCAACCGGCTGATCCGCATGCCATGGCAGAATTACCGCGATCGTGTGCGCCCTTTTCTCGCGAAGCAGCACGATAGCGTGAGACCGGTCACCGACTATTTTGCGGGACTCGTACAAAACTCGGCGCTTGACAACCGCGCGCTGCGGCAGCTGATCGGCGACACGCTGGTGATTCCGCAGGCGTCAGGCGCGCGCGATTACCCCGAAACCGAGGGCGCGCACTTCGTCTCGTTCCGCTGGTTTGACGCAGAAAAGCAGACCGTCATCGAAGCGGGCTATGCATACCTGCAATACCGCGCCTACATCCGTGATGCGGCGCTCGACTTCTTTGTACTCACCGTGGGTGGATTGTTCCTGTTGCTGACGGTATTTCCAGTGTTCTTTTATCTTGCGCTCGTCGATCCGCTCAAGGCACTTTTGACGGGAGTCTCGCGCGTCAACGAAGGTAATCTTGAATCGGAAGTTAAGGTTGTGGTTGAAGACGAGATCGGCACGCTCGCACGCTCGTTCAATAATATGATGGTGTCGATTCGCGAAGCGCGACAAAAACTGCAGGAGTACGCGGTCGAACTCGAAGCGAAGGTGCGCGAGCGCACGATGAGCCTCGAGCAGACTCTGGATCAGGTGCAGAGCCTCAAGCAGCAGCAGGACGGAGACTACTTTCTCACTTCGCTCATGTTGAACCCATTGGGATCAAACAACGCGACATCCGATTTATACCAGATTGAATTTCTGGTGAAGCAGAAGAAACAGTTCGATTTCAAACACTGGCATGCAGAGATCGGCGGCGACATCTGCGTTGCCGACCGGCTTCGCCTGCGCGACGAAGACTACATTGTCATTCTCAACGCCGACGCCATGGGAAAATCGATGCAGGGGGCCGGTGGCGCGGTCGTTTTGGGCTCGGCCTTCCATGCGCTGCTCGACCGCTGCCGCGCGTCGCGCAGCGAGAGCCACCGGCATCCTGAAACGTGGATTCGCGACGCTTTTGTCGAACTGCACAAAATTTTTGCCGTGTTCGACGGCTCGATGCTGGTCTCGCTGTTCCTCGGGCTCATCCACGAAAAAAGCGGTGCCATGTTTTTCACAAACGCCGAGCATCCGTGGCCGGTGATAATTCGCGACGGCCGCGCCACTTTCCTTAAGACACTGGTTTTCTTCCGAAAGCTGGGAATTATTCCGGGCTCGCAGAAATACCCGTGGAAAGAGCTGCGCGACGATTCGCCGTTTCTCGTCGATACCTTTCAGCTACAACCGGGTGATGTCATGCTTGTGGGCTCTGACGGTCGCGACGACCTGCTGATCGGTGCGGGCAACGAGAAGGGGCGCATGATCAACGAAGACGAAAACATATTCCGGGTGCTGGCCGAAAAGAGCGGCGGCGATCTGCGGCAACTGTACGAAGAAATGAGCGCGGAAGGCGAGCTCACCGACGATCTTTCTCTCATCCGCATCGCAGCAAATTTTCGACGCGAGAGAATCGCACCCGCCGACGGCGAAATCATTAAGCGGGCGACGGTTGCCTATCGACGCAAAGATTTCGCCGAAGCATTCCGCTTCGCCGGCATGATCTGGCACGCGGGTGAACGCGCTGCGGCCAGGGCACGCATTTTCTACAAAACCGGCGATTTATCCGCGGCGATACGCGAAGGCCTGCTTGCGCTCGAAGCAGATCCGCTCAAAGATGATCTGGTCTACATGCTTGTGCGTGCTTACAAGAAACAGCGCCAGTATGAAGAAGCGCTGAGCTGGTCTGAACGTTTCCGGCTGCGCCGTCCGTCACATACCGGCAATCTTGTGCACCTTGCACACCTTTCCGCGATGCTGCACCTCAGGGGCGATGCGCGTAACTACGCCGAAGAAGCCCTGCGCCTCGACGGCTCTCTGGCCGTCGCGGAGCAGATTCTGAACAGGATTAGCGCCGGCGCAGCCTCAGCGCATTCGTGATGACCGATACCGAGCTCAGGCTCATCGCTGCCGCAGCGAACATCGGCGAGAGCAGCATGCCGAAAAACGGATACAATATGCCCGCCGCTACCGGAACTCCGATAATGTTATAGAAAAAGGCGAAGAACAGATTCTGCCTGATGTTTTTCATCACGCGCCGGCTCATGAGCCGCGCTTCGGCGATTTTGGTCAGATCGCCCGCGACCAGCGTCAGGCCCGCGCTTTCCATCGCCACATCGGTGCCGGTGCCCATCGCAATGCCCACATGCGCGCGCGCGAGTGCGGGCGCATCGTTCACCCCGTCGCCCGCCATCGCCACAGTTCTGCCTTCGGCGATGAGCTTTGCCACATAGGTTTCCTTGTCGGCAGGCTTTACATCCGCCGCAAATTCCGTGATACCCAGCTCGGTGGCAATCGCCTGCGCTGTCTGCTGGTTGTCTCCCGTGAGCATGACTACTTTCACTCCGGCGGATTTCAGCTGAGCGAGCGCCGCGGCAGTCGTGGCTTTGACTTTGTCGGCGACGGCGATGGCACCCATCGGCTGGTTGTGCTTCGCGACCAGAACGACAGTTTCACCGCGCGCACGGCGCGTGTCTAAAAAATCCATGATCTCCCTCGGTAGGGGTAGGTTTAAACCTACCCCTACCGCCGCGACAAAATCCGCGTTGCCGATGCGCCAGACTGCGCCTTCGATGGTTGCTTCAACGCCATGGCCAGACACTGACTGAAAATTGGTAGCCTGTGGCAATTCCGCCGTGCTGGCAGCATTCACGATCGCACGCGCAATCGGGTGTTCGCTCGATTTTTCGAGCGCAGAGGCATAGCCGAGGAGCTCTGCCTCGCTGAGTCCTGGCAATGCCATCGACGCCACCACCGCGGGCTTGCCCTCGGTGAGCGTGCCGGTTTTATCGGCAACGAGCGTATCGATATGGCTCAGTGTTTCAAGCGCCGCTGCGTCTTTGACAAGTATACCTTTGCGCGCAGCGTTGCCGACACCGACCATAATCGACATCGGTGTCGCAAGCCCGAGCGCACAGGGACAGGCAATGATCAGCACCGCGACCGCATTGACAAACGCAAAGGTGAAGCTCTGCTCTCCCCCCAGCATTGCCCAGAGGATGAATGTGGCAATCGCTGAGAGCACCACAGCCGGCACAAACCAGGCAGAGACGACATCGGCGAGACGCTGTATCGGCGCGCGGCTACGCTGCGCCTGTGCGACCATGTGCACGATCTGCGAGAGCAGCGTGTCGCTGCCGACACGTTCGGCGACCATCACAAAGCTGCCGCTGCCGTTGAGCGTGCTGCCGGTAACTTTGTCCCCGGTCTTTTTTTCGACCGGCAGACTTTCGCCGGTGATCATTGATTCGTCGAGAAATGAACTACCTTCGGTGACTTTGCCGTCGACAGGCACTTTTTCTCCAGGACGCACGCGCAGCTTCGCTCCGGGATAAACGTCTTCGAGTGGAATGTCGCTCTCTCCGCCATAGGGACTCACGATGTGCGCAGTCGTGGCTTTGAGACCGAGCAATGCCTTGATTGCACCACCCGTTGAATCGCGCGCTGTGAGTTCCATCACCTGCCCCAGCAGCACGAGAGTCGTGATCACAGCGGCCGATTCGAAATACAGATCAATCATGCCGCCATGCCCGCGAAAGGTCGCCGGAAACAGCTGCGGAAAAAACAGCGCGACAAGGCTGAAACCGAACGCCGAAAGCGTTCCGAGGCCAATCAGCGTGAACATATTGGGGCTGATGTTCTTTATGGACTTCCAGGCTTTGACCAGAAGTGGCCATCCGCCCCACAGCGTCACGGGTGTCGCCAGCGCAAACTGGAACCAACCCAACAACTTGGGGTGAGCGCCGTCGAACCAACCATGCGGCAGCAGGTGCTGTAAGGATAATCCGGGGATCATTTCAGACATGGACACAATGAACAGTGGCACGGTCAGCATTGTCGACACCCAGAAGCGCCGGCGCATGTCTTTGAGTTCGTGGTTCTCGGCATTGGAGTCGGCCGAGGGCATCACGGGTTCCAGCGCCATACCGCACTTCGGGCAGTCGCCGGGGTGATCCTGAATGATTTCGGGATGCATCGGGCAGGTGAATGACAGGCCAGGAGGGCCATCAGTCGGCGCGCGCACGGATGCGCTCTGTGCGCCGACCGCGCCTTGTGTTAAAAGGTAGGTTTCTGGCGAAGCCAGAAATTTCTGCTCGCATTTCATATTGCAGAAATAGACGGTCTCGCCCTTGTATTCGGTTTTGGCAGCGGCTTTGGCCGGGTCAATGATCATACCGCACACCGGGTCTTTAACTTTGCCGACCGGCATGGCCATGGTGGGCATGCCATGGCCGTGGTGGGCGTGTTCGTGCCCCTTGTGTGGATCGTGTTCGTTTTGCATCAGATTCTCCTCTGGCCGGTAGATTGTCACACGCTCATATTATTACACAGGCGGGGAATTTTCTTCTGTTTTCTGTCAGAAAGTTGCTTTTTCCGCCAAATTCCGCTGCAGGCAGGTTTTTTTCAGTATGCACATGGGTATTCCGATATATATTGAAAAGGCAGGCTGCGCATATGCGGGATCTGCCCGATGACGAATAAATCCGCCTTTTATGAGCAGCACGCCGACCAAAACCACTTCAGAGCAGAAAAGACAGCAGGGCCGCCTCAAGGTCGCGATCGACGGGCACTACCGGTTCGAGGGCGAAGAAGAATGGCTCGCCTGCACAGTCTTTGATATTAGCCCGAGCGGCATGGCCCTGGGCGGCAAACAGTCATTTTATGCCGGCGACAAAATCGAGGTGCGGTTTGGCCTGGATAAAAGGACTATTCTTACGCATCTGGAAATTACGAATTTACTCGGCAAAAAAGCCGGCGGCAAAGTGCTGAAGATGAGCGACGCCGACCGCGCATTTGTGCAGGAAATTCTCAACCGCGAATTGCTGTCGGGCAATACGCTGCTGACCTAACCGCCACAAGTGCAGTTCAGGTAAGCGTGCCTGGCACACAGATGGCAGGTGTTCTCGACGGCCTGCATGCGCAACAACGATGCGGCATTTACCACAGAGAAATACCGAACCTTTTCAGCACGCCGGCAAAGGCTACAAAGCATAAGAGCGTGATTCCGAGAGAGATGCCCATCGCCCCCAAAAAGCCGAAACGCGCCAACAGCACGGGAAACAGCAGAAACATCGGCAGAGTGGGAATCACGTACCAGAATGTGTACCACGCGTGGTTCGCAATCTTTTCGTCGCTCTGGTTTTCAGCGAAGAGCCAGAACATCGTGATAACCGTCATCAAAGGCAACGCGAGAATCAGCGCGCCGAGTTTGTCGCTGCGCTTGGCGAGCTCTGATGCGGCCACAATCAGCGCGGCCGTGAGCGCATATTTAAAGACGAGATAACCCATCACATTTACCCATATTTTTTTTAGGACGCGATTGACCCGGCACATGCCACGTGCTAATCTGTCCCATGGCCAGAACGCGTAAACTCAAAGTTCTCATGCCCCTTCCCGCATTTGATTTCGACCCTTCTGAGGCCGCGATCACCTGGCTCCTGCTCAAGGACAATGGTGCGGAGGTAGTCTTTGCTACCCCGGATGCCAAACCGGCTGTCGCCGATCCGCGCATGCTCTATGGCACCGGGCTTTCTGTGTTCAAACGCATTCTCATGGCGCGGCACGATGCTGTGGCTGCCTGCTTCGCGATGTACGAAGATGCGAATTTCAAAAAACCCATGCGGTATAAAAAGGTTTCCGAAGCGGGCTTTGACGGCCTCGTGCTGCCCGGCGGCCATGCGCAGGGGATGAGAGTCTACCTCGAAGCGCCGGAACTGCAGAAACTGACCACCGCCTTTTTTGCCAAAAAGAAACCCGTTGCGGCCATCTGCCATGGGGTGGTGCTCGCCGCGCGCGCGAAACGCAAAGACGGCAAATCTGTTCTCTTTGGCCGCAAGACAACCGCTTTGCTCAAAAAGCAGGAGATGGCAGCGTACAACCTAACCCGACTGTGGTTGGGAACTTATTACCGCACGTATCCCGAGACGACGGTACAGGACGAAGTGACCGCGGCGCTCGCGTCAGAAAAAGATTTTCTGACCGGCCCCACTCCCGACATCAGGCGCGACTCGCCGAAAAACCTCAAACCCGGCTTTACCGTCGTCGACGGCAACTATATCTCCGCGCGCTGGCCGGGTGATGCTTACAGTTTTGCGCAGGGGTTTTTGAAACTGTTGAAAAAAACCGTAAAGCGGACTTAGCCGCTTCCTGCTAATCCGCCGGAGAATTGATTTTTTTTCCGATTTCCTGTAATGCCGGCAGGGAAGCCGCGACTGAAAGGTATGAGTGCCGTAATCTACTTAAAGACAATGAGTATTCTTTTCACCCTGGCGATCGGTTTGCCGCTGCTGATCGTACCGCTTTCCTGGGCGCGGTTGATGCGCTGGCAGATTCCCGCAGATACCGATCTGACTAACTATTTCGGCCGCTGCCTCGGTGCCGTCGTAACGGCAATCGCGTTTTTGGTTTTTGTCTACGCCGATAAGGGTGCGCTGCACGCCTTCATGCTCGAACTGCTTCTTGGCGCATTCGCACTCATGGTCGCGGTGCACGTGTGGGGATTTCTCAAGCGCGCGCAGCCATGGACTGAAACCGCAGAAATACCGCTGTATTTGCTGCTTTCGCTCAGCGCCGCGGGCTTTCGCTTTGGCTGGTTTGCTTAGACGCTGAGCAGCGATAGAAAATTGCCCGCGAATATTTT
Organism: uncultured Turneriella sp.; assembly: GCA_964356715.1. GTDB lineage: Bacteria > Spirochaetota > Leptospiria > Turneriellales > Turneriellaceae > Turneriella. The sequence continues at coordinate 8,002 of CAYHJO010000016.1, read as the reverse complement.
TTCTTTCCCGGCCGCGCTGACGGGCATACGCTCGACCCAGCCGCGAATCGCTGTATAATCATAGCTGTGGTTCGCGTCAGAGAAACCATACGGCGCGTCCGTACCGTACAGGCATCTATCCACACCCAGCGTATTGACGGCCGCACGCGCCAAATTTTCGTCGATGTAAGGACTCGACAAATCGACGTAGATATTGTGCTGCTTCGCAAAGTTCCACATATCCTGATAAAACGGAAATCCGGCGTGAGCGGCGACGATCCTGAGCCGCGGGAATTTCTCGGCGATCGCGCGGTAGTCACCGCGTTTGCCGAAGCCGAGGTGAATGAGCGCGGGCAGATTAAGCTCCTGCATCCGCTCAAACAGCGGATATAACAAATCGGTAGTGTAGTCGTGCCAGTGCGGATGTAATTTGACGCCAATCATACCACTGTGGCTGCGCCATTTCTCGAGGTCTTCCAGAACATGCGCGCTCGCGCGCGGATTGAGAAATGCCCACGACAAAAAACGTTCGGGGTGTCTTTTCACGAGTTCGAACGCCGAGGCATTGTCCGGCTGCGGATAGATTTTGTACTCGCCGCTCACAAGCCGCAGGTTGCCTTCGTCGGTCAGCGTCAGCCGGTGCGCGGCTTCGGCAATAGGGCGCGTCAGATTCGACTGCATCATCAACCGCACCGCGCTGAGCATAAGCTCAGGCACCGGCGGCAGCGGATCGTTCATCGCGGGAATGAGCGCCACTTTGTCGACTCCCGCCGCATCGAGCTTACGCAGTAAATCCGCCTCGGTCAGCATGCGGGGTTCGAAGTGCGCGTGTGAATCGATGATAAGTGCCATAAACGACGATTCCGTTAAGCTGACTTATCGTCCATGGTGAATAGGATGTCGCGCAGATTTTTATGTGCGTTTAGGGCAATCTTTATGTCTTCTACCACCCTCAAACGAATACTTCTTTTTGCCACCGCGATTTTTCCCCGCCTTTGGCTTGGGTAGTTTTTCCGTATCGACAGTAATCTCACGCACTTCGACTGCATCGAGCAATGTGCCGTACATATCACCGTCGCCGGTGTCTGTGAACGTCACCGTCGTCGCCTGCGAGGCCGCCTCGAAATTAAGCGTCACTACCTGCCAGCCATCGGCGGTCGGCGTGAAGTCGGCTGAGTAATTCTGGTCGATACCGACCTTGAGCCCCATCGTGTGCTCGCCGTCGCGCGCGCGCATCCAGAATGTGAGGCGGTAGATGTGGTTGGGCATCGTCGCAAAAGCCTGATTGAGTGCTATGCGCGCGTCGGCCGTGCAGGCACTGTTGCCGTCGAGCTCGGCATACTGGTTTTGATCGGGCGACAGGGAAAACAGATCTTTATGCTGCAATTCAATGCGCACGGGATCTGCGCACGACGTATCGACCCAGCTGGCATGCCAGCCCGGTACAGCGTCGTTGAGCAGCGCGGACCATGGCTCGGTCAACACCGGATTTTCGAATGAACCGTTGATCAATATGTTGTCGCCGGGTACGAGGTAGGCAGAAGGCAGACTGAAGCTTCCCGGAGCGGGTGCGGTTTCTGCCTGATAAAGGCTGACTTTGTTGAGTTCTACGGCCGCCAGCTCGGCGGTGTCCTCGTCTTCTTCTTTGAGATGCGCGCAGGCGATCAGGCTCATGGCGATGCTGATTGTCAGGTATCTGATATGTTTCATATCAGGGAGAGCAGCGGCTGCACAAAAGCAGACATGTTTTTTCCCCCGCGCAGACCCACAGCTTTCCTTTCGTCATTCCCGCGCAGGCGGGAATCCAGAAAGATATCCCGGTGGCACTGCATACCCGCTTCCGCGGGTATGACAGATTAGCAAACAGCCAGGGCCGAATGCCGAAAAAAAATTGCCACGACACCTTTTTGGCACCATATTGGCACCATGAATGCGACATTGAGCCTTAAAGAAGTGCCCGTTGGTACACACCGCACGTTGAAAGAACGTGCCGAAAGAAACCATCGCAGTCTGAACAGCGAGATTCTCGCAATACTCGAAGCGGCAGTCAGTTCACAGAAGATCGACACGAACGAAAACCTGAGAAAAGCACGCGCGCTGCGGCAGAGTTTTACGGGCCTCATTTCCGATACCGACCTGCAGGCCGCAAAACGCGCAGGCAGATCGTGATCGTCGCCGACACGAATGTGATCGCTTACTTCTGGTTGCCCGGTGAATTTACGCTGCAGGCCGAGGCGGTACTGGTAAAAGATGCCGACTGGATTGTGCCATACCTGTGGCGCTCTGAATTCCGCAATGTACTGGCAACCTATGTCAGGGCTAAGCGGCTTGCAGCCGGCGACGCACACACAATCTACCTGAACGCCGAAGATATGCTGCGCGGCCGTGAGTATGCGGTCACGGGAAGAATTGCGCTCGATCTCGCCTTTGCTTCAAACATGTCCGCGTATGACTGCGAATATGTCGCACTCGCAGACGAATTCAACTGCAAGCTGGTTTCGAGCGATCGCAAACTCGTGAAGGCTTTTTCCAAACGAGCGGTTCTGTTGTCTGATTTTGCGACGTAGAGCCTATTCCGGTAGCTCGTCATACCAGGTGGTATCCAGTCGGTGTCATTTTTGCTATGGATTCCCGCTTTCGCGGGAATGACGGCATTGCAGTCAGGATCCACTGGAATAGGGTCTTAGCTTTACCGCGCATTTGACAAATAGATTCTCTATTCGGTGGCTGAACCGCGAAAAAAAAACATCGCCGTTATCGGCACAGGTCCCGCAGCACTGATGGCCGCGTCGGTTGTCGCAGCGCACGGCCATCATGTCACCGTGTTCGAAAAGAACAAAGGTCCGGGGCGCAAGCTCTTAATTGCCGGCGGCTCGGGGCTCAACATCAGTAATTCCCTGCCACTCGCCGAATTTGTTGCGCAGTACACGGGAGACGGCATCGACTGGCAAAGACTGTTGCTGCAATTTTCTCCATCCGCCTGGCTTGCATTTATTCACGCGCTAAGTTCGCGCAACGAGCAGCCTTCTGCTGCGCGCGAACCAGGCGCCTCCGTGCGCACCGCGCTGGAAACATTCGAGGGCACCAGCGGCCGCTACTTTGTGCGCGAGATGAAAGCTTCGGGTCTTTTGCGCGCGTGGCTTACAGACCTTGAGGGCAAAGGTGTTGAATTTCATTACGGGCACGAACTCAAAGATTTTGAAAAGGCGGATCAGGAGCGCATCACGCTGTATTTTACCGGCGGGCAGGCTGTCACCGTCGACGCTGCCGTTTTGGCGCTCGGCGGTGCAAGCTGGCTCGCCGAGAATGAGACTCTCCGCTGGCCGCAGATGTTTGCGTCAAAACGCATTGCCGTAACGCCGTTCGCCGCGGCCAACTGTGGCTACGAAGTTGCGTGGAAAAAAGAATTTATTGCCGAAGCCGCCAATTCGCCGATAAAGAACGCCGTCTTCACTTCGAGCGCCGGCTCGAAAAAAGGCGACATCCTCATTACCGAATATGGCCTCGAAGGCACGCCGGTCTACAGCTGTGGTCGCTGTGAGATCTGCTATATCGATCTGAAGAGCGATCTGAGCGTGGCACAGATTGAACAGAAACTCGCTGCGGTACGCGGAAACCTCTCACCGCTGCGGCGCGCAAAAAAGGCGCTGAACCTGTCACCGGCCGCACTCGCAATGCTCTACCACCACGCCCCCGCAGGCGGATTGCTGACGAATTTACAGCTGGCTGAACTGCTCAAAATTTTTCCCGTAAGCCTGCTGCGGCCGCGACCGCTGAGCGAAGCCATCTCGTGCTCGGGTGGCGTCGCACTCGGCTGCGTCACCGCCGACTTCGAGCTGAAAAAATTTCCGGGAGTGTTTGCCGTCGGCGAGATGCTCGACTGGTCGGCGCCCACAGGTGGCTTTCTGATACAGGCCTGTGTTTCACAGGGACATGCCGCGGGCAGTGCGCTTTGCCGCGATTCCGTTGGCTTCAACAGAAAGGGATAAATCCACATCGTTTTTTAGCCGGTTTAATACCCGATACTGTATAATGTAATTATGCCCAATGCACAAGACGATCGATGCGCATGCGGTCGTGACATTTTTACGGCGAACACCTATGCGAAAGGGCGCTATTTGCCGCATGACAGGTTTCTGCTCACACTGGGTGCCACGCGGCGACCGATTCGTGTCGAGATACGTTGCAGCAGCTGTAACCATGTATTCGGCGCCAGCGCCGATCGGCAAATCCGCGAAAAAACCTGTGCGCGCGACTGGGTGAGCCGCGAAGATCTGCTGCTTATCAAATCACCGTCTGCCGCGTGAGCGCACCCCGACGGCTGATTATTCCCGCAAACGCCGCGGAGCGCCGGGAGCTCGCAACCGAAAAAAAGGCGCAGTTCATTTTTTTTGCGTTCTTCGGCGGTGGCTGCGCCGTCGCCGCAATCATCACCGCATGGCCATTTCGCGATCTGAGTTCGCATCGCTTTCTGGCAGCCTGCACGCTTGCCTGCTTCTTTACGGGTTTTGCGGCGCTGTATGTTTACCAAACGCTGCGCGTAAGAAAGGACCTTTCCAATGCGAAATCGCTGATGTATGTCGGCCAAATCATGCGCAAAGAGCGCGATGATGACCACGAGCCGATCCGATTCAGAATCTGGATCGAAGAGCGACCGTTCGAAGTCGGCGAAGAAGTATACGAAGAAGTCAAAATCGGCGACCTGCTGGCAGTGCGCGAATGGCTCGGTTCTGGCGATTATATCGAGCACACGCTCGATGCGCGGCGTATTGCGGAACTCGAGAAACGGGCGACAGCGGCAGAGTAAATTCTCGACACGCCCCGCGCCTTTTTGATTTTTTATTATGCCCCAGAAAATTGCGGTCATCACCTCGGGGGGTGATGTTCCCGGTCTTAATGCGTGCATTCGCGCGATCGTGCACGCCGCACACCACCACAATATCGCCGTCACCGGCGTGCGGCACGGCTACGACGGGCTGATGAACGGCGAGTTGCAGAGCATGACCCTCGAAAGCGTGCACGACATCATGCAGCGCGGTGGCACCGTTCTGCATTCGGCGCGCAGCAAGGGTTTTGAAACGACTACCGGACGGCAGCGCGCTGCACAGACGCTGAAAACCGCCGGCATCGAAGACATGATCGTGATCGGCGGCGACGGTTCGCTGACCGGCGCAGGCTTTTTCGCCGCAGAATACGGACTCAAAATCATCGGTATTCCCAAGACGATCGACAACGACGTGTCAGGCACCGACGCCTGTATCGGTTACGACACTGCTGTCAATACGGCGATGCAGGCACTCGATCGCATTCGCGATACCGCCGACTCGCACGAGCGCATGTTCGTCATTGAAGTCATGGGGCGCGATTCCGGATATATCGCGTACGCTGCGGGTCTTGCGGGCGCTGCGGATGGCATTCTGATTCCCGAAACCACGACCGATTGGCAGGCGTTGACTACAATACTTAAAGCGCGGCATGCGGGCAGACGCGGCTCGCTGCTGATTGTCGTCGCCGAAGGCGACGAAAGCGGCGGCGCGCAGAAAATCGGCGAGCGTCTCGGCGGCGAATTTCCCGAAGAGAAGATCGGCGTCTGCGTTTTGGGCCACACGCAGCGCGGCGGCGCGCCGACGGCCGCTGACCGCATTCTCGCTTCACGCTTTGGCGTCGCCGCGGTCGAGGCGCTCGCGGCAAACCGAACCGGCCTCATGGCAGGCCTCATCGGCAATGAAATTGTATTCAGCCCGCTCGCCGACGTGAAGCGCAAGCACCTTGAGCTCACCACCGAACGGCAGAAACTTTTGGAATTATTGCTGTAATAATATTCAGAGCGCGTCTTTACCAATCACTGTCCAGTCGCTCTGGCCTAAACCCTGTGCGATAAATTTATCCATGAGCGCAGCATAGTGCGGCACCAGCGCGAGCGCAGGCAGGGCAGCTGCCGCTTCGTCGAGAATCAGCCGCGCGTCTTTGCGGGCCATGCTGAGTTCCCATGACGGATTCTCGTAATTGCCGGCCAGCATGCGTTTTGCGCGCGGCTGCACACTTGCTCCGGGGTTAAAACTTTCGAACAGGTTGTTGATTTCGTTACGGGGCACATCCAAGCCTTTGAGAAACGCCGCAGCATCGGCGAGACCTGTCGTGATCGCCATCAGCATCAGATTGCCGGCGAGTTTCATCGCGGCAGCGCGCGAAGCGTCTGCGCCGAAATACACGAGTTTTCCGGTCATCGGCTCCAGCGAGGATTTCAGACGGGTATATCTCTCTGCTGCACCGGAAATGAGCATCACACCGCTGCTATCGAGAGCATTCTGCGGCGACATGAACACAGGGCAGTGCTGGTAGACGACGCCAAGTGCGGCAAGATTCTGCGTGCGCGCGGCAGCGCCCCTGGCCGAGGTCGAAGTGTGGTCGACGATGACAGCATCTTTCGCGAGCGCAGGCAAAACTTCTTTGACGACGGCCTCAACCGCGGCGTCGTCGGAAAGCACAAGATGCACACGCGCGGCACCCAGGGCCGCATCGGCTATGGCGGGAAAAACGGCAGCGCCCTCACGGCCGAGCTGCGCGGCCTTATCGATCGTCCGGTTCCAGACGTTCACTTTTTCGCCGCGCCTGAGCGCCGCGCGCACAAAACCGGAACCCAGAAGACCCGTACCAAGAAATGCTATCATGCGCCGCATTGCCGCCCGGCGCGCGAACGGCAAGCGCTTCAGACCGGCCAGTCCGGTCAGGTCGGCCGTTAATGGTATCAGCGCGACGGCCGGTAAAATGCGCTTGACGCGGAGATGACCAGTCGTCTTAAATCAGCGCGATGGCAGGCGCGCGTGAAAAACTCATCAACCATTCTCTCGAAGAGTTGCGCATTCGCGGCTACAACGCGGTGGGCGTGCAGCAGATTGCCGACGCGGCAGGTATGCCCAAGGGCTCATTCTATAACCATTTTGAAAGCAAAGAGGATTTCGCGGTCGCGGCCACCGAAGCTTACCTGGCCGAAGGTGTGCTGGCCACCACGAAGATTCTCGGCGATAAAACAAAAACGCCGCTGAGGCGGCTCATCGAGCTCTACGCTGGCCGCACCGTTTTTGAGAAAAAAAGGCTGCGCGGTTCTCCCGGCTGCCTGCTCAATACGTTGGCGCAGGAGATGGCCGGAGCGAGTCCGGTTATCAGAAAAACGGTATCACAGGCGATACAGACACTGATCGACATCGTCGCCGACTGCATCGGCGAAGCCGCGTTCAAAAGCGAAATCCATCCGCCGTTGCCCGTCAATGACCTTGCGGCCTTTATCGAAACGAGCTGGCGTGGCGCATTGCTCATGGCGCGCGCAAACCACAGTATTCATGCGTTACAGAATTTTAACAAAATGTTACCGCTGATGCTCGGGAAGGTGGATTAAATGCTCAACAAAGCTCAGAACAAACTGGCGATGCGGCACCGTATGGAAATCGAAGTGCGCTGGGATGAAATGGACGCGAACCAGCACGTAAACAACAAGGTGTATCAGTCGTACATGGACGAGGCGCGCGTGCGGGCGATGCAGGAAAAAAGTGTCGACTTTGTTTCCCTGCGGGAAAACAAGATCGGTCCCGTTATTACGCGCGTCGAAATCGACTACAAGACTCCGTTACACCATCCCGATTCGGTCACGATTGAATCGTGGCTCGAGAATATCGCCAAGTACCGCTCGGAATTTGTACAAACGATGACGCGCAACTCGGACGGTAAACTTGTTTGTCAGGCGCGCACGTTCTGGACTTTTCTGAATCTCGAACGCGGCAGGCCTGTCGCGCTGAACGAAGTGTGGGCGATGTAAGATTCGAACTTACGACCCCCTGCTTGTAAGGCAGGTGCTCTAACCAACTGAGCTAATCGCCCTGTTTAAGATGTTGATTTGTCGCCTTCGGCGACAAATCAACTAAAACAGTTTGTTATGTTGCTGCGGGTGCAGCGGCTTTTTTCAACAGGCTCGCAGTGCGTGATTTTTTGCGGCCTGCTGCATTCTTGTGAATCAGGTTCTTTTTCG
>CAYHJO010000015.1:0-35429 GCA_964356715.1 uncultured Turneriella sp. | reverse complement strand
TTCGTTTGATTTTGATTTTCCTTCGTGATTTACTTTTGTGTATTCAATGTCGAGGCATCCACCCCTGCGAGCTTTGCAAACTGCGCCAGAGACCGATTGAAATTATCCAGGCGAATAATCAGGCGCTTGTCTGCCCGCAAGGGCAACATGGCGTCCAGTGTCTGCAGCGTATAGCGCCGCCAGAACACCGCCAGGTCATGAACAATGTGTGGCGCCGACTGTTTTACTGTCGTCGTGCTGAGATACATATCGCGCGAATGATTGTGAACAAACAGCTCCGAATAGCGGTCGAGAAAACTGAGATCCAAAGTTGGCCGGCCCTCGCGGATCACCTGATGCGCATACATGGCGTTATCGACCATCGAAACGATCCAGGCCGCGCAGTCGCGCACGGAAAAAAAATACGCGGCATCGGGAAAGGCCTCTATCACAACGTCGGGAGCGAGAAAAAAGAAAGAAGCGGAATCAATGCGGTGCCCCGCTTTGTTCTGTCGGTCGGCCAGAAAACGTTTCAATGCCTCGCGGGAGATTTTTTTTTCACGGTAATCGAGCAGCGCATTGATCGTCTCGGAAAGCATGAATTCGTGACTCGAACCATGCGCGTCGAAGATTCCCGCAAAGGACACCGTACCCGACCGCGGCAAACTGAGATTGATGATGTGGTTGGCCGGTTTGCGCTGGCAGAATGCGGCGGTAGCCCATACGACTGCTAATGACAGCGCGGCGGCAACAGATCTCGCATAAGATTTCCACCCCACAAAGGCTAGCATAAAAGCGACGACGCGACTGCAATCCAAAACGCAGCGCTGACCTGCAGTCGCGCGAGGCCTCATCTGCCTGGCGTTTCTTTATTGACTCAGCAACTCTCGGCCGCAACGGAGAAAATTCCGCTATGGCGAAGATTACGGGAAAAGTTTCTTTCGCCCTGCTGCTCACGCTGCTCCTGATCAGCGTTGTTCCCCGCGCAATGTTTTTCGCCGTGCCACCGGGCTGGGCCGAAGATTTCATCGGTGAAATACTCAGAATTCAATTCCATGTCTTTTTGACGATCATTGGCGGGTTATACCTGTATGCCGTTCAGGAGCACACACTGCTGTGGATTGCGGCTTTGCTGCTTATCATACTCGTGGTGCGGATTTTCGTGTACGCACGGCATGGCCGCGCCCTGCTGCCGCCCGAAGCCTCCGTTTTCCTCAGCGCCGGCATGGTCTTGCTGCAGTTTTTCTTTGATATGTCTTTTCGCCTGATGCTTGCAGCCCTGCTGGCGAGCGCCGGCGCGGCTGTTGCATACGGGCTTCGCCGGGTCGCTCCCTCCGCGCTTGTTCTGATCGCTCCCCCGGTGATTCTGCTGCTGCTCTGCATACCGCTCGACGGCAGTGAACGCGCCGGCCTGTTTTTGCTACTGCCCGCATGGTTCGCTCTGGCACACTTGCATCGCCACCGCCGCATAGACTCTCTTGCGGCGCTGACCCTGCTGCTCGTGGCCATACCTGTGCTGCAATTGTTTTCGTCGTGGATGCCGGCGCTCGGTAATTACAAAGACGCTCGCCAGTTCAGTAAACTGCTGGCGCTGAGTTTCTGCGAGTCAAAAAATCCGCCCGCCGTCTACGCGGTACATCCTCAATGCCCGTTGACGATGTTTGCGCACAAATGCCGCGATGCATTCATCGGTGTCTATGATGCCGAACAGCTGGCGCTGCGGCGGGAAATCCGCGTGTTTAACCAGGATTATTTTGGCCGACCCGAACAGCTCATCTGTCACGACCAGAAACTTTTTGTCGGCATGAACGGAATGCGCATTAATGGAGAGACCGTCGGGGCGAATACAATGCTCGTGGACCTCGCAGATGGGCGGCTGCGCACCTGGAAGAACTTCGCCGGCCCCGGCATCGGCAATTCCCTCGCGTACGACGCCCAAAACGACGCGCTGTTTCTCACCGCCGAATTCGACCAGCGCATCTACCGCTGGGATTTTAAGGCCGGCACGATGAACACCGCTCTGGGCGACGCATTGCCTAACCCATGGTACAGACTGCTCGCAGGTCGCATGCAGTCAGGCTCGCTCATCTCTCACCACGATGCGCTGTCGCGGAGGCACAATGCAGTCTATTTTGCCGAATGGATCAACGGGCGTTACATCCATGAAGTGGATCTGACAACGCTCAAACCAAAGCGCCGGTTTCGTTTTAACGGCGGTGCCTCGGTGGGGGTGACCGTGGACGAGAAGACCGATCGTTTATGGGTGTCGCATCTCTGGGGCTTTTCCGTTTTTGACCTCAAAACCGGAATGCTGGTCAGCAAAGTGCGCGCGGGATTCATTAACCGCCCGGCGGTCATCGATGAAACAAACGATCTGGTATTTGCCGGTGCCACCGCGCAGGGCCGTATTCATGTGTTCGACCGCATGACCTCAGAGCCGCTGAGTCGCATCGCGCTCGGCATCGGCAGCCGCTATCTTTTGATTTCTCCGGGAAAACACAGACTGTATGCTGCATCTTCATCCGGATCTTATGCGTTTGATCTGGATCCCACCGGTGCGTTCGTCCAGTCCCTGATCCGGCACAGGACGGCGGTGAAGTGACTGCACCCGAACTTTCTGTCGTCGTGCTCTGCTACCGCGGAGGGCATCACATCGTTCCTTATGTGAATGATATCGTACGCCTGCTGGCGGAGGCGAACGTGGAATATGAAATTGTCCTTGTGGCGAACTACGATATTCCAGAGAATTTCGACCTAACACCGGAAATCGCTGCCAGTCTCTCGGCACAGAACGGGCGGATCGTCACCGTTTCTGAAGCCAAACAGGGACGCATGGGTTGGGATCTTCACCGTGGATTGAACGCGGCGCACGGCAGGTATATCGGCTTCGTGGACGGCGATGGCGAGACAGCCGCTGCCGATATTATCCGTCTGTACACTGCAGTGACAGCGGCAAAAAGCGAGTTCGGCAAGATGTACCGGGTGCGCCGCGCAGACTCGCGGCTACGGCAAACGATTTCAGCGGCATTCAATCTGCTGTTTTCACTGTGTTTTCCCATCGCGCGTTGCCGCGACATCAATGGCAAGCCGAAAATCCTTTCCGCCACCGCGTTAGCCCGTATGCAGCTCACAAGCACGGATTGGTTTGCTGACGCGGAAATTGTTCTCGAAGCCCACCGGCTCGGTCTCGTCCGCACAGAACTGCCGTGCGGGGGCCTCAGAAGCACCTGGCACACTTCGTTTATCGGATTTTCCGCCGTGCTGGAATTCACGAAAAATCTGCTTGTCTACCGGATTCGTTACTGGTTTTTCCGCCGCAGGGAAAGCAGTATCTGACAAAATGACAAACGATGCAAATCCCGGCGAAAAACCATTGCCGGCAAAAAAAGCCTTCTGGCTCGCGCTCGGAGGCACTTTCTTGTTTGTGTGTGCCTACTCACTCAGCAACAATCAGTATTCCATGGCGTTTCGGGAATTTCTGCAGAATCCCGGCAGCTTGCCTGCTTTTTTTGCCAGCGACTACTTTTCCGGGCTGGAATACGGGTATATCGGCAATCACCTGGCGAGCGGCCATGGCTTCGTCGGCCCCTTTTCGGACCTGAAAGCCCCGACGGCCACAATGCCACCGGTTCTGCCACTTGTTTATGCGGGCATTTTTTACCTCTTGGGATTCAAGACCGTTTGGAGTTTCTGGGCGATCTTCGTCTTGCGGATTTTCGCGGTGGGGGGAGGATTTTTTTTGTTGTTCAGACTCTCGCTCCATGCGCGTGCACAAGGCCTGATTTCATGGCGAAACGGCCTGCTGCACGTGGCGGTCGTATTCTCACTGCTCTTCGCCATGGGCAATCTGTTCTTCTTCTACTACGATGAATGGTTCTTATGGTTTGTGGCATCCCTCGCCCTGTTTTTTGCGCAAAAGTTACTGTCGCACACGCGCAGGCCGGCACTGCACGCCAGCCTGTTCGGCATCTTCATCGGCGGTGTCACACTGACGCAAACCGTGGCGGGCGCAGCGCTGCTCGCCGCCATAGCGCTGACCGGACTGAAATTGCGGCGCTACACGCTGCTGCTGGCCATACCTGCCGCGATCGCTGTCACGGCGCCCTGGATTTTTCGAAACTATCTCATCTTTCATGAATTTATGCCGGTCAAATCCAACCTCGGTTTCGAACTGTACTTCAGCACGGTGCACGAATCGAAGGGTATATTGATTCTCGAAGAACAGAACCAGTCAAAGAAACACCCGATCAAAGAAGGCCCGGAAAAAGAATTCGCCCTAAAGCTGGGCGAACAGGAGTACCAGCGCCGTAAGACTGCGGAATTTCTGGAAATTCTGCGCAATGAACCGATGCGCTACATCAAAAAAATCGGCTACCGTATGCTCTACTCAACCGTCGTATTCCCCTATTCCAGCGAAGAACAAAAAGTGCAGGCGCCGGCGTGGCCGTTTTTGAAATACCTGGTTTATCCGGCTGTGTTTGTTTTCTGGTTTCTGCAGTGGTTTATGCCCGGCAGGCATGATCCGTTTATCCTGTTTTGCCTGTTGCTCTATGCTTGTTATCTCACGCCCTATATTCTCATCAACTTCTGGTTAAAATACTGGGTGCATATGTTGCCGCTGTATGCGGTCATCGTTGCCTACTCTTCGGCAGAATTTTACCGCCGCCATATGCGCGAAGAATGACCGCAATTGTGACAAAATCCCGATCGGAAACGCCTGCGCGCTGGCTGCCCGTGATGCTCATCGCGCTGGCCTTTTCCATTTTGACGGGGTATTCCACATTCACGCATGAAATGTGGCTCGACGAAATGCAGGCATGGCTTATTGCCACCGACACGTCTTTTTCAGAACTCTTTGGGGCGCTGCATTATGAGGCGCATCCCGGTGCCTGGCATTTGTTGCTGCGACTCGCTTCACTTATCGCTCCTGCCCCCGAAACGATGCAGGTATTGCACTGGCTCATCGCCGTTGCGGCGGTACTGTTATTTTGTCTTTTTGCTCCGTTCACCCTGACCGAAAAGCTTCTCCTGGTTTTAGGCTATTACCAGGGTTATGAATACTCCGTGATCAGCCGCAACTACGGTCCCGGCTGGTTTTTTCTGGTGCTCGCCCTGATCTTCTACACTCGCCAGCGGTATATACCTGCTGCGCTCAGTGCCTTCGTGATGGTTCACTGCAATGTTTTTGTCTGGATCATCGCATTGGCTTTTCTTTTTGCACAGTTTGCTCTGGCCATTGCCGGTCGAATTTTGCAAAAACTGCCTCCACAGACACTAAGGCCCTCTACTTATGCGGCGCTCGCGATCGTGGCGCTTGGCCTCGCAACCTCATTCTATTCGATGTATCCTGCTGCGGACTACGGTTTCTACCTGTTTGCGGAGCACCAGCACAATATCCGTCCGGTGCTTTTCAGCATCGGCTGGGCTTTCGTTCCTGCTGTCGATCCGACGATCTGGTTTGCCAAACTCAATTGGTACCATCACCTGCCCTCAGACGCCGTGAGCCTGCTGCTCTCGCTCGCGATCTGCGTGTGGATCTATCGTGTTTTTGTGACGGATTTCCGCAGTGGATTATTCTTCGCGATTGCTGCGACGGGTCTTCTCCTGTTTTTCCTGATTTTTTATACCGGCCAGGTCAGGCACCACGGGCACCTGTTTCTGGCTTTTTTAGCCGCGTTTTGGCTGAAGCGGATGGGGGAAAACCCCGCCGAACGCGAACGCGTCAGCGTGGTGCATGCGGTTTTTTTGATCCTGTTGGGCCTGCAGTTTTTGCAGGGTTTGGCCGCACACCTCGACGAATTCCGCCACCCATTCTCGCAGGGCAAACAGGCCGCCGCATTCTTAAGGCAAGACAGCTACCGCAACTCGCTTCTTGTCGCGGACCCCGATTACGCGGCGGTGACAATCAGCGGCTATCTTGGAAAAAAAATATATTCTCCGAAAACCGGAAAATGGCAGTCATATATGGTGTGGAACAGGCAGAGCCCGGGTACCCTGAAGGCGGATGTCTTGCTGACAGAGGCCCGCAATATGCCCGGCAAACAGCCGGTACTCGTCATTATCGCCGGCAAAACGCGCGCGGATGCATTCGGCAAACTCGGCGCACCTCGCCTCGCGGCGTTCGAGGGCAGCCTCGCGGGAGATCAGGATTTTTTTATATTCGCAGCGCGTTCCGCAAAAAACTGAAGGACGCGAGCCGACACGCGGTCGACTTCGGCATCGCTCATCGCATGGAAAAGCGGCAGGCGCACGAGGCGTTCATAGAAAATCTGGCTTTGTCGCGGGACTGTAGAAATTTTCGTGTATTTACTGCCTTCGCCCAAATGCAGCGGAACGAAGTGGAACTGCGCTGTTATTTCGCTCTGCGAAAGATACGCGATTAACGCATCGCGTTCGCCGATATTCGCCACCAGCAAATAAAATAAAGAGCCATTATGGCCCTGGTTTTCCGCAATGCCGGGCAATACGCATAATCCGGCAGAGGCAAGCGGGGAGAGCGCCGCGGCGTACCGAAAGAAAATCTCTCTCGTACGGCGCACAATACCATCGGCTGCCTCGAGTTGCGCGAACAAGAATGCCATATTCAGTTCGGAGGGTGAAAAGGAAGTGCCCGGTGCCTGCCACGAGTACTCGGAAACTGAGCCGGCAAGAAACTGCACACGATTTGTGCCCCGGTCGCGCAGCACATCCGCGCGATCGTGGTATGCCACGTCGTTAATGACAATCGCTCCACCCTGCCCGCAGTGGATGGTTTTTTTCGAATTGAAGCTCAGCGTCGACAGATTCCCCCAGCTGCCCAGCATTCTGCCGTGGTGGTGCGAAAGAAAGGCCTGGGCGGCGTCTTCAATCAGTACGAGCTTATGGTCATCTGCAATACGCCTGAGATCTCTGACCCGGCAGGGTATTCCGGCATAATGTATGCACATAATCGCCCTTGTGCGCGTCGTCAGGCAGGCCTGTACTGAATCCGGCGACAGACCGCCAGTCTCCAGTTCAATGTCGGCGAGTACCGGCACTCCGCCCGCCCTGATGACTGCATTGACGCAGGAAGGAAAACCGTACGCGGGCAGTATAACCTCGTCACCGGCGGCGAGGCCCAAAAGGCTGCATGCTGCTTCCAGCGCAGTCGTTCCCGAAAAGGTCATCTCAATGCGTGCGCCAGCATAGCGCTCTGCAATCCACCTTTCACATTTACGGGTGTATTCGCCCTGCCCGATATGAATACCTTTCGCATTCACATCTTCGACATAACGCATTTCATTTCCGGTCATCGTCGGCCTGTCGAACGGAATTTTCATATCTCGACCTTTTAAAACTTCGCGGTAATCAGAAGTCAAGCCTTTGGTCAAACTTCTTCTTCGACGACAAAGGCAGGTGCACCGCGAGTCGACATTTGTTGCGCGCGGACGTAAAGGCCGACAATGGCGGCACAAAGCAGAATTAACCCGGCGTTAAAAAGTGCCGCGGCAACTACCAGATATGGAACTGCCGACCAATACAAGCCGCAGCCCATGCCAATCAGCCCCACAGGAATGAGCAACAGGCCGCCGAACAGGAACAGGCGAAATAAGAGGGATGAATAGGTGACCAGCAAATTGCCTATGAAGCGCAGGCTATCGCGCAGATTGTACGCAGAGACATCCACGGGACGGTTGCGCCGTTCTACGTCCACTGAAGCTGCGCGGTATCCGGCCCGATCGACCATGAGTTCAAAGAGAGGCTGCGGTCCCGCGAACCGCAGCGCAGTATCGAGCGCGCGCCGACTCAGCAGCTTAAAATTCCCCATCGTGGCGTGCAGGCGTATCTCAGACGACAGGGTTAGCAGCCGATAAACGAGCTTTGTCACCAAACGCCTGAAGTTCATGCGCTGCCGGGTGCGGCGCGCGTGGACAATGTCGAAACCCTCGAGGGCCTTGTCCAGCATGGCTCGCATGAACGCCGGGTTATCCTGCAGATCGGCGTCGAGCACGAAAACGTAACTGCCGCGGGCATGTTTGAGGCCGGCAAAAATCGCCGCGTGCTGTCCAAAATTGCGACTGAGCCTGACTCCGCGCACCTTAAGCCTGGGTTGACGGTGCTTCGCAAGTTCTCTGATGACTTGCCATGAATGGTCAGGGCTGCCGTCATCCACGAGGATGATTTCGGTATTGAAGCCCGCAAGAGATGAGGTGATTTCCCGGGTCAAATCGGACAGGTGCCGGGCATTGTTGTAGACGGGACTGACAACCGAAACCAGCAGTTTGCTTTTCTGCACCGCCATGTTCAACCGAGCCAAAGACTGAAGCGGCAGTACGGCGCGTATCAGAAAACTGTGATCCGTTTGGCAGCGTTCGCACGGAATTTCCGCATCACCGTGGCTTGCGCCAACGCGCCACCAATCTGTAAAAAAGCGGGTCAGACCAGCCGTTAATGGCAGCAAAGTTTCGGTTGTACGGAACCGCATGGTGCGCCAGGTGATAGGTTGTTGGAATAATCAGACGCATCGACTGAAGCCAGGCAAGCAGAGCTCCGGCGTTTTTTTTATGGCATGCTTTATGTATCGAGTGCGCGAGCAGCATCAAATTGCTGATCACCAGCAAAAAAAACACGAGCGGGCTCAGACTGGCAATCGGCGCAAGCAGGTAAGCCAGAAACAGTTGCGGGCTGTAAAAAAATGCAATGTTCCCCTTTATGTGAAAGAAACCCAGACTAAGGATATCCGCCGGACGTTTATGGTGCAGCATCGATAATTCGTGAAACCGGGCCAAAAAACGATTTTTCCAGGGAATATCACAGTCCCCCAACCAGTGTATAAAATTCGAAATAAGATCTGTCGTGTACAGCCCGGCAACAATTCCCCCCAGGTCGAGGAGCGAATACCAACCGATACTGTAATCCAATCGGGCCAGCACAACAAGATTCATCGCAAGATGAAAAAGCAGACCGACACCAATAATTCCCGGTAACAAACTTTCCGCCGCCTAATCCATCGGTAGATTCCTGAGATCAACGGCGAAACCGTATCTAAGTCGATCTCTGCGCAATCGCACGACTCCGCCTCGCCTGTTTGTAGAAAACGTTGACATCTGCTTCGGCGATTTTTTCGCGATTCCATAACCTGCGCAGCCTGGCCCGGAAGAGTGCCAACGGCTGATTGCCGGCTCTTTTGTTGAAAATCAGCCGCAGCAGACCGAGTCCCTGCATCAGCAGAGTAATGCGGCTCGGCGCATCCCGCACAATGCAATAGACTCGCCACGG
Organism: uncultured Turneriella sp.; assembly: GCA_964356715.1. Lineage (GTDB taxonomy): Bacteria > Spirochaetota > Leptospiria > Turneriellales > Turneriellaceae > Turneriella. The sequence continues at coordinate 26,213 of CAYHJO010000015.1, read as the reverse complement.
ATTCAGATAGAACCGCAAATACGCCCATTTTTTCAGCCAAAAGAAATCTGAATCAGAAAGGTTGCTTAAATTTATTTTCTGATCTACGTATTGCTCTTTATAGATTTCGGAGACCGTCGGCACCAGCTGTGCGTCCAGCGCCTGCCGGTGAATCTCGGTACCCTGAAAAGGTGTCACGGTCAGAAAATAGGCCATGTGTAATTTTGACCGGATCGCCAACTTGACGGTATTTTTCATTTCTTCTTTCGTTTCACCGGGAAATCCGAGCATAAAGAAACCGCAGGTGAAAACCTTTCGCTTCGCCAGTTCACGGATAGTACCCGTGACATGGTCGATATCGAGAAATTTCCTGAGCAACCGCTGGCGTTCAGGACTCGCTGTTTCTACTGCGATCGCCGAAAATTCCAACCCCGCAGCCGCCATGAGTTCAATCTGCCCCGCATCGAGTTTATCGCCACGCAAAGCATTGGGAAACGAAAAGTGAATTTTCAGATTTCGTGCGATAATGCCCTTCATAATCGCTTCCAGGCGATCTTTTTCCCAGTTAAAAATGTCATCGATGAATTCAAAATGCCTTATGCCGTAATCTTTTATCAGCAGCTCAATCATGGATAAGACATATTCCGGTGAATGAGCCCGGAATTTCTTGCCCTGAATGGAGTGACAGTAAGTGCAGCGGTAGGGACATCCACGGCTGGTCATGATATTCATATAGCGCCTGCGTCTGACCGGTGTAAAAGCCGTCAGCTTCGCGTACGCATCGAAATCGACCAGATCGAACGCGGGAAACGGTATTTTATCCAAATCAGAAATAAAAACTTGTTGCGGCGTAAAAACGATTTCGCGACCGCCGTCACGACGTGCAATACCGGGAACATCTCTCCAACTGGTATCATTATCTAAGCACGCGGCAATTTCCCTGAACGTTATTTCCCCTTCGTTGATGACGGCAATGTCGATATGCGGATTTTTCAGCGTATCATCAGGGTAAGCTGTAGGATGGGGGCCTCCGGCTATGACCAGCGATGACGGGCAAATCTCTCTTGCAGCATCGGCAAGCCAGTGCATACATTCCGACTCGGCCGTAAGCGCACTGATGCCTATCACTTCAGGTTGAAAACTCTCCAGCAGTTCCCGGTATTTATTCCGGTAGTCGGAATGCAGATAAGTATCAAGATAACGGATTTCTTTTCCGAGTTCGTCCCGGGCAATCGCGGCAAGCACCAATGGTCCCAGCGGAGGTGACACCGTATTAAACTCGGTATGCATCCCGCGCGCTTTGACAAACAGATATCGATGAACCATGGCCAAATGCTCCCGCACGCCGCATGGGTCGAGTCCGCCAGTCTGGCAATCTCTTTTGTGGTCAGAATGCTGCGCCGCTTAGCAGCGCGTCGATGCGCTTTTGGCGCGGATTACATTCAGAATAAATCCGTTGCGGACCGAGAATTGACCGATGCCCCGAGAGATCCCGATCTTTGTTCATGTGCATTTTCTCCAGATTCAGATCGCTCACCGAAAGGCCTGCGAGGTGGGCAATCCGGGGGACAGAATCGTTAAAACGCACCGTCTCGATGATAAGTTTCCTTTCCGGTTCGACAGTGTGCAATGCTCTCAGGCCGCGCGCCACATGGATTTCCCAGGCGGAGGCCAGATCGTGTACTATGCGCCCCGCTTCGCTCCGTAATTTCGCCGCCTCGAGAAAAATCGCCGGTGAATATTTTGTGAAGAAAACCCGGGAAAACCTGCCGAGAAATCTCAGATCGACGGTTTTTGCCCCCCTGGCCTGCAAACGGTGCGACAGCACGGAAATATCTGCCATCGAAGCAACCCACGATTCGCAATCCCTGACAGACAAAAAAAATCTCGCCTCAGGAAATGTATCTATCAACAATTCCGGTTCAAGGAAGAAGAAGGTCGCGGAATCGACGTAATGTCCGGCCTGTCTGTCCCTGCGCAGCAGAAATTCCCTCAGCTGCCCGCGCGATATTTTTTTCTCCCGAAAATCGAGGAGTGCATTGATCGTGGCTGAAATCAAAAATTCGTGTGTGGATGGGAAACGGTCAAAAATACCGGAAAAAGATGTCGTGGCTGTACGCGGAAGGCTCAGATTGATGATATGGAACGGCCTGCCGGAAGGCGGTTTGATATGGCAATGCTGCGTTAAGAGCAGACAGGCAAGCACCAAAAGACGGGTAACGAATCTGCGCAAATCAGTTTCCCCGCACGGCCTTTCGCTGTCGGACTTCTCGCTGGCGCGTTTCATACGCATCCCTGTCTTCCAGTAGGACCCAGAGTGACTTGACAGTGTCGTGAAAATTATGCCGCCATGAGCCGTCTTCGGCCTGTTCACTCACGAGCAGCTCCAGGAGGTCTTTGGTAATCCAGCTGCGTCGATCCGCAAAATAGAGAGCAAGCAGACACTCCGACCAGAGTTCGTAGCCAATCGGATTGCGCTGAACAACTTCAGGCAGGTTGCGCAATAATATTTCCTTTTCTTCCTCGATCTGCAGGGCATTGTGCGTACAGCCTTTGGATTCCACGAGATAGATCGCGAACAGGCTTCTCGTGATACCGATGCCTCCGCGCTCGCGTATTTGCCGCATTTTAAGAACAAAATCCCATGGCAAAGGGTACTTGTCACAATGCATTGCGGCCGCGATCAGCCAGGGTATCCCCCGCAAGGCGCGGATTTCGAGTTCAGATACTGCAAAACCTTCTTCAATACCGGAAAGCCAAAGTCGGGCTTTATCCGGGTATTTGCGCATGATTCGCATTTGCGCTTCCGTAATTTCCAGTTTTAGATTGTACTTTTTGATCATCACCTTCAGAGGACCGAGCATGCCGGCATCAGTCTTGTGCAGATTCTGCGAAAGATACAGCGTCGCCTTTTTGATTTGCTTCGAATAATCCGCTGCGCCTGCGGCATCGAGCAACAGCGTTAGGATAAAAAAACACCGCCACATGATTTTTTTCTCCGAGTCACTTTTTCTCTGCGTCAAGCCAAAATTAGCACGGGTAAGATAATAGACTGAGAATGAATTTCAAAACCTGTTTGTCATGCAAAATGGGCAGCGGTATGAAAAGGCGTTGACAGGCGCATCCTTAGCCGGTTCAGACCAAAAGCCGCACGGAAGTGTTGCGCACCCATGACCCAGCTGCTGTTTTCGTGCCTGTTTTTTCTGGAACATATTGCCGGCCGGCGCGCCGCTTCGCGTCTGGAGAAAATCCGTCATCGGCAATATCCCCTGACACCGCAGGGTGTGTTGCTCAACCTTCCCGTCAGACAGGTTTTTTCGGCGGCCGAAGCGCGCAGTGCGCTGGCACGGGGCAAAGAGCCCGTGGTCTGGAAAGGCGGGGCTAAGGGAACTGCGGTGGCGCAATGGAGCATCCCGTACCTGATCCGCAAGGCAGGAAGTACCCCGGTGAAAATTCTCTCCCTGACGGGACTCAGTACCCGAAAGACAGCATATGACGATCGTGTTATGCCATTGGCTGAATACATCGCGCTGTTGAAAAAACACAAAGACGTTTATCTGCGTTTTTCAGACCTGTTGGATAATGCTCCGGAACTCAGGCAGGATTTGCCTTTCGAGATGTTAAACCAAATCGGAAAATCTCCCGGGCGGGTGAACCTGCAGTTTTTCCTCGGGGCTTCGGGTAGCCAGACACCGCTGCATTCAGAGCTCAACTGCAATATCTTTATCCAGGTTTTCGGCAAAAAACGTTGGGTGCTTTTCCCGGTCAGTGCAACCCGCCGCCTGCAACCGCCCTCCGCAGGCCGCTTTTATTTTTTCAGTCCGCTGCAGCCATTGGGAAAACTGCCCCCGGTCGGGACAAACCCGCTGCGCGGCTGGGAAATCCTGCTTGAACCGGGAGACGTCTTAGTCTGTCCTCCGCTTGTTTGGCACGCAGTGGAAAACCTCACCACGACATGCTCAGTCGGGTTTAAGTTCAACCGCCTGGCGCAGGCTATGAGAATCTCTCCGCTGCTGTTCGGCATGAACCTGCTCGCGCGCAATCCTTCTTATTTTTCCTATATCTGGTCGGCTTTCGTGCGCCGTCGCCACCCCATTCTCGCCACAAAGTAAATTGCCTATTTTCTGCCGGTAAGCCAGTCCACGACGCGCCGCGCGCCACGATTGGTGCTGACAAAATGCAAAAAACGCCTGCCGGCCGCAGTTCTGCTGATCATGATTTTGACGCCGCCGAGCCACGTCAGAAAACGATCGCGCAGCGGTTTTCGCTGCGGGTTTTTCCATACATCAATCAAGAAGATAACGCGGCGCGTCGCGGCGCGGTTATAGCCTTCGTGCTCCACTTCCGGACAAAAGACCAGCCATTCTTTTTTGCGCCAGGCTTTGGTTTCCTTGCCCACCCGAAATGCGCAGTTTTCAGGCGTGATCAGACCCATGTGCATGCGATAGATATCCATGGGAAAGTTGTTGTGCGCCGGCAACTCCGTGTGCGGCTCCAGCATATAAAACCCAGCCGCGTACAGCCCTGGCAGATTCTGCACAATCGCAGTTGTCTTCGGGCACAGCGCCCAATTTTCGCGAAACCGGTAACCTGAACTCATCAGCGGGAATCCTTTCCACCCGGTCGTTGTGATGTGCGCGTCGATCATGGGCTTCATGCGCTGGTCCGCAACTTCCATAAACTCCCGGAGAATCGTGTCATAGTTGCGCGTAATTTCTTTCAGATACGGGAAGTCTTCGGGATTATAGTACATGCGTCACTCCTGTCGGTTTGCGGCACGGGCTGTGCGCAATAAAGACGTCCACTTCACACCGGTGGCTGACGGTATGAACGTTCGTGCGGTGGTTTATAATATTCTTCGATCGAAACGGGCGGCTGAGAGAAATATCCAAGTTTCTGTTTTGCGAAGGCATTGATCTCGTTCGCAAATTCAGCAGGTATTGCACGCGGCAAATCTATTTTTTGCTTCTGGTAAGCCGGAGTGAGTCCCATCGCGAGCGCATGCCGCCAGAAGTGAGTCTTATTCTCACCGCCTGCATGGTAGAGCCGCCAGTCAAAATAATAGACCGAGCCTGCGGCGGCAATCAGGCGGCGGCCGTTCCGGTAAAAAAAATCCTCGTCTGGCCGTTCGCGCCTCTTGTGCGAACCGGGCAAATACCAGGTGGCACCATTCGCTTCGCTAAAATCATCGAGCAAAATGATCATGCCGACAAAATCCGCTATGTCGGGATATCTGTCGCTGCGTTCATGGTGAATGCGCGAACCGTAATTCGTGGCATTCGGCGGCAGCGATGAGGATGTATACACGTGGATAATACAGGATTCGCCCAGTAGCGCATTGACGGGCGCAAACAGCGCCTCATGCTCCGCCAGTTTCAGTAATGCACCCCCATGTATGGGCGCGGCGAGCAGCATACCATAATCGGCGAATGCCGTGTCCCGCTGCAATGCGGCCTCGGCAGCTATCGCACTTTCCAGCTGCAATTTCAGCGCCGCAATCTCATCAGCGCCCAGCACGCCCGGCAATACTATGCTACCTTCCGTATGGAATTTTTCGATCTGCTCAGTCAGGTCCATTTTGTGCACCCCGGCCGCGCTCAGACCGAGTTTAGCCGCAAGCATGGTGTCGCCAATACAGCGCAAAGGCAATTTTTGCTTGACCGTGAGGTTTCGCAACAACTGTCACTGCCATGCCCTCGCGTGTGATAGAAACCTATCTGCAGAATGAAAATCTGCGGAAAAAATGGGAGAGAATCAAACGCCATAATTTCCCCATACGCATCTCGGGCTACGACATCACCAACAGCTGCAATCTGCGCTGCGAAGGTTGCTTTTTTTTCGAAGGCGAACTTTCTTCGCATTACGATTCAAATCGTACACTTGAAGACTACGGGATTTTTTTTGCTGCCGAAAAACAACGCGGCATCACCTTTCCCCATTTTGCCGGCGCCGAACCCGCGCTCGTGCAAGACCGCCTGAAGATTGCCGCGAAATTCTGGCAGAACGGGCTCATCTATTCCAACGGTACGATTCAGCTCGACGCGTCCCTGCCGTTCATGATACACATCTCGGTGTGGGGCGGCGAAGAAACCGACAAACGCCTGCGCGGCGGAAAGGTGCTCGAACGCGCGATCCGCAACTATCGCGGTGACCGCCGGGCGGTATTTCTCTACACGATCAATCCGCAGAACATCGCCGACATCGAAGGCGTCGTTCGAAAAATGGCAGACAATGGCCTGCGCATTTCGTTCAACCACTTCAGCGCCTCGCGGCAATACAAAGAGAAAATCGGCCGGGGGGAGCAAACCGATCCAAAGGGTACATTTCGCCTCAGCAACAGGGAGTCGAACCTCGTGTTTTCAGGCAATGACTTGCTCAAATCGCAGGATTTGCTGGCCAGGCTGATCGATGATTTTCCAGACACAGTCATCTTTTCGCCGCACTATAATCGTTTTGTCCACCAATTGGAGCCTGTTTTCCACATCGATCCGCAGACGGGCATGGCCACGAATTGTGCCATTCTCGCGATGCCTTACCATAGACAGCACCATACAGATTTCTCCTACTCCGACAGCGAATGCTGCATCGCGAACGTCGACTGCAGCGAATGCCGCCACTACGTGTCTATCTATACGCTAATGATGAGCGGCATGCGCGAAGCGATGAGAGATCTCCGCAGCTTTGAGGCATGGCTCGACGTTTACGATACCTGGTGCAGGCTGCACTTCGCAGACTGGGACACGATTTGAGTTCGCGCCCTGTCATGCGGACAAAATGCGGTTGCCGTACCAGCGATGCACCTGAATCTTTCAGAATCGGAATCCCGCCGCTTCGGTCTCGTTGTCTGCCGTGGCGGAAAACTGGCACCTCATGAGGTGGATAGCTTTCTCGAACAGTGCGCTCAGTTGCATACCGATGTGGCGATACTGCGCATGGACGCAGAAGATGCGGCCAGGCTCGTGCCGGCGCTCGCCCCCAGGTGCCAGACGATACCCGCCGATACCCTGCTCGAATTTCGCAAATCGCTGAACCGCCGCACAGTCGCTGATGCTCTGCACTCGGGCGCCGATATAACAGAGCTGGCCGAGCACGACGCCCCCCTGCTTGATCAACTGGTCAAACGCTGTTATACAGCATACACAAACCACTACCATGCGAATCCGTGCCTTGACCATAATGCGATTCTGCCGGGCTTAATCGAATTCAGCTGCAATTTTATCTCCCGCAGCGACCGTACTGTTTTTATCGCAAGCCGCGGCGGAGAGCCCTGCGGTTACCTGTGTATGGATATCCGCGACGGCGTGGGCAGCAGCGTCATCGGCGGTTCGGCACTCGATATTCCGCACCTGTTGCGCCACAAGATTCTCTGCGATCTGACTCATCGGGGCGACCTCTGGTTGCTGAATCGCGGTGTCGCAAAATTCAGCGCCTTGACCAGAACCGATAAAATCTACATCCAGAAACTGCTGGTGCACAACATGCATTGCCTGCCGGCCCGCTCGTTTGCCACCTTGCATGTGAACCTGTTTCTTTCTGCAATGGAAAAAGCGCCCATCGCAGAAACCGACGACCGCGCGATCAGGCAACCGCTGCTGCAAACGGCTACCCGTCTGCGTGATTCACGCAGTCCTCTGCAACGGCGTTCGCTGACGCTGCATAAAGACGCGAGAACTTTCCGTTTTGTAGCCGACTACGATGATGCCGGGGCCGTGCAAATGGAATCTTCAATTTTCGCGGAAGCTTAACTTTTCGTTCAACCGGGAATATACAGCGAAATGCGTTTTCGTATGCGGTAGCCCGCCGGCCGCGTAAAAAAGATAGAACTCGGCACAAGTTCAGGCCGCAGCTCGCCGTTATTCTGCGCTGCGAGGATGTAAGGTGGTATTTGTTTTGCCAGCATATTGCCAACTTTTTCGCCGAGATCGTCGCTAATAACCAGTGCGCCGGCATTGCGCGAGAGCCATGCAACCAACTTCTTTTCAGTATCGTCGATACCGCAACACATAAAGAAGACTTGCAGGTTATTGTAACCATCGACAGAACCAGTATGCCATACCTCTGCCATCGTCAGAACCGGATCGGAAACGACGTAAGCTATAGCCTGACCAGGTTTCACACGGTTGCCATAGCCAGCCTGAGCCAGTACCTGTGCGGGATTGCCGGCAAAAATAAAATCCCTCTCAGGTAAACGGCTTGCCGGCAATATGGAAAGAACAAAATTCGAAACTGCCATAAGCGCCGGAATCAGCAAAACATAGATCTTCGTTTCACCGCGGCGGACGAAAACAGCGAACAATGCACCGCAGGCAAGAGACCAAACCGGCAGCGAAAATAACCAGCCGTTGATTCCATCGGCACGGCCGCTAATCGCAACATTGAGCAGAAAATAGCCAAGCGGCCATGAGACCAACAACATGGCGACTGCCCTGTGCAATCTGGCTTTCAGAACTGCAAGCTGCCCCGCGAAAAGTACCAATCCGATAACCAGTTTGACGCCGTTCGCCAGGCTGTTCGCACCGGAGACCAGTGCGTGCGCGACGGTCTGAAAGACCATGCCGTACCATTCTGCACCGGTATAGCGGGTCTGCGTCAGGTGGGTATACATCAGCATCGTGCCAAAGTACTGCTGCACTGAATCAATCCGCAATGCGATAATCACCCCGACGAGATATGTGCCGATAAAAGCCAGGAACACAATCATCGCAACCGTCAGGTAAAGCCTCCAGCGGTCCTTGCTCACCGAATCGGTCAGCAGAGCCAATGCCACTGCAATTACCGCGAAAAGAGAATACAGATGAAAAGCGACCGCCAGCGAGAAGAAAGCAGCGGCCTTCAGCAGATTCGTGTTACGGTCAGGCGCCGCGGTGAGCAGATAGCGCAACAGGTAGAATAACGCGCCGGATTGAAAGGCCACGGATGGCAAGTGTACTTCACCCGACTGCGCCCCCGACCAGAAAGCATGGCTGAAGGCCAGCATGGCGACGATGGCAAGGCTAACCGACTCACTCGCCCACAAAAGCCTCGCGGCGCGGTACAGGTAGAACAGGCAAAGGATTGCACCGAGCGCGTTCAGAAAACGAAACGTCGTCAAACCCGAAATGTGCAGTAAGTCGCGTAAAGCTCCGCCGATCAGGTGCGACAATGGATGGTTCGGATGATAGCGTCCAAAATCGGGCAGCCGGATTCCGGGTTGTCCAACGCTGAAAGTCGTCGAGAGGTCATAATAGCCATCAATGGCGGCCGCATAGGCATAAGATTCCACCGACTGCAGGTGCAGCGGAAAAAAAACAAGTATCAGGGCATAAGCGCTCAGAAACAGCAGAATGTATCTGGCAGCCCAGAACGACGCCGCAGCATTCGAGCGGAGCAGAAATTCAGCGGCGCGGTCCATGATGCCTTTCAGAGGAATTCGAGCAAATCTGATGACTTCACCCGCCGGTAATAACAATTGCTGCGGGTTTTCCCGTCAGCTCCTTTCGTGTGGCACGAACCGGAACTGCGTTTTTTGACCAGAAACAGCAGGCTGTTTTGCTCGCAGTTTACGCGCACCTCTTCGAGATCCAGCCAGTCGCCGCTCGTCTCTCCTTTGCGCCAGATTTCTCCGCGCGATGTGGAAAAGAACACTGCGCGCTTTTCCTCGAGTGAAAGACGCAGCGCTTCCGCATTCACATAGCCAATGAGCAGCACCTCCAGCGTCTCTGTTTCCTGTACAACCACCGGCAAAACTGCAAACCCCCTGCGGCCGATATCGCCCAGTTTCGCAAAATCCAGCTTAAGGTTCAATGATTCCTCAATATCGTTCGCAGTACTCATGACGGCCGGTATTCCAGAATTCTCTGCGCCGTAAAAATCTTTACGGAGCGTCGGAATTTCACAGAATTTAGATATGATATCTCCGTTCGATAGGTCAGAGCTCGTAGAGCTGCGGCCCGGCGTATACCGCGACGGTGCCGGCGGCTACCTGATCACTGATATCGGAAAAATCAGAGCTGAATTTGAAGGCAAGATCCAGCAGCTCAATACGCGCGAAATGAAACTCGAGACGCTTGGCGTTTTTCCCTTGGGTGAAGATGCGCTGCCATTGATGGCGCGCTCGCTGCCCTTCGAGGGAAAAGACCTCCTGATCAATCCCCTGTTCGCCAAAAGCCAGATACCGATCTATGCTGATCAAAAATCGACTTGCGCCTATATTCCGCCCGAAGGCGCCAATATCTGCCGTTATTTTCACGACCTCTGGCGGCTCGACGCAGGCAACGCGCACGATAACGATGAAGTTCTTGCCGGTTTTGCCATCCTTGCCTCCTATGCCGGATTATAGGCGCCATGCAGAGCGTCCTCTTCGTTTGCCTCGGGAATATCTGCCGCTCACCGCTCGCGCAGGGTATATTTGAGCATCAGGCGCTGAAGCTGGGCGTTGAACACCTCTTCGACGCAGATTCTGCCGGCACCTCGGGCTGGCACGCCGGGGAGCCGCCGCACGGCGGTTCGATCAAGGTAGCGCGCAAATACGGCATCTCAATAGAAAAACAGCGTAGTCGGCCGGTTCACCACAAAGACGCAGAAATTTTTGATTACGTGATCGCGATGGACACGGCCAACCGCCAATCTTTGATCGGCGAATTCCGCTTTCCCGCGGTCAAGGTTCACCTGATGCGCGACTTTAGCATCAGGCAGTCTGGCAATAAAGGACTATCCGTCCCCGATCCCTGGGGTCATGGCGAAGACGCCTTCGAAGAAGTTTACAGCATTCTCAGCGACGCTGTGGCGGGATTCCTGCGGCAAATTGCCGATACACGCAGTTGAATCAGTCTCAGAGATTATCACAGCTGCTGTTGTTGCGGCACTTACGCAAATCCATCACCGCCTTTTCGGTGATGATGGCCGTTTCCGCCGTGCCGTTGCGAATCGCCCAGATTCCCGCGGTCGTCCACACGCCCTTATTCGAAGTCGTCATAAAATCGTAACCGGCACGCAGTCGATTATAGTAAGTGCGGAAGACCTGTTCCATCAGCAATCGATCGATATTACCGACCGGCTGATTGTAGCGGGCCTGCCAGGTATTTGCATAGGCCTGACTTTCCAGATAGTTTTCGTAGTTTTTGTCTGAATCCGATCCGCCGATCTGCCGGACACCATACTTGGTATCCACATAACTTTCATAGTCGCCGTGGTTATAGCCGATCGTCGACCAGATATGCGCCTGCTGCACCATGTCACCGGCCCAGTGCTGCACAACTGTGAAGTATAGAATTTCGGCGCCAGTAACAGAATAATACCGTCCCTGAATCGGCCCGGTTTGCAGCGAACTGTTCTTTGAAGCGAGGCCTTCGAGCCACATCTCGTTATAATAAAAAGTCGCTGCGTTAGTGGCGGGTTCGTAAATCACCCAGTCTTCATCGCCGTAGAGAAAATTGCCCGCACCGGGATTCGCGTTGGGTATTTGTTTCGTGCCATCAACCTCAGCGCCCTGGTCGGGGCAATTGCCCAGCAGAGTGAGATCACTAAAACAATTATAGTTCGTGCCGTCGGCCTGTTCGGTGGCTTTGCTGCCGCTGCCGCCGCTGACAGGTGTCGTGGAACCATTTTGCTTATAGTCGACGGCTGGGTTCGTTCTGTACAGAGAGGATATCCCCTGCCATTCATTGCAGGTGCTGTCGGTGCAATTGGGAAGATTGACAGACATCTGCGCATTATTCATGAATACTGCCAGCAGATAGTCGATACCCATATTGGGAAAACCGAAAGTCTGGTTATAACCATAACCGTCAAATTTGTTGTAGTTGTTGGTGACCAGAGTATTACCGCTTTCATTGGTTTTCAGCAGATTAACAAAGTGAAACCAGGATGTGAAGTTATTGGAGTATAATCCGAAATCCTCCACATGCCAGTTGAAAAAAAGCAGGTCGTCCCAAAAGGCATCCCAGAAATAATCGGGTTTCACTCCGCCGACGCGTTCAATGCCGATCGCGCCGCATTGCACGTTGTCGCCCAGCGACATTTCTGACGGAGTATAGTTGATGTTGACGCAGGTGCCGCTGTAACGACCGCCGGCTTTGGCCTTCAGGTAATCGGCCGCCCAGCGCATCTGGTTCGTGCCCTGAAATTCCATAAAAAGAAAACCTTCTTCGGGGATATTCTTGTGCACTTCGTGCGTAAAAGCCGTCACACCATGGGCTGACAGCAGGAAAAAGCACAGGATCAGCAGATGTTGCCAGAATTTATGGTACACTTTGCACCTTCACACTGAACACACCGCCCTGAATGGGCTTGATTTCGGCTCCCGATATGGATTTTGAAAACCGGCCACTGCCGGCGAATGAACCATCGTACGAAACAACTTTGCCACCGGAAACAACAGGTATGAGTTGCAGGCTGAGAAATGCATCCCGAAAGGCGCCGTTTTCGATGACACCTTCACCGGTGGCGAGCCTTTCCTTCGCACTCATCGTATGCCAGCGCGGCCTGACTTTGCGGTATTCGCTGCGGATTTTTTTCCTGAATTTTTTTTCCAGTCTGCCGTGCGAATGGCCATGCCTGCCGTGCTCTTCGGGTACCTGTTCCAGTTGATCCGTCTCCACCTGTACGCGTTCCGTGTAGGTCAAATCATTGATCTGCGCCAGCTGCTGGTGAGGCAGAACAGCCATCGAGCCCTGCATGGTGCGCAATGTGACTCCCAAAGCGGAATCCTGCGTGGTCAGCGTCAGCGGTTTGGTTTCTTCCCCTTTGGCAACATCGGCTGTCAGCACCAGCATGAATCGGGAATCGATATCTTTGACCGCAATGTGTATGCGCACACGTCCGTTTTTCGTGGTGATTATTCCCTGCGCATGCGTCGTGTTATATTTTTTGCCGCCGATGACAAACTGCAGTTCACCCAGGTTCAGCGCGGCAAGCGCGGGTGACAGCAGCAAAAAAATGGCGGCAGTGAAGCGCATGTTATTCCGAGCGAATAATGTTGTAGAATCCCTGAAATTGCCCCGTGCTCGTCACAGTTGCGGTGCTGCCCACCGGTGCTACCGGTCTGAGAATACCACCGAAACGGCCGCGCACAATATCGCCGATAGGGCCATGTTTCTCGAGCGTAGCCGAGGCATTGCAACCGCCGTTTTCACCCGGGCCGGCTATGTATAACACGTGCCCTGTCGCATCGTACCAGGACAGCACGAGATTGCCATTATTGCTTGCGCAATTCGTCGCATAAGTTGCAGCCGGTGACAGCATCGTATTGTAATTCGTTTGCGCCTGCGTCGGCCCGGTGACGGAAACGTCAAAGAAACCGAAAACGTTATCGTTTTTGCCTTTGACTTTAATGTAATACCAGCCTCTGAGCAGGTTCAGCGGGCCAATCTTCGCATTGGATCCCGTGCCGCTGTCATCGTCCGTGCCAAGGTTCGCACCCGTTTGCGCAATGAGCGAAATGACAGTGTCGGTTGAACCCGTCGTCTGTATTGTGTATTGGCCCGGAGCCGCAGCGTAAAAATGGTAATACACATACGTCTTGATATCCCAGGCGAGAATGCGCGAATCGGTGCCGATGTTTTCTGACAGTACGCCATTGGCCTGCGGTGAACACGGACTCGACACCGTGGGTGAGCACACCGTCGGCAACGGGTTCACGGGAACATGGTTCGACCATTTGCCTTCGGGCACGCCTGGCAAAAGTTTCGGCGTGTCATCGAGGTGCAGGTAAATGCCATCGTAGTCATAGGTTTTTTGCGGTGAGGAGGATGTCAGCTGCAGATCGCCGGTTCTGCCTGAAATGGTGAGTCCGGTTTTTTCGGTGAGAAATTTCTCGTATGTCTGTTTTATTTGATTCCGGAAATATTTGGAAGTCCCATTAATGACTGCAAATAAGCCAATCGGATAGACCACAAGTTTAGTGACACAATTTGCCCCACCGGTTGTGGGGAAAGGCGCAGTTGCCGAACAGGCGAGCTGGGTGTCTAAATTGAAAGGCGCAACAACACCGTTGTGCGTAAACTTGAACGCCTGTTTATCTACCAAAGTTTCACCCGTGTAACCCGGTTTAGAAATCTGTAAATCAAATGCATCGACGGCCGTGTTTGAAAAGTTTCCACCAATAATAAATTGCCCATTACTAATTGCCGGACAACCCAAGCTAGCAGCAGCTGGGCCTGTTATTGCGACCCTCCAGCCACCGTCGAAGATTCCGACAGTCGCGCCATCTACGGGCAGGCCGCTCCAGTAGTCATTGACCGTACCGGTAACGCAATGCGTCGGTGGGGGCAGAGCTTTAAGACTAATTATCGGCCCGGTAGTGCTCAGCGTGTTAGCGCTGTTGGCGCCGCGCACGTTGATTGGGTTCAGTACAATCTCGTTGCTGTCCGGCCCGGCGTAGCCGATCAGGCGCGAATAATAACCGCTTTTTTCAATGGTGAGTTTATACTGCTGGTTGCGATAAATTTTCGTCGAATCGAGCAGAAATGTCCCGGTCGCAGAGGTATTTGTCTGCGTAATATAGGTATTGGTGTTATCATAGAGTTTTACCGTCGCGCCCGAAATCGGTGTTCCAACACCCGTCACCACCACCGTCCCGTAAATATAGGCATCCCACATCATTTTTACGGAGCCACCGGAGATCGGGTTGTCGCCGACAAGTGAGACATCGACGTACGTGCTGACCGAGCGGTAGCACTGGTTTGCCACGGTGTCGTCCTGCACACGCGCCGTGCAATTGGCGTCGGTTCTGCTCAGCGAGACCGTATACCTGGTACCCAAGAGCAGGAAGTCGTTCTGCAATTTGACACCACCGCTATTATCACCGACCGTACCCGTCACCGGCGAGGTAATGCCGGCAAGATTCGGGCAATAGGCGCCAACGGCCAGCGGCACCGCGTCATAAGGACCGCCAGGCGCCACGCCCAGACCGGTAACGCATTGCAATACCTGGTTGTTGCTGTTGGTGAGCGAAACCGTGACACTGTTCAGTGCGGTGGCCAAAGTATCTTCGGTGGCGTAAGCATAGATCGAACCAAATTTATGGTACTGCCGTATCGGGTTGTTGCGGATCGTATTGTCTTCTGCGGTGATCTTCGCCACGAGGTCGGTACGCGTAATGTAGTTCGATTTGAAAACGCTCACGGCAAAAGTGCTCTGCAAGGCAAAATAGTTGCTCGCCAGGGCAAACTTGCCCGAATCATCGGTGGTCGTCACGACTGCCAAACCGGCGGAATCGATGGTTGTTACGTTTGCCCCTGCCAGCGGGCGGTACGAAAAGTTATCGAGCACCTGCCCGAGAATCTTGCGGTTGGTTACTTCGCTGCCACCGGAAATGAACATCGTGACATTGCCGATATCGACTTTTAGATTGGGCAGGCTAATAACCGCTGCCTGATTCGCGTTTTCAAAATTGGCTTTACTGAATTGCAGGTTGAAGCCCTGGCCGCGCTCAACATCGCTCACGTTGATGGAAAAGAGACCTGTACTCGTTGTCGTGGTCTGCACGGTCTTGCCTTGGAAGCTTGTGGTGACCTGCACGCCCGGCAGCGCGGTACCGTCGGGTCCAACGACCTTGCCGCTGATTTGTCCCGTGCCGGTGATTTCCGGCAGCGATTTTTCTGAACTGAAACAATTCAGCGTGAAAAGTGCCATGAGCAGAATTACAGATTTTGCCCACGAATTAATCCGCGGGCAAAATCTTCGAAAACCTTTGTTAAAAATATCTTTAAAAACCATAAATCCCCGTTTTTATGCCCGAACTGAAATAGATGCCCTGCTCGGATAATTTATCAGTATAAAAATAACGACTCTGGATCGGATTATAAGTATTGAGCAATCCCCGGAAATACTGGCCTTCAATAAAGAAAATAACAGATCCCAGACGCAACTCAAACCCGAGACCGGCCATGAATCCTCCGGAGACAGGTTTCGTGAACTGCTTCACGTCATAGAACGGATCGTTGGGATCGCCGACCGTGCCGCCGAGAATTTCGAGCTGAGCGGAAAGCGGGGTTTTTGCGAACAGGCCTGCCTGCAGATTTCCGGCAAATGGCTTCAGCGCTTCTGCAATCGGACGCAGAAATTTCACTTTGCCAAAAACTTTGTACAGGGAAAACCGGTAGGAGAACATAGAGCGCAACGTCATATAATCTGTACGCAGTATTCCCTGCCCCGCATAACCTGCAGTCGGTGTCTCCACCAAATACGCGCGGTTCTGTTCGTATGCCAGGTCCGTGATGATGCCATAAACGCGCTTGAAATACAATTCGCTGCGCAGCCCGACCACGGGAGATACTTCCCAGCCGTTCGCGTTCTGCGATTTCTGCAGCCCGTTTGCCACGCCGGAAACGTTGAAACCAAAAAGTGGTCCGAGATACAAAGTGCGCGGCCGGGATTCGGGGCCTTTTGAAGTAGTATAGTCTTCCGCAGGTTGCGCCGCCGCCTCGCTGCCGGGTTTGGTGAGCGCGATCTTGTCGGACGGTGCAGCAGCCGCACCGGGACGCCGGAGTTTGATCTTGCCCTGTGCAGCGAGTCCGCCAGTCGCCAGACCGGCGGCCAGCGCCAAGAAGAAAAATTTACGGAAACTATGCTTCATGCTTTCTCATGGACAAGCGAACCCCGATCCGCCAGTGGCGCTGGTAAACTGAAATCCCTGATTGCCTGCGCCGGAGGCAGCGGTCGCGAAGCCTGCAGCACCGGAATTAGCCGCGCTCGTGCCACCCGCGCCGCCCGTGCCGGCATTAAATGTATTGCTCGAACAGCTCAGTCCTGCCTGCGGCACCGGACCTGCGGCGCGAATCACAAGCCCCATCGTCTGCCCGCCATTGCCACCGGAACCATGCCCGCCTGCTCCTCCGGAACCTCCGGCTGCGCCAGTGCCACCCGCACCACCGTCATTGGAACCGCCAGTGCCACCGCGTGCGGGACCTGCCGCACCGCCGCCGCCACCGTTCTTGCCGTTACCTGCATTGCCGCCATTGCTCCGCGTCACAAAATTGTTCGCGAGGTAAATTGCCCCCACCGATTCCAGATAAAGACCGACCGAAGGTCCGCCACCCCAGCCACCTTCGCCGCCTGTGCCTTTGCTGCCACCGCCACCGCCACCGCTGCCGCCGCTGCCGCCGTCATTGAGGCAACCCTCGACGCCGCCGCCGCCGCCGCCGCCGCCACCCCCGCGCGCATCGGTACCATCAGCGCCGTTCGAGCCCTGATAGGCGGCGACAAAACCGCCAGTAATCTGGCCGTAGGTCGCACCAGGCGATGCGCCGTTGCCCCCGCCGCTGCCGCTACCGCCCGTCGTTCCGCCACCACCAGCATTTCCCGTACAACCGGCAGTACCCCATGCGCCACCGCCGCCGGCACCACCGGCGTTCGGTGCCGTTTCACCATCATAACCGCCCGATTCGCCGCCATTTGGCGCTTTGTTAGCAGCATTTTCCTGCCAGCCACCCGCGCCGCCGTTACCGCCGCGGTTGGTACCACCCAGACCACCATTACCGCCTGCGCCGCCAGCTGCATGCGCAGTACTGCCGTTACCACAGATACTGCAACCCGCTGCGCCACCCGCCCCGGCATTGCCTTGTAAACCAGGATTTCCCGCGGCGCCACCGGCACCACCGCTGAGGCCCGGCCAGCCTCGGTCTGAAGTAATAGTCGAATTTCGAATATCCACACCGCTGACGCCAACTATGTGCAGACCGTATGATCCACCGGGCGAGGGCCCTGCGCCGGCGCCAACGGGTGCTCCGCCGGCGTTAATTCTGCTCTTATAAATATTCAAAGTACCCGTACCCGAAGTCGCACGCAGACCAATCGTGTTATAGCCTGAAGCAAGATCCGGCGTGGCTGCCTGTGCATTCAGTGTAATACCTTCAATATTGACCGTAGTGTTTACCGCGCCCAACGACATACCCACAGAGGTTGCGCTGGCATTGCTACCCGAGTCGATCACGGCGATATTGGAACCGGAACCAACGCTGAAATTTGGTCGGTACCAGGTCGAGGTGGCAAACCCCCCGTAGATGCTGGTTCCAGATGGCACAGTTACGACACCGAGACTGCCGACGCAATCGGCAGCACCCGTACCATTTTCACAATAATTACCACCGACGACGTAGACTGCTTTGCCTGCGGCAACACCCATTGCCGAACGTATGGTTTTCTTTGGCGCGGTGCGATCTGTACCGGGATTGGAGTCAACACCAATACCGCCATCTACAAAAATTGAATTGCCCGCTGCAGGATCCTGAAGAATAAACAGACGAATCGTCGCCGTCCCATCAGGCGCATTGGTGGCAAAGGTCGGTGCTGCAGTTGCCGCGCACCCCGTTCCTGAAGGAGGCATCGCCGCGCACAGTGTAATCGTGACATTAAAACCGAGAGTCGTTACGCGATTGGTTAACGGAGGCGCCACCTGATACGTCGGGTATATTCCCTGTGCATTTGCGGTTCCTTGTCCCGCTGGCGGCGTACATCCATTGTTCGAATCCACGTCGTTCCCCATGCACGAGAACGATATCGTCTTGATGCCATTAATATTGGCAAAAAGATCTGCCGCGACATCAATCGTGATTGTTGACCCGGTGGCATGATTAACCTTTGCATACGTTGAATTCATGTTATAGGGCTCAAGACGCCAAACGGCTTGAGTCGCTGTTGAAACGCTGCCACCACCACTTGGTGTGAAACACACTTTCACATCATTCGTATTAATCGCCATATCCTGCGCACGGAGCGTTACCGTTGTTGGAGTCAACGCCGCCACTGTACCTGTTCCGTCGGCAGCGCCCGAGACGGTGCCCCCAGTGCACACAAACGGATCTGAAGCCGTGCCGGTGCCGCTGATCGTCGCACCAATGCGGATTTCATAGGTTCCCGGAAAATCCGCCTGCCACTGCCAGGTCGTCGTGATACGCGGCGAGGTAACGGCCGTTGCGGTATTTCCCCAGTTGTTGGCAGTCTGCCAGACATGCGCGGCCGGCGGCGTCAGCGTGGTTATCTGTGGCGTAACGCCGATCGCGTAGGCCTGAACACCGACGGCGCTGGCATTACCCGCTGCGTCGCGTGCGACATATTTCAGATAATATATACCGGTGGTAAAAGAGCAGGAATTCGGATCGACCGACAAATCGGTAACCGCCGCGCGCGCGCTGCAACCGAAGTTCAGCTGCGTGTCGCTGCTCCCCACACTGACTTTGTTGTTCGCGGCAGTGCAGGGAAAACTCGGGTCCGCGGGGTTGGTGCCCGCCTGCGGGTTACCAGAAGCGTCCGCGCCCCAGGTATAGCAGATTTCCACGGGAATCAATGTACCGTTGGTCGGCGCGCTGGCGGTCGTGGCAGAACCCGTCAGCCAGATGCGCTGCGGATTCGCGAATATACCTGACATCGGCGAAGCGCTGATTGTCGGTGCGGTATCGTCGCGTATAACGGTTTCGTACGTATCTCCCCAGACAGACAATTCATTCGCGGTGGTGCAGTTTCCTGGAGCGACGCTGGGTTCGCAGGTTATCGCGCAGACGGTGATATAATTGATGCCTTTGTCGGTATTGTCGTTCATTACCATGCCCGATGCGTTCGCCGCGACGGGAGTGGTGATCACAGTACCAGAGGTTGTCGGACCACCCGATGCGAGCACGGTGCCCGGCGGCGTGATGTATTGCGCACGCGTATAACCGATACACGAACTGTTCGCCACAACGATATAGCGGAATTTTTTGTTGAGGTCGGCCGTGTCCGCCGTCCATTGGATGCCGGCAACCGTGCCCGCAGCGGTCGAGACATAGCGGTTGCTCACGCCCACGATCGTCACATCGGGTTTGCGGCCGATGGTGAAGGTGATCGTCGTTATCCCCGAAATGCGGCCCGCGGCGTCGCGCACCATGTATTTCAGAGTGTAGTTTCCATAAGGCAGATTCTGGAATGAAATCGTACCGCTGTCGCCCGGTTTGATTGCGTGTTTGGTGCCGGTATAATCCACGCCGGTCAGATCGAGATTGGTATTGCCAAAATCAGGATCGGCAGGCGCGGCGCCGTTACTGAGACTGTAGGCGATTGCATTGCAAGCGACCTTGTCGGAACAAAGAATGTTCACGTCCATTGGCGCGGCATAATATTCGCCGTTACGTATCGGCGAAATGATCGGCGTCGGATCGCCGGCGTTGATATAAGTCCCATCTTCACGGTCGAGCGCAATCTTGCCCAGAATGTTATTGGCGATGGTGTTGTTATTCAAAATGTCAAAGCCGATGACCTGACCGTAGTTGAGTTTATCATAGAGATAGTCGTTGGTTTCATCGATCGCCGGGTTCTTGACGATCAGCTTCGCGACCGCGCCCGAACCATCGGAGTTCGTCATGACTTGCGACGAGCCGTCGGTATTGGTATAAAGAAAATAGTCGGCATTGCCGTCGCCGTTCGTGTCTAAGCCCACTGTCGGTGTAATGGGCCAGGTGAAAAGCATCTGCGGAATATGGCGCAGATCGGGATTTGTGTTGGTGGGGTCATAGGTCACCGAGCAGTTGCCATTCGCGTCGAGTTCTGTGGGCACAAGGTCTGACAGTGCCGGTGTTGCATTCGGCACAACATCCACCACTGCGCCCGTACCCGTATCACCCGAAACAGCAATAGTGGGGGCCGCGTTGTATTTCTGGTCGCCCGTGTTAAGCAGATCGACAGACGTAATCACACCACCCGCAATGGTCACGCCCGCAGTTGCACCGCTGCCGCCACCGCCGCTGATCGCCAGATCGGGTGCGTTGTAACCCGAGCCCTTGTTGACCATCGACAGACGGGTAAGTCGGCCATTGCTGGCACCCGTTACCGATGCCGACGCGCCTGTTCCCGAACCGCCTACGATCGAAGCAGAAAAGCTGCTGGTATTACAACCCACACCAGGATTTGTGATGACCACGCGCTCCACTCGGCCACCCGCGACCACCGCGCGCGCCGTCGGCGGCGTCGAGCAGCCCGTCTGCGTTATATTTACCGTAGGAGAGTTCGTGTAGCCCGAGCCAGCGTTCGTGATCGTAAATTTTTTGATGCCACCCGTGCGGCAGATATACAGACCATCGCTTTTGCCGTCGAAGTTGATATCGATTGGCTGCACGGCGATGTTGAGCCCAAGGCTCGAAGCGAGAGCCTTAGGGGCCGCATTGTAGCTCACGCCGCCAAAAACCTGAAAGTCGTCGGCCTTCTTCTTTCGGGCGCAAGCTGCCAGCGCCAGAATCAGCGCCGACATCAGTAAGAAAATTTTAGTTTGTTTTCGCTTCATTATGTTCTCTCAATATTTGAATATCACCGCTCCGAACTTATACGCCATGCCGGCATATACACCATAGTGCACCACAGGTAACACATTATCGTATACCACTCCGCCGCGTACTTGTATGAAAGGAATTATTTCGTCGGTGCGGTCCATCCGCTTCATCATCAGCGGAAACTCAATGCCGAGCGCCGCATGCGCCGTGAGCTTGATCGCATTCCCCTGTCCCGTGGCATCTTTGAATGTGAAATAGCCGACGCCCGGTAGAATAGACGTGATGAACTGGAACGGCATCCTGTTCACACGGTAGAGCCACGACAGGCCACCCTCGAGATAGAACCCGGTAATAGAAGAAGGATTTTTAGTGATATTGAGATAACCCGCCTCAAAGCGCAGGTCAAACCCGCGGCTCAGCGATTCGTCGGCGTCGTAGGCAAGAAATGCACCCCAGCCTGTCGGCAGCGTGGCTGTGCCGCGGCCTGTGTTCATAAAGTAATCGCCTGCGAGGGAAAAACGCGAATTGTCAAGAATCGTTTCTTTCGGGCGCGCAGCCAGCGGCGCAACCTGTTCAGTCGGCCCATCGTCTTTGGGTTTGGTGGTTTCTTTCGGCACGACGACCTCACCCTTTTCATTCGTCTTCTGCAGCGCCTTTTTCTTTTCGCCTTCGTCTTCTCCCTTGAGTTCGATCGGCTTGGATTTCAGATCACCCGAATTTTTTTTCTCTTCGGGCAACTCATCGTCGAAGAAGCTCTCTGAATCTTGCGCAAAGGCACGGGGTATCGCAATGAATGAAATACCTGCCAGGAGCAGCAACAACCACTGAGAAAATCTTAGTCTACTCTGTTTATACGTCGGGCGCATGTAATGGGATTACCCCATTGTAATATGATTGGCG
The DNA here is from genome assembly GCA_964356715.1 of uncultured Turneriella sp. Lineage (GTDB taxonomy): Bacteria > Spirochaetota > Leptospiria > Turneriellales > Turneriellaceae > Turneriella. The sequence goes on along the minus strand of CAYHJO010000015.1, from coordinate 4,119 downwards.
ACTGACCCCAAGGGCCAAAAAAGCCAAAATACTGACAAAAACGTCGGTTTGTAAACAGTTGTGCACTACTCGCATTCAGAATTGCGCCCAGCTACAGTAAGCATGTCCATATACAAATGCAAATCAAGAGACGACTCTTTCTTATGAATACTTGGCGTGCCGTTGGCATGCAGGTTCTTCCCGTACAGACTCAAATGGTTGCTGTCGTGTTCGTACGCTGAAAAGTCTCCAATCGTGCTGCATCTGACCCGCTATTCTTGGATCTCTGGCCTAGCGGGCATCGTAATGCTGCACGCCCTATCGTTCTGGTATTTTGCGGGGGCGATCGACAAGAATGGTTGGGGATTTGGCCGATTCCTGATTACAACAAACAAGCATCAGGATACGTTGCTTATTCTACTGATAACCGCGCTAACCATGTTCTGTATCGAGTTATTCATCCGCATCCGGGTCGATGGGCAACCGATAATTTCACTTAACCCCAAATTGCGCGAAAGAGCGTATTTCCCTTTCTTGATTGAAAGCTTGCTCCACCTGATTGGCCCCTTAACCCTGCTCTTGGTCGCCAAAGGCTTCTATGCAACAGCCATTGCCTACAACAATTCGGCCAATGGTGTGCGATTTATCGTTTGGACCGATGTATTTCCACTCATTTTTGTAGGCGCGCTTTTCTTTCTGCCGGCCTATGTTCTGCTTACACGCGCTCTTCAACATGACGTTAAGGGAGACGCCAAAGAAATCTCTTTCCTGCCATTCCTGCTGATCTGCAGAACCTTGCTGCGCTTCACTCCCTGGCAAAATAGATTGGAAAGTGCGCTGCGCCGTCATATGGGAACTTCCCAAGACTATGATGTGAAACAGGCGATTCTCGGACTATTGGTCAAAGTATTCTTTGTACCAATTATGACAGTTTTCTTTTTCGATCAATTTGAGTCACTGCAAAAAAACTGGGGGTATATATATGGCAATATGGCTACGGCGCATTCAACCGGTAACGCAGTCACGAAAATTAAAGACTTTTACAATATCAGTTTTAGTATGATCTTTCTCGTTGATGTTGGCCTTGCCTGGTGTGGATACGTATTTGCGTCACGCTGGATCAGAAACACCATTGAGTCGACCGAGCCTACCTTTTTGGGTTGGTTTGTCGCCCTAATGTGTTATCCGCCATTTTCTGTCTTCCTCGACTTTTACTACGTTCACCCCGGTGACCATGATTTCCTGCAGTTTAACAATACTTACCTGATAATCACACTGGCTATTCTGGCTGTAATGAGCTACATTATTTATGTCAGCGCCACCGTTTTTTTTGGCCTCAGATTCTCCAACCTCACCAACCGAGGTATCATTACGCGCGGACCATACGCTTTCATTCGCCATCCAGCGTATATGGCAAAAAATCTCAGCTGGTGGCTTGTCATGCTGCCAGTAATCCTGATTCAAGCTTTCCAGCAAAACAATCCGGTGTTACTGACACAGATCTTAAGTTTGGTAATCATGACAGGACTTTACTACTACCGGGCAATTACCGAAGAGAGACACCTTGCTGCAGTACCCGAATATCGTGAATACATGGAAAAAACCCGTTACCGATTCATTCCGGGCCTGCTGTAACTCTTACCATGCAGCTGCAGCAGAAAATGCCCTCTCGCAGAATCATTTTCCATTCATTGCAGGGTACTCAGCATGAGGAGAATCAGGACAATACACTGATGATCGAGGCTGATCAGCTTCGCTTATTTATCGTTTTTGATGGCGTCAGTAGTGCGCGCCATGCGAAATTAGCGACGGAATTGTCCAAGACGTTTGTTGCAAATAACTATGCTCAATACCAGAAATCTGACCGCTTCAGGCTCTCGGATCTGATGCACGACGTAAACTCGCATCTATTGCATGAGCAAACGCGCGATCTCAAGACAACATATTGCGCTGCCTACTTCTTAACAAACTCTCCGGAAACTGTATGGATTTCGCACCTCGGCGATTCCCGTGCCTATGTGGTTTCGTCGCAATTCATGGAACAATTGACCCGCGACCACAGCCATGCCTCCATGAAAAATGTGATCACCAAGTGTCTTGGCATGGCCGATCTATCGAGCAAGGATTTCGTGACCACAAAGCATCCAATATATGCAGACCAAAAACTTCTGTTGTGTACTGACGGCTTCTGGAGTGTTCTCGATACACATTGGCGTGAGTTCTTTGACGCATTCCAAATGAAGCGGCCACATAACATAAAGGAAAAGCTTTACCGCTTAATAAAGGGACATAATACTGACGACAGTACGTACATCCTCATCACATGAAATCGTTTCGTACCGAACGCCACCTGGTCAATACACTCAAGCGCTCCTACGCGCAGCTATGCAGATGGGAGCAATCAGAGGCAAAGACCAGCCTGAACGAAGAGGTGAATCTGGGCTTCGGCATTGCGGATCTCGTTATCAGCCGGTTAGCTTCTGAGGTCAGCGCGGCCGCTCACGAATTGACCTACTTTGATTTCACGATCTACAAGATTATTGAAACCAGCAAGAGAATAACGTTGGAAGAACTGCGTACAGCATCGCACTCTAATCCGCGAACGGTGCAGCAGACTATAAAAAAACTCATCGCAATGAGCTACGTCAAGAGACAAGATACGATTCTGAAGATTTCCCAAAGATATCGGCCGGTCGTGAAGGAAGCTATCGCCATCGAGGCTAAGCTGCGCAATTGGCAGCGCGCTTTACTGCAAGCTTATCGCTACCGCTGGTTTGCCGATTTAGTCTACGTGGTTCTGGACAGCAGATACGTGAAGCAAGCGCAGCTGAACGTCCATAAATTCAGGGATCTTGGCATCGGCCTGGCATCCATAAATGTTTCCGGAGAAATAGACATCATCTACCGCCCAAAAAAGATTAAACCGATCAACGAGAAAATGCAATTGGTATTCAACGAATTTGTCTGCAAAAACTATCGGGAAAGCAAGAACGTTTCCCATGTGCCTAAATGATAGTTGCTGCTCTCTTCTGCTAAGACGACCTTCTGGGCGTGGAGATTCTGGTAAAGCGCGCTCGCGTGCTTTATCTTTTTCAGCATCGCCTGTTTCCGATCGGCCAGGTCTGCTATGCCCGCAATTTCTTTGAGAAGCCTGTCGATGCTCAACAGGTAATTTTTATGTACGTCAGGTTTATGCATATTCCACGGAAAGTTGTCAGCGAGAACTGCATCGGAAAAAATATTCTTTTCGTTTTTGATCAAATCGATGCACTTTTTTTCTCTGATGAGATCCAAAAGCTGGGATTTAATGAAGTTCAGCAACGGAACAGAAAAATACCAACCTTTTGAAGGCCCGCCCTCTGATGGGCTCGTGTAGCGTTCGATCTTGAAGTTTCGGAGATTTTCATATGAGCCGATGGTGATAATATCGATATCGGTCAGACTCAGATAGATCAAAGCGTCCCAGTTGGCATAGGCCAGCACAGTGGTGAACTGTTGGTGTTTCAGAGTGGTTAGAATTCTTGTGGCGTTGCTCAGATAACGCAAATTCAGCGTCAGCTTCTGTTTGTAGTCATGGTGTTGCTCGAACGCAATAAAATAACCGTCGAAATGGATGCTACTTTCCGTGAGCACCAGAAGCAGCCTGTCAACTTTAGCGTCATTCTGTAGCAGTTCATAGCTGACTGGCAGGCTCATTAGATAGCGGCAGCCAGGCTTTTTGGCCAATTCCCGGTTTATCGTCTTCACAATACCGAGAAACTTCTCAAAGTCATCTACCTCAAAATACTGCGGAACAATGATATCCTTAAACCCAGCCTGTTCCTGAAAACGGATGCCATCTTTGATTGCATCGATAAGATACAGATTGGTCTGTGTGGTGCCTTCGTGATTTGCCGGGTGAAACGAATATGAAGCAAAATTGTCATTCTCAATATTCGACGACTCTTTCTTGCCATAAAACTGTAAATCGACCATACTGAGCGGTAATATTTTATCCGCATCATGGCCGCTGAATTTTGGCTTCGTGGGAAATTCACGATCAAAACTTTGCGCGGTGAACACGAATCCGTCACCAATCTGGTTGTCAAAATAGGCATCGAGGTTCCATTTATGGTTATGCCCCAGAATATGGAATGTTTT